>URBZ01000012.1 GCA_900546225.1 uncultured Rickettsiales bacterium | reverse complement strand
CGTAATAATAAAATTAGTGCATTCAGACAAAAGACCACCTCCCCCTTCGGGTACTTCCTCCACAGGAGGAGAACTTGCTACGTTCTTGCCACGGAATTAAAATGAACATAAATTGTGATTGCAAAAAAGTGCAATTTAACGTATTATTATGGTGATAATAATTACGTTGCCACGCGTTGCAATGGAGAGAAAAAATGACAAAAAGCAAATTCATTCTGCCTGTACTGGTTGGGTTACTGATGGTCGGCAACGCCGATGCAAAGTTTTTTGAGGGTTATCGCACAGAATGTTGGATGGACAACAAAGGGACTAATACATACTGGTTCTGTGGCGCGCAAACACAGTCGTGCCATGGCAGAAAGGCACGCAAAAAGCACAACAAGAACTGGTACTATCACCATCAATCTTTTACCCATAATGGGCGCACATTCTGGTGCTGTAACGGCACACTGAGTGACGAGGGGAAATTTGTTGAAAACCCAACATGGGAAATACGCACAACCATGGAAAAACAGTTGACCAGTGGTAAATGCACCTATGAAGTGGTCAAAGATGTTTGTGGCAACACTATATCAGATGTAGAATGCACCGTACCCGACAACTGTCCAACGGGCACGGTAAAGCGCAACAGTGCGTGCATTGAACCGTGCAGCAATGTTCAGGCGTTTGAATCTGCAACGTCTAACAAATGTGTCGCGTGCGAAACAACCAAGTATCAGGGCATCAGTGCCAACAATATTTGCGTAAAGTGCGATTCCGGGACGCAATTCTGGGATTCCAAAAACAAACGCTGTGTGGCCAAGGAAACATACACCAAGTATTCTGCCAGTTTGATGCAGAAATGCTTTGCATGTCCGGACGATAACCAGTTCAAATCATGCGTTGGGATTCTGGGGCGCGACGCGTCCGCCGATGCCGAACGCACCGATGAAGAAAAGAAAATCTTGGAAAAATGCTTGGTTAAAAACTAAGGTTCAAACCGATACGCGGTGTAATTGTGGTTGAACGTGGGTGTGATGCGTACCCGTAATCCGCGCCAATGGTCAAACCGACATGTGCGATGCGTAATGTTACGCCCGCGGACAAGTTTCCGATAAATCCAGTACCACTTTCAGTATAATCCGGACGACCGTCGTCATATTCCAATTTGAAATCATAGAAATTTGCGCCCGCCCCTGCGCCAACGTACACAGCAACCCAATTTGTTGAAATAATATCGTATGACACGTTGGCCATAACGGCCTGTTCGTCCAATGACGCATTTGTTTCTGTTATCCACGACGAGAATAGTTCGCTGATTGTGTCGCGCTTTTGATATGTTATGCCGATGCGCGCGCGGTCGTTGCGCATACCTGCGCCAATGTTAAATACGCCGGTAAAACCGCCCATGTCATACCCGTGAATTGTGGCATCGGTATATGTTACGCCCAAATCAGATGTCAGGTATGGTCGCCATGTGCCTGTGTTGTATATGCCAGCATTGGCGGCGATTGGTGTGAATGCAAGCGCGGTGACAGCAAATGCGAATGATTTCATTGGTATTCTCCCTTTTCTGGTCGTATTCACATTAGCACAGTGTTTTTCACATAGCAAGCGCGATAAAAATAATGTGTGCGCCGGTGGCGCGACATTATTACCTAGATTCCGGTGTCAAGCACCGGAATGACAAAAGAGCAAGGACGCCAGTCCGCAGGCGACACGTTTTTAATTTCTGTATATCACTTTATCACTAACCAACCCTCCCCGTCGCACTTGCGTGCGCCCCCCCTCCACCGGAGGGGAACTTACTACGTTCTAGAAACATTGTCATTGCGAGGAATGAAATGACGAAGCAATCCAGTAAATATAAAGGTGCGCCATTCGGCGCGACATTATTACCTAGATTCCGGTGTCAAGCACCGGAATGACAAAAGAGCAAGGACGCCAGTCCGCAGGCGACACGTTTTTAAATTTTATATTCTAAAACTTTATCACTATATCACTGTGTCACTTTATCACTAAACAGTAACCCTCCCCGTCGCACATACGTGCGACACCCCTCCAAGGAATCACCTACAAAATTTATCAATTTTGCGGGGCCCGATGGCGGGGAATAAAAAAACGCCCCAAACGGGGCGTTTTTTACATCATTCCGGGCATACCGCCACCCATTGCGGGGGTTGCCGGTTTTTCTTCGGGGATTTCAGACATTACGCAACCCGTCGTCAGGATTGCACCCGCGGTCGATGCCGCCGCCTGAATTGCCGTTTTAACAACCTTGGCCGGATCAATAATACCCGCCGCCATCATATCGACGTATTCGCCGGTCTGGGCGTTATAGCCAAAGTTATAGTCGGACGATTCCGAAACCTTGCCCACGACAATTTCACCCGATACGCCCGCGTTTTCAGCAATCTGGGCACATGGGGCAACGATTGCACGGCGAACGATGTCAACGCCGACGTTCTGGTCTGTGTTTGCGCCATGAACGTTTGCCAATGCCGCCGCCGCACGAACCAGTGCAATACCGCCACCCGCGACAATACCATCGGCAACCGCCGCACGTGTCGCCGCCAATGCGTCGTCAACACGGTCTTTCTTTTCTTTAACTTCGACCTCTGTCATGCCGCCAACCTTGATAACAGCGACACCGCCGACCAATTTTGCCAAACGTTCTGACAGTTTTTCACGGTCATATTCAGATGTTGTTGTGGTCAACAATTTGCGGATTTCATCTGCACGCGCGTCAATGGCGGATTTGTCGCCCGCCCCTTGGGCAATCAGGGTTGAATCCTTGCTGACGACGACCTTTTTCGCACTGCCCAGAACCGCTGGGGTAATGTTTTCAAATGTCATACCCATATCGTCAGAAATTACGGTTGCACCCGTGACCGCGGCGATATCTTTCAGCATTTCCTTGCGGCGATCACCAAACCCTGGGGCTTTGACCGCGCAAACTTTCAGCCCACCACGCAGGCGGTTCAGCACTAATGTCGCCAACGCTTCGGATTCGACATCTTCGGCAATAATCAACAATGGACGACCAGATTGTGCGATTGGTTCAAGGATTGGCAACAATGCCTGTAATCCGGTGATTTTCTTTTCAGAGACCAAGATTTGCGCGCCGTCCAATTCCGCCAGCATCTTTTCACTGTTGGTGACAAAGTATGGAGACATGAACCCTTGGTCAAATTGCATTCCTTCGACAACGTCGATTTCTGTTTCCAGACCTTTGGCCTCTTCTACTGTAATCACGCCCTCGCGGCCAACCTTTTCCATGGCGCCGGCGATTTTTTCGCCAATGTCGCGGTCAGAATTTGCAGAAATTGTCGCAACCTGTGCGATTTCCGCACTGTCTTTGACCGGACGTGCGTGCGCATCGATATCGGCAACAACCGCCGACACCGCCATATCAATACCGCGCTTTACGTCCATTGGATTCATACCGGCGGCAATTACGCGACGCCCTTCGCGAATAATCTTTTGCGCCAAAACGGTTGCGGTTGTTGTACCGTCACCCGCGTCATCGCCGGCCTTTTTCGCCACTTCCTGAACCATGCGTGCACCAATGTTTTCTGCTGGGTCTTTCAGTGATACGGCCTTGGCCACGGTAACACCGTCCTTGGTTGCAACAGGTGCGCCGTATGATTTTTCAATAATTACCGTGCGCCCCTTTGGCCCCATAGTGATTTTAACGGCATCGGCCAATTTATCGACACCAGCCGCCAGTTTATCTGTATCGAAAACAATATTTTTTGCCATATTTTCG
The DNA here is from genome assembly GCA_900546225.1 of uncultured Rickettsiales bacterium. Lineage (GTDB taxonomy): Bacteria > Pseudomonadota > Alphaproteobacteria > Rs-D84 > Rs-D84 > Enterousia. The sequence continues at coordinate 13,140 of URBZ01000012.1, read as the reverse complement.
TCCTTTGATTATTCCAAAATTCCCAAAATGTCAGATTCTTTGATTAAAACATAATCTGTGCCGTCAATTTTAACCTCGTTCGCGGACGATGCCCATTTCGCGAACAAGACGGTATCGCCAACTTTCACGGTCATAGGCACGCGCGCGCCGTGTTCGTATACGCCATCGCCCACCGCGACAACACGACCGCGTGATGGTTTTTCTTTGGCATTATCAGGAATGATTATTCCGCCGGCGGTCTTGGCTTCTTCATTCAACCGCGTCAGCAAAACATAATTGTGTAAAGGTTTCATCATTGTTAAATTCTCCTTGTTCCACGTATATATAATGCGTTCGGGCGCGATTTCAATACTTGATTTTGCAATTATCGTATAATATGCTGGTGGAATAAATTCAGGGGGAAAATATGTATAATTCTGACAATGTTTTTGCGAAAATCTTGGGCGGGCAAATCCCATGCAAACAGGTGTACAACAACGAATACGCGTTGGCGTTCTGTGACGTCAGCCCACGCGCCAAAACGCACGTTCTGGTCATTCCACGGGGGCAGTATACCGACATTTACGATTTTACCGCAAATGCGCCGGCCGAATTACAGCGCGGATTCTGGGACGCGGTGCGCGCAACCGTTGATACGCTGGGGCTGAATGGGAATTTCCGCGTGGTCGCCAATACTGGCGCAGGCGCGGGTCAATCTGTATTCCATTTTCATTTGCATATTATGAGTGATGAACGATTCAAAACGGACTTTTAATGTTCGCGTGATTCCGCGCGCGCGTCAAAATCGGGTAGAGGTTGCACCCGATGGCGCGTTGCGCGTGCACACAACCGCCGCGCCCGCCGATGGCGCGGCAAATGCGGCGGTAATAAAAATGCTGGCTGCGCACTTTGACGTGCCCAAATCCAGCATTCAGATTGTTCGCGGTGTGTCCGCCCGCGACAAGGTAATTCAATTCTGATAATTTTTAATTTCTGATTCCAAATCCGCAGGTGTACTGGCGATACGAATATCGTAATCGTGAATGTTTTCAATAAACCCGCAATTCTGCATATGGACAAACAGGCGCGCAAATGGGGCCCAGAAATTGTCCGTATTCAAAAAGAACAACGGCTTTTTCGTTTCGCCGATTTGTTGCATCGTCATAATGTCGGTCAATTCATTTAATGTGCCAATTCCCCCCGGCAGAATGATAAATGCGTCAGACAGTTCGTACATGCGCTGTTTGCGTTCGTTGACACCATCAACCACCTGAACATGAACGCCCGCGTGCACGGGTTCTTGTTTTGCAACAACGTTATGCGTGGAAACGCCCACAACCTCGCCCCCGGCGTCCAGTGCACCATTTGCAACCGCGCCCATCAGACCGACATCGCCACCACCAAATACCATACGAATACCATTGCGACCCAACATTTCGCCAACCAGTGCTGCGTCGCGCGCAAATGCCGTTTCCGTGCCAAATTCATGTCCGCAATAAACCGCGATAGATTTCAATTCATGTTTCATGTTTCTTTTTCCCTTTATTTTTGCGAATTATAGCATAAAATGTCCCCATAATGAACCAGAAATTTATTAAATTTATGAATGAATTTTCGGGCCAAAAATTGGCGGTGGCGGTCAGTGGTGGCGTGGATTCTGTGTGTTTGCTGTGCTGGCTGGCAGATATGGGATTGCACCCTATCGCGCTGCATGTCAATCACGGCCTGCGCGATGTGGCGGGGGCCGAGGCCCAATATGTCCAAGACCTGTGCGCCGCACGCGGGGTTGAATGCCACGTGTTTGAATGGACGGGGGAAAAACCCACAACGGGGCTGGAGGCCGCCGCCAGAGGTGCCCGATACAAAATGATGACGGATTTTTGTCGTGAAAACAATGTGGACGCGTTACTGGTTGCGCATCAGGCCGATGATCAAATTGAAACATTCTTGATGAATCTGGGGCGTGGCAGTGGTCTGTCCGGTCTGGCGGCGATGCGGCCCGTAACCACGCGCGATGGGGTTAAAATTGTGCGTCCGTTATTAAATGTATGGCGGCGTGAATTAAAGCAATACTGCGACGACAACGGCATTAAATATTGCACCGACGCAATGAACAGCGACGCCAAATACACCCGCGTACGTATTCGCCAGAATCGACACCTGATGGCGGACGCACTGGGCATTTCGGACGAACGTATTTTGCTGGCCATCAATAATCTGAATCGTGTGCGCGATGCGATTGAAACAAACGTCGCGGATTTGGTCGCAATGGTAAAAAATGGACGCCGCGCGGTGTTTCTTGATTCTTTTCTGTTTGACCAAGACGACAATATTAGATTAAAGTTTATCGGGACACTGATTCAACAAATTGGGGAGGACAATTATCAGCCGCGCTTGAATTCATTGCGTCGCGCACTAAGTAATTTGGGTGGCGATTGCAAATTTACGCTGGGACACTGTACCGTACGGCGTTTGGGCAATCGGATTTTAATCGTTCCCGAAGGTGCAAAAACAAGTTTTAGGACAAGACATGGAAAAACAACAAAATAAACGTAATTTCAGTAAATCACGCCGTGATGGCGCATCTATATTCGCGATTATTTTCGCCCTGTTGTTCATTGCGATGGGCGTGCGCGGTTTTATGGGCGCGGGCACTGTGCCGACATCGGCAATGCTGCCAAATGGCATAAATACGACACAAACAAAACCGGTTGAACTGTCATTCTCGGACGTGCTGCGTCGTGGCAAAGACATTCAGACCATGACCATTCACGGCACGGACGCCACCGGCACAATGAAAGACGGCACGAAATACACCGCGACCATTACCTATGACCCAGAACTGCTGTCGAAACTGGCCGCGAATGGGACATCTATTTCCATTGATGCGTCCAAGGGGACGATGGAATATCTGGGGACATGGTTTCCGATTATAATCAGTTTGCTGTTCTTGTGGTGGCTGTTCCGCGGTATGCGCGGTGGTGCGGGCGGTATTACGCGCGGGCTGGCACAACAGAACCCGACCAAAATCACCACGGGCAAGCCCAAGACAACCTTTGCCGATGTGGCGGGTATCGATTCTGAAAAGCAAGAATTGATGGAGGTTGTAGATTTCTTGAAAAACAAAGAAAAATTCACCGCCGTTGGTGCACGTGTGCCACGTGGGGTGTTGCTGTCGGGTGAACCTGGGACGGGTAAAACGTTGTTGGCGCGCGCCATCGCGGGCGAGGCAAATGTTCCGTTCTTTGCCGCATCGGGCAGCGATTTTTCCGGTATTATCGTCGGGCTGGGCGTGGCGAAAATCAAAGAAATCTTTGAAATGGCAAAACGTAATGCACCGTGCATCTTGTTTATTGATGAAATCGATGCAATCGGTCAACGCCGCAGCACTGGTTCATACAATGACCAAGACCGCGAACAGACGCTGAACCAATTACTGATTGAAATGGACGGATTTGCCAATGACACCGGCATTATTGTGATTGGTGCGACAAATCGTCCCGACATGCTGGATTCGGCATTGCTGCGTCCGGGGCGTTTTGACCGTCAGGTATATATTGAATTGCCTGATTTGGCGGGTCGTCGCGCGATATTGGATTTGTATGCAAAAAAGATAAAGGTTGGCGACGACGTGAATATCCAAGATGTCGCCCGTGGCACAACCGGTTTTTCGGGTGCGGATTTGGAGAACCTGTTGAACGAGGCCGCCCTGCACGCGGTGCGCAATGGTCGCACGGCGATTGCACACGCCGACATCGAAGAGGCACGCGATAAAATCCTGATGGGCCCACGCAAAACGCGCAAGATGCGTCCCGAAGACATTAAACTGACCGCATATCACGAGGCCGGTCATGCATTCGTCAGCCAGATGTATTCTGACATTACCGACCCTATTCACAAGGCGACAATCGTTCCACGTGGACGCGCGCTGGGTATGGTTCAGCACCTGCCGATTGATGACAAGGTGTCCATGACGATTGCAGAGGTGCGGGCAAACCTGTCCATCGCATTGGCGGGACGCAGTGCCGAAGAAGTATTCTTTGGCGCGGACAAAATCACCACCGGCGCGGAAAGCGATATCGCCATGGCGACGCGTCTGGCGCGATATTCCATCACGACGGCGGGGCTGTCACCACGCGTTGGTTTGGCGGCAATAAACCAGATTACAAACTTTGGCCGCAGCAGTGCGCTGGAAAGCGCGTCTGAAAAGACAGCCGAACTGGTCGACAATGAAATCAAGGCATGGTTGGACACGGCGCATGCGGACGCGACCAAATTGCTGATCAAAAACAAAAAGGTTGTCGAACGTTTGGCAAATGAACTGTTGACACGCGAAACATTGACGGGCGACGAAATCCGCGAAATCGTCTATGGCAGAAAAGAGACCGCGAAAAAGGCCGCTAAACCACGTGCGAAAAAGAATGCAAAATAACGAAGTACGTTTTGAAATCATTCACATGCCACCAGAAAACACAAATTCTGTGCTGGTGGCACATGGCACGGACGCCGTGATTTTTGATGCATGGGGACGTGCGGACGATTGGGTAAAATTGCTGGACGGGCGTGGGTTAAAGTTGCGCGCAATTTATGCAACGCACGGGCACAGTGACCATATTTCCGCCGCGCCTGATTTGGCGGCGCATTATGATATTCCGTGGTATATGAATCACCGTGATTTGGGGCTGATTACGTGGGGCAATATGCTGCTGAAATTCTTTGATATGCCGCAAATTCCCGATGATTTCAAGCGGCCGATGGATTTAGTCGACGGCACGTATGAAATTCTGGACGGCGTCAAAATGATTGCGACATCCGCCCCGGGGCATTCCGCCGGTGGTATGGTGTTTTATTTTCCGGACTTTGGTGTTTTTCTGGCGGGGGATACGTTGTTCCGCGATGGGTGCGGACGCTGTGATTTTCCAACGGGCGATGAATGCGCACTGCGCGACACGATTGAGAAAATTAAAAACATGAACCTGCCCGATGAAACGTATGTTGTGCATGGGCACGGAATTGATTCAACGATTGAAATCTTGAAAAAATCTAATCCTTACTTTGGTGAATGCGGGCATCATTGTTGCTGTCACCACTGTGATGGGGATTGCGGTTGCAAATAAAATTTACCCGATTGTAAAAACTAATACGCGTTCTGTTCCCGCCAAATCGCATTCCGCGCGAACAAAATCCCAACCGGCGCGGGCAAATATATCACGGACGGCAACGCCCTGGCCTGCACCAATTTCCAAGTATATTTTACCGCCACGACGCAACCAAATTTTGGCATTTTGTGCAATCGAATCATACGCCGCCAACCCATTATTTTTTGCGTACAGTGCCATATGCGGATCATGCATTGCGCCCGCATCAACACGCGCATCACCCACCGCGATATACGGTGGGTTTGAAACAATTATATCAAATGTATTTGCCGACGCAGCACGTGGGCTGTCAAAGTTACGACGCACCACCACCACGCGGTCGCGCAATCCCAACGAGTACATATTGCCGCGTGCAACACGCACAGCACCGTATGATGCATCAATCGCAACACCACGTGCACCATGAATATTTTTTACCAATGCGCCAATAATGCAGCCCGTGCCCGTACCTAAATCCAAAATGTTCGGCGCGTCATTCGCCCCACAATCGGCGATTACCGCTGCGACCAATGTTTCGGTATCTGGGCGCGGGTCCAATGTATGGCGATTTGTATGGAATTTCAGGCCATAGAACCATTTTTGCCCGATAATTTTAGCAACTGGCACACCGCGACGCAATGCACGCGCATAACGCCACACGCGCAAACGCGATAAATTTTTAGTATTTTCAGTAATAATGCGTGCTGCGCGAATACCGCCGGCATTTTGCAAGATTGTGAATGCTTGATTTATTTTCATAAGTCCATTATAATCGGGCTTATGAAAAAAGCAAAAGATATTCTGAACCCAAATACTCTGTCAAAACTGGTTGTGGCGGTGGCTGCAATTCTGGTTGTTGTGGCAGTAATCGTTGTTATCATCAGCCATGTCAGTGGCCATCCGGTTATAAAAGCGCGGACGGCGGAATGTCGTGATGTGGTGGCTGTTGCATCGGGCGACACTTTGTCCAAATTATTGATTGACCAAGGGCTGACCCACAATGATGTTGATGCAATCGCGCGCGTACTGAAATCGGATGCGGCGTTTACAACACTGCGTGCCGGCAATGACAAGATTGAATTTGTTCGCACCGCCCAAGGCGAACCTGTATCAAAAATCATCGTTATTCCGTCCCCATGGCGTCAGGTTGAATTGACATGTGGCGATAATGGCGCATGGGTGGCCAAGACCGTTGACATTGAACGCGATACACGCGTTGTGTACAAACGTGGCGAAATTACCGATGGCGACAGTTTCTATTTGGCGGGTATGCGCGCGGGAATACCGGCGGGTATCTTGGCCGATGTGTACGATTTGTTGGCGTTTGAAATGGACTTTGAACGTGACGTACGCGCGGGCCAGAAATTCTCGGTCTTGTATGAAGAAAACTTTTCCAATGGGCAAAAAATCGATAATGGTCGCGTTTTAGCCGTCCAGTTCGAGGCCCTGCGTGGTAACGTAAAAATGTACCGCTTTCGCAAGGCAGATGGGACATCGGGTTACTATGACGAAGATGGCAATGGCGCAATCAAATCATTAAAGCGCACGCCCATCAACAATGCTAAAATCACCAGCAGTTTTTCCGGCCGGCGCAAGCACCCCGTATTGGGCTATACCCGTGCACACAAGGGGGTTGATTTCCGCGCATCAACCGGCACACCAATTCCGGCCGCGGGCGCGGGTCGCGTTGTTGCACGTGGATATAACCGCGGGCACGGTAATTACGTAAAAATCCGTCACAATGGTTCATATGAAACGCTGTATGCGCATATGTCCAGATTTGCCAAGGGTGTCGGCGTTGGCACAACCGTGCGTCAGGGTCAAACGATTGGCTATGTCGGTTCAACGGGTCTGTCCACGGGGCCACATTTGCACTATGAAATTATCAAAAATGGCGCACATGTAAATCCAATGACTGTAAAATTGCCCGCAATCAGTAATCTGGGCGCGGCGGACAAGAAGAAATTCTTGGAATATCGCAAGACCGTTGATGACGCAATGACGCGTTTGGCCGAAAAGCCGGATATGTTTATTCAATTATAAAAAAACGCCCATGTGGGCGTTTTTTTATCGTGACAAAAACAAACTGCGGTTTGCTTTCAAAAAATAACGCTTGTCCGGCATTGCGCACATAAATTGACGCAGGTAACGCAACGAGTTTTCAATCATCTTGGTTTCCAATGTGTGCGCATTTGCGGTTTCCATACGCAGTTTTTGCAGGCGCGCAGCGGTAAATACGTTTGAACCAGCAGACGTCACACTGGCGTTATATTTTATTTCCACCATAAAATTCTGGAAATATTCATTGATAAAGTTCAAACGACGAACCTGTTCATCAATCTGAATATATGGCAATACGCCCATGGCAACGATTGTGTTCAGTTGGCCATTTTGTGCCATTTTTTCCGCCGCGGGCCAATCAATACTGCGCGGGGCACGAACCCCAACCTGATGCGCAACCGTGCCGTACACGTCGATAATTTCGGGCATATCAATGCAATACGCCGTGTCCAGATTGTATTCGTTCTGGATTGATGATGCCATTGGCGACAGCCCGCACCCCAAATCCACAAATTTTATCCCGTCCGCCGATTTGCCGATTTTTTCGGACAAGAATTTAATGCTTTCCGAAAAACGAATTGCATAGTGCAATGATTGCAACGGTACGTCTTTGGCGCGATCAACGCAATTTGCCGGAAATGCATCAGACGCAACCGTTCTGGAAATAATTTTTTGCCCCAGTTCACCCAACAATGGTTTGAATTCGGGACGGCGCACGGTTGCCGTCAATGCGCGATTCCATTCGTGTACAAACTGTTTGGTTTCTGGCGAAATCGGCGCAATATAGCGGTTATATTTCTTTAATGCGGGTTCAAGGAATATGCTGCATGACAGCGGAATATCCAAAGTACCAAAAGTCAGATTTTTTGTACGAGGCATTATATGCTTTCCTTTTGGTGCTTATCTAATTTTACCCAGATTATCGTTGTATTCTTGGAAAGCACGCTGAATGCGGCGGGTCAAGAATGGTTTACATTCATACGCCGCAACCAAAATATCGCCATCGACCCCATAGGCGGTAATTGTACCGTCGTAGTTCAAGTATACATACGCAGGTTTATGCGCCGTCTTAATATCATCTGGATTAAATGTTTTCTTGTTATCTTTGGCGATTTTATTGCATGCCTTTTTGATATCTGGTGTGGCGCAGAATGCTGGCAACGTTGCACAATGTGGCAAACAATTTATCTCTTTTTGGAAACGATTTATACGCTGTCCATTCATAATCAGTGGCGAATAACCACATTCTTGGTAAAAATTCATTGCCCCAAACATTGCAACCAAATCAATATTGCGTGCCCCCAGACCAGCGGTACGCTCCGCTTTTTGTAACAACTGGCGACCAATACCGCATTTTTGATATTCTGGACGCACATATAAACTGCGCATTGTTGCAATATTGCTCATACAATCACCTTGGACAAAGCCAACCATTGTTTTATCGTGATATGCCGCATATGCAAAATTATGCGCACGACGATGCCATGCCTTTGCCAAATTTTCCAACATAAAATCGCATTCGCCCGATGTCAGTTCTTGATTATATGCACCACGAATGGCATCACAGCGCACAGATAAAAAATTGTTCCATATTACTGGGTCTTGATTAAATAAAGGTATAATTGTTATTTCGTCCATGATTTTTCTGCTTAAATGTGTTTTAGCAGCGTAATACAAAATTATTATTTTGTCAATGTGCCAAATGAAAAATTTCCAAAATTATCGTGGGTTGCGCCCTGCACCACGATTATGTCTGATGGTGCGGCGATTTGGCGCGTCAATTCTGGTGGAACAACCGTATCTCGCTCGGCAACATAGTGCGTTTGCGCAACATTTGGCAATGTCGTCATATCCAATGATTGACGCAATGGGCTGTCGCCAAAGTGTGCCGTCCACGACGCATGGTTTAATACGCCCGCGATTGTAATCCAACGCCGAACATCGATTTCTGGGTGGCGTTCAATAATCAATCCCGACACCATCGCCCCACCCGAATAACCAACCAAGACAACGGGGTGCGTGGTTGCAACCTGCGATATTGCGTCCGCCATACCGTCCACCACCGCCGGTGAAAACCGCCCGTCCGTCCAATCGTGACGCGTGCATGCCGATGACATTATAAACTGGCACGGGCGCGCCATGTACACGACGTTGTCCACATTGGCACGCATTGCCAGTTTGCGTACAAATGTTCCACGTGGGGTCGGATCATACGATGGGCGGCCATTGCTGCGGAATGCGTGACCGTCCCCCTCTATGAAAACATAGATTGGCGCGGCGGGGTCGGTGTTTGTAATTTTCTGCCATGTGGCGATTTGATATGCACCGGCGCGCGTTGGCACGTATGTAAATTCAGATGACGCGCGCCCCCCGCCGCCACAGCCCGCCAGTAACACACATAAAAATCCAACCAATCGCATACTCATGTCCGCATCATAGACCAATTTGGCATATCACGTCAATTTATATACAGAACAAATATTTTTTGACAAACGTACTTGACAAAATACTTGACAAATAATATTTATAGTACATAATCAATACGAAATTAAAACAACCAAGAGGGTCGGTAAATGTTTCAAAAATTAAAGATGAAAATCGCCGCACATCGCGTTCAGCGCAGCAAGGCCAAGAAATCCGCACGTCGTGCACCGGCACGCAAGACGGCACGCAAAAGCGTATTTTGGTCACGTGTTCGCACAATTATTGCATGGCCATTCCGTATGATTGGTCGCGCACTGCGTCGCGTATGGTCGTGGATTTGTGCGATTGATTTGATTGGTTTAATCAATTTAACATTGCTGTTTGCGATTATCGTATTGGCGGCATTGTTTATCATCGACGTTGTAAATTGCCGTCGCGCACCAAAAATCGTTATTGCACAACAACCTGTTGTTGCCCAGACGGTTCGCGCAACACCCGCCCCAAGTGCACGTCGCACACCTGTAAAACAAGTTGCATCATTGCCAGTTAAACGCGATGCGTCACGTAAATATGTTGCCCAGCCGGTAAATGTGGTTGCGGCAAAACCATGCGGCGTATGCGTACGCCAGACCGCCCGCACAGCGGACACAATGTATGGCGATGTGATTATTGACAGTCGTGGCGCAGCAAAAATGTTGCGCAATGGCGACAAAATTCGCGGCAACTTGTACCTGCAAAACATGCGCAAGTACACACTGCCATGCGGTGTCCGTATCGAAGGCAACCTGTTCCTGCGTGATGTAAACATGGTTCAGTTTTGTGGCGAATTTACCGTAACAGGTAATATTTACGTCAGCCCAAAATCATCGTTTGGCCCAATTCCACGCACCGCGCGTTTGGGTGGTCAGGTGATTTTGTAACCCGAATTGTTCATTTTTTCTCCCTTGAACAATGACCGCAGATTTTTCTGCGGTCTTTTTTTGCAATGCTGATTTTATGTGGTATAATATATACGTCCAAACGAAAGGAAACAAATCATGAACACAGCAGAAAGAATTTTGAACGTACTGGCCAAAAATCTGGGGTACACCGTTGTGTTGGGTATTGCAATCATATTGTTTGCGATATTTTCAGACGGCCTGATTTCTGGCATTATAACGGCGTTGTCCGCGGTTATCGGATACACATGCGTCGTTATGCTGTACAAAGAATTCGCAAAAGCACCGGCAACAAAACCCGCACGCGTGGCGAAAAAGCCGGCGGCCCGTAAAAAAGCGAAGTAAGAGACCCAAAACCTGAAAAAAAATCGCCCGTTTGGGCGATTTTTTTTTAATACCGTTCGCGATTATTTTTCTGGGGCATCGGTTGTGGTGTTGGCCGATGGTGTGGTAACCGGTGCGCCGTCCTGCATCAAAATTTCCTGACGCAATTCGGACTGACGTGTGGACATATCGCTTTTTGATGCAACCAATGCCAGCGCAGCGCACAAGATAAAGAATATTGTCGCCAACCATGCGGTCAATTTGGTCAAGAAATTACCAGCCGCCGCACCAGTCAATGCACCACCAAACATAGATGCCGCCGCCGAACCGGACATACCACTGCCCTCGGACTTCTGTAACAAAATCACGCCAATCATAAATACGGCGACGATAATCAACAAAACCAACAAAATTGAAAACATTTTTAACCCCTGTGTATATGTTTATTATGCCCTGATTCTAGCGACAACGTCCCTAGATTGCAAGGATTTTCAACAGTTCGTCCGCGGCATTGATGCTGGCGTTCTTTTTTGACGAACCAGTGGCGGTGGCGGTGCGCCCCAATGCCGACACGCGCACATGAAATACCGGACTGTGCGATGCCCCCGTCTGTTCCAGATATTCATAGACCGGCAATGCACCATCGCCAGATTTCTGAACCAATTCCTGTAATGCGGTTTTGGCGTCCTTTGGTGCGGTGGCGTCCGCCGCCGCCAATTCGCGCCAATGTGCCAAGATTACCGCGCGCGCCGCTTCGAATCCGCCATCGATAAAGATTGCGCCAAAAATCGCCTCCATCGCGTTGGCCATAATATGACGAATGCGACCACCAGTCATATGACCATGACGAATGTGCGATGCCAAATTTAACTTGTCCGCAACCGACGCCAGTGTTTCCGTGGATACCAGCATCGCATGACGACGCGCCAGTTCCCCTTCGTGTTCATTTGGATACATTTCAAACAGCAATGCCGCCACCGTCAATCCCAACACGCGATCGCCAATAAATTCCAAGCGTTCGTTGTTATGCGCACTGTCCGCGCCGGATTGCGTCAACGCCAATTCCAACAGTTGGGGATTCTTGAAAGTATAATTCAGTTGTTCCAATTTATTTTACCCCCATACCAAATCTGTCCCAGCGCATTTTGCTGTTCCAATTCCACACCGCAACCATTGGTGAATAATAGTTGTGCGAATACCAAATAAACCACGCCGGCCCCAGTACATTATCACGCGGGACATATCCAACGTCGGCACGGCTGTCCAAACTGTTGTCGCGATTGTCACCCATAAAGAAATAGTGTTTTTCCGGTACGACAAATTCATCTGTATTGTCCAACGGTGCGTCATCTGATGCCTCTATGATACTATGCTGGACACCATTGGGCAATGTTTCGGTATATTCGGTCATTTTGAACACGCCGCATGCCCCCATGTACATTTTGCAATATCTGTCGTCCTTGTATTCAATGGTGTAATTGAATGGCGCGGGCGCGTTATCAATCCAAATCTTGTTACCCTTTATCGACATATTGTCCTGATAAAATCCAACGCTGCGCAATGACTTGGGCAAATTCGCAACGATATAGTCCCCCTTCTTTTCACGTGGGACTTCATTGCCATTGATATACAGGCGACCGCCCGTCATTTTAATTCTGTCCCCAGGCATACCAATCAGTCGTTTAATATAATCCTGTGATTCATCGATCGGATTACGGAAAACAATCACATCACCAACCGACGGCGCGTGCCCCCAGAACCGACCATTCCACATTTTCCACGAACCAAACGGGAACGAATAACGCGAATAGCCATATGCCCATTTCTGGACAAAGATATGATCGCCAACATGCAATGTTGGAATCATTGACCCCGACGGAATGTTAAATGGTTCTAGTAATAAACTGCGGAAAATAATGGCAATCAGACCGCCGTAGAATATGGTGTTAAACCATTCGCGCGCGGCATTCGTATTCTTTAATGGCATATTTGCAATCCCCTTTTGTCGGGGGTATTTTATAACTTGAATTGGTTCAGCGCAAGTTTTAATATGCGAATATGATTTCACTGTATTCAATCATATTTAATGGTATGGACGCGACGCCTATTGATGTTCAGGTGCAGTTGGCATCGGGTCTGTCGAAACCAGAATTTAATATTATTGGTCTGGCCGACCGTGCGGTCAAAGAATCCGCAGAACGCATAAAAAACGTGTTGGGCGCGCTGAATATATCGTTGCCGCCAAAACGCCTGACGGTGAATTTGTCGCCCGCCGA
>URBZ01000011.1 GCA_900546225.1 uncultured Rickettsiales bacterium | reverse complement strand
ATTCAGACAAAAGACCACCTCCCCCTTCGGGTACTCCTCCACAGGAGGAGAACTTGCAACGTTCTTGTCGTGGCCTAAGTTCCCCTCCGGTGGAGGGGTGTCCGCAGGACGGGGTGGTCTTTTGGTTGGCTCACTACGTTCGCACTGCCTAGCCCTATTCCAGCCTTTGCCCACCCACAAAATTCCACGAAATTGCGGGGCTCAGAGCGGGAATGACAAATATGTGCGCCGATGGCGCACTTCATTGCTCTCTGCACTCTGCTCTTTGCTCTCTATAAAAAAAAACGCGCCACTGGCGCGTTTTTTATTCAACCCAGATTGATGCCATACTGGTCGGTGCTGTTACCGAACCAACAGGAATCTGGACATACGCTGTTTCTAGTTTAACGGTTGTGCCATCTTTGGTCAAGTTGGTCACATATTTACCATCTGCCGCCGCTGCAGAGTCAATTTTCTGAACCGTTGCATTTAGTTTCGTTTTTACCGCATCAGACAAATTTACTTCCTCAATTGCACCATCACGAATCTTGTCAGATGTAATTGCACCGTTCATTACCTTGTCACTGGTAATAATATCCAAAGATGCTAAATCGCCAAGGTTTTCCGTGTTTGCCTTGCCCCTCAACGCATCTGTAATCGCTTTTTGGGTCATCGTACCATCGGTCGCACTGCCAGTGCCCGTGTACAATTTAGTTGTACCAGAATATGTCGTTGTACCTGTTGTATACGTCGTATCAGTTGCAGAAATAACAACCTTGCCCGCGTTAGTACCAGATTTCGGCACACTTACAGATACATTATTTGATCCGCTAACGATGTTTGTTTGCGATACGATACTTGCGCGCGCATTACCCACCACAGCCATGGCAACAATCGAAACAGCAAAGATACTTTTAATATATTTCATGACTCTACATTCTGTATATTTAATCTCTCAGTAATATAATACCAAAAAATCCTGTTTTATGGCAAGTGCCTTTTGTACATGGTATGACGCAAAAGCATTCACGTCATACCACGTTTTTTATTATGCATTAACGACCAATATTTTCCCACGCATATGTTTTCGTTGTGGAATTATATGTCAACACCAACAAACCAGAATCATTGGTTGCAGTTGGAACAGGAATCTTGCCTGCCAATGCAGTATTCACAACCTTGTTCTGTACTGGATTCGTGCTGGTTGCGCTCAGCGCAGAATCGATTGTGATATTGTTCTGTTTTTTCGCCAATTCACTGTAAACGGCCTTGGCACTTGGATACTGGGTATCTGTTGACGTTGCCGAAATCGCTGTTACCTTGTTCGCTGCATTTTCAGCTGTGTAACCCAATTTATCTTGCTTGGTTCCCAACTCTGTCTTGGTGGCATATGTTGCTGTAATTGTGTTACCACTGCCATCTTGGGTTGCTTTGGTTGCAGATACAGCATTTTCGTTTTTACCCAATTTACCAGCAATTGCTGTGTCAATTGCGTTCTGGTTACCGGAAACAGCAACCTTGCCATCGGTGCCGACTGTAACGGTTACACCATTTGAACCACTGATGTTACCATTTTCGCCAGAAACCAATTTATTCTGTTTTCCACTCTGCAAATTCGTGATGTTAGTTTCAGCGGTTCCAACACGTGCTGTCAATTCGGTTACGGTTGCACTGGTCGCCACGTTCTTCAACTTTTCGGCATTGTCATCTGCAATCTTTTTGGTTGCTGCCAAACCTGTTTTCGTATCGTTCACCGCAGCAGCTGTATTATCAGCCGTCGTCTTCACTGCATTCACCGCGTCATTATTAGTTTTTTTATACTCATTCAACGCATTCGTAGCAGCTGTACCGGCATTCTTTGCATCGGCAATAGAAGCTGTCAAACCTGCGATTTTGGACTGTGCGATGGCCGCGTCCGCTGCGATATCCTCATTTACGATTGTGCCATTAGCAATCATAGCAGAAGAAATCGTACCTGTGGTGATTGCACCCTTGTCATCTGTTATTACTGCTTTGTTCTTGTCGGTTTCGCCTGTAAATTTCTTGTCCAACTTCGCGTTAACGCTGCTGCCCAATGCAGCGTTAGCAATGTCATACACAGCCGCAACTGTTGGGTAATTTGTTTCGTTATCTTCTGTCAATTTGTCACTGTTCGAATCAACCATGGCTGACTTATCTTGCTTGCCAGATTTCAATGCTGTGATGTCGCTGGCATTGGTATTTGCCTTGGCGGAAACTGGCGATACTTTGTTATCGACATATGTTGTTGATGCGATATCTGCGCGTGCCGCCCCCGCGGACATAACCGCAATCACAGAAATCGCCAAAATACTTGTTAATCTTTTCATTTTTCCCAAAACCTTCGTTTTTATAACCTGTTAAAGCCCTGATTATGTGTCATGCCCATTGTGTGGGCACGACACAATTATTTTTCTGATTAATTATTTTTCAGAAGCGTCACGTTCAACAACTTCCCATGAATATACGCCATTTTTCAGAATCAAAGCACAACCATTAGCTGCGTTTGGATCTGTGCATGTCGCAGGAATTGTCGCCTTTGCCAAGTCACTTAAATTTGCTGTCTTGGTATAGTTATCAGCCAAATCTTTGGCAACCGCTTCTACTGCTGTTTTGTTGCTAGCAACGCCTGTCTTGTTGGTTTCGATTTGTGCTACTCCCGCGGCAGTGATGCCAGATGTATACGCTGCACTCTTTTCAATCGTTTCAACACGCCCCTTTAACGCGGTATCATCATATGTCGCAGATGTCTGAGCTTCTTCAATCATCTTGACAACTGTTTTACCTTCTGGAACTGTACCGATTGTTGATTTGTCTGCCTTAGCACCCAATGCAGTATTCATATTTTCGGTTGTTGTATAGTTTGCAAATTTGCCGTCAACAGTTTCCAATGCGGTCTTGGTCGCATATGTTGCAGTTGCATTTGTTTTTGTTTCCATATCTGCGATTGCCGCTGGCTGAACCGCTGTGTCGGCCTTTGCACCCTGTGCCGCGGTTGCATATGCAGCATCTGCACGGGTTACTTCACCAGAAATTGCATCAGCAATAGATTTTGCAATAGAACCATCACCGTCGCCAGTCAATGTGCCCAATGTCGTGGTGTGTTCACCAACTGTTTTCTGCAAGTCGGCCAAACCTGTATCTGTGGCGATGCCCTTCAATGTGATTGTGTTGTCGGCATTGATAACAACGTTATCTGTTGATACCAATTTGTCCTGTTTCTTGGCCAATTCTGCGTTTACGGTTGCAGTATCTGCTTTCGCTGCAACGGCGGTATCATTAGATGTTTGGTACGCCTTCAATGCGTCGGACGCATCTGTACCGGCTTTCTTGGCATCAGCGATGTTCGCTGTGTTTTCTGTTTTGAATGATTCAAATGTTGTATTTGACACGCTTGTTTTAACCTGGGCATCAACATAACCCTTGGACGCGATGGACGCATCAGCAGAGTTAGCTGCAACGATTCCCAGCATAACTGTCAAAATGCCAGCTGTTAATTTTTTCATTTTTCTTTCCTTTCTTTTTTAGTTTTTATTTTATTTTTATTAGTTACCTGCTGTTTCGTCATCGATTGGTTTTGTCACGTCCATCCAGTATGGTGAACCAGATGTATCAACAGACAATACGCAACGGCCAGATTCTGCCTTGCAGTCATCACCTGGTTTTGGAACCGCATAACCCTTGATTTCGGTTTCTGTCATTGCGTCTGTGATGCCGTAACCCGCCAATGTTGTGGCTTTGTCGGCTTTATCTTTGATTGCATCGACAATCGCAGCAGATACTTGTTCTGATGTCTGTGCACCGTTGACCTTGCCCGCCAATTCTGTGGACAGTTTGTCTTCGGTCACTGCGCCATTTGCAATTTTTTCAGTTGAAACTGCGCCATTTGCCAACTTTGCACCACCAATAGAATTGTCATTGATGTTATCTGGGTTGACCGGCAGACCAGATTTACTCAACTCTGTAATCTTGTTGTTTGTCCATTCAGTAACAGCACCGATTGTTGGGAACAAAGACGCAGAATTCTGATTATCTGTGGTGATGTTGCCGGTTTTATTTGCTGTATCTTCTTTCAGTGCCAAACCTTCGCTCAATGCTGTCTTTGTCGCGGCAGCGTCTGCTGTGGCCTGTGCTGCTTCGGCGGCTGTCTGTGCATTGCCTGCCTTGGTATCGGCGGCGGCGGCGGCGGCGGCGGCTTCATCTGCAACTTTCTTGGTTGCGGCCAAACCAGTTTGTTCGTTTTCAATCGCGTTCTTGTTTGCGTCGGCTGTTGCCTTGGCTTCGTCCGCTGTGGTTTTTGCAGTTTCAGCAGTTGTTTTTACTTCCGCAACTGTGCTGGCATCTGCCTTGGCATCTAATGCAGTTTTAATTGCACCATTTTCATTTAACGCCGCAGTAACCGCTGCTGTTGCCGCAGATGTTGATTTATTATCAACGTATGCCTTGCTGGCGATTTGTGGCGCAGCCATTGCCGCACCGGTTGACAGCATAATTGCCGCCATAAATCCAGAGAATGCAATGTTTTTGATTTTCATTTTCGTTCCTTTCTTTGTTCTTTCATTTTTTTGTTCTAAATCTCTCGATTATGGCGGGAATTCAGACACAAAACTCTTTTCATTTGGTTATCACTCTGTTATAGGGTCACCATTTCCATCGATAATTTGGACAGATGTCCATTTTTTCGAATCACCGTTCACCGTCAACAAATATGTACCAGAATCAGTCGGCCCCGACAGTTTAGACGCAACCGCCGCCGCTGCATTATTCGCGGTGGTTTGGGCGTTTTGCGCCGCGTTTGCAGCATCTGTTGCCGCCGTCGCATTCGCCGCAATCAAACCCGCATATGCGTTATACGTTGTAACATCACCAGCCGTGATACCAGAATTTGCCGCCGCGATTTGTTCCGCGGTCAATGCGTTCTGCTTGGCATTTAACAAGTCGTCGGTTTCACCCTTTTTATAATAAGCAGTCAAATCGACAGAACCTGCAACCTTTTCATCAATCGCCGCTGCGATTTCTGCCGCGGTCATTGCATCGGTAATACCATAGCCAGCCAGCGTGGTTGCCTTGTCGGCCTTGGCGTCCAATTCGGATGAATTTGCCTTGCCTGCCAGTGCCTCGTTCACGTCCGCCGTTTTGGCATAGCCCGACAAATCAGTTGCTTTCGCATACGCGTCCAGTTCACTTCTGTTTGCCTTGTCCGCCAACGCCGTTGTCAACGCATCGGTCACACTCTTGTCTGCCTTGTTCGCCAGTGCCAGATTCACATCTGCACTCTTGGCCAAACCAGTCAATTCACTTTTATCCGCCTTGGATTCCAAATCTGCCGTTGTCGCCAAACCAGTCAAATCACTCTTATCTGCCTTGGCATTCAATGCATTGCTCACATCAGTTGTTTTGGCATAGGCGTCTAAATCAGTTGTATTTGCCTTGCCTGCCAATGACGCGTTGACATCTGCGGTTTTGGCATAACTCTTTAATGCCTCGCTCATATCACCGGCGACAACGTTGGCAACCTTCTCGTCAACCTCGCCCTTGGTGTATGTTTCGGATTTGGCATAAACATCAGACGCATTTGCCTTGGCCGCCAAATCAGATGCATTCGCCTTTTGTGCCAACTGTTCTGTGGTGGCATAGCCCGCCAAGTCAGTCGTCTTGGCATACGCGTCCAGATCAGACAGTTTTGCATAATTCGCCAACGACGCTGCAATCGCATTCGCAATCGCAGTGTTCATATCAACAATCTTTGCATAATCACCCAGTGTCGCCGCCTTGGCATAATCGTCCAGCGCAGACACATCGGCCTTGGCCGCCAAATCAGCGGCGTTTGCCTTGGCATTCAACGCGCTTTCAACATCAGCGGTCTTGGCATACGGCGTCAAATCAACATCCGCACCATCACCCGGTTCACCCTTGGGCCCTTGGGGACCGACCAGTGCACTCTTGGCAATTAAATTTTGCCACGCAGTATCACCAACATAACGCCATTGCAAATATTCATCGTTAGAGCCAATTTCAACCTCGCGTCCATCTCGGCCTGCGATTGTACCGATGGCATCTTTCAAATTTTCAACATCAACAGAAATTTCATTTGTCGTATCGTCAATCAAGACAAAACCATTTGCCTTGGGCAATAATGAATTTTGCTTGTTCTGCAATTTATCAGACAACGCATCGTCCGCATCGTGCAAAGTATCAACATCACGACGCAACTGGTCAACATCAGAACGCAACGCAGCCGCAACCGATGGATCAACGCCACCAGACGAAGAACCACCCGACGTCCCCGGATTTTGCGGCTTAATCGATGAACCACCAGATACACCCGTGCCACCACCCAGATATTTACCAATTGACAAACGTGGTGTCGTCGCCACACGGGTAGTCGTCGCGCCAGCCGAAGCCGAATTGTTCACCGCCCCAGACGACACCCTGTTCACAGTGGGCGTAACGCGCACAGACCCGCCACGTGCCGTCGCAGACGACGTCGATGCACCCGACGCAGCCGCCGCACTGGAATAAGTCCCAGCACCACCCAACGTACGAACAGATGACGCACCGTGTGCCGCGGAAACAGCCGCACACAGAACGCAAACAATCGCAACTGTTGAAATTTTCAAATCTTTTTTCATAACTCTCTCTAAACGATTTTTATTTTATCATATTTTGCGAATCGGCGTCAACACCTTTTCAGCATCAAATTCCTTTTTTTAACTTTTTCAGAATTAAAATTCGTATCTGATGCCAACTGATATAGAGTTATCCAAGACCAATCCAATCTTGTTTTCCAAATACGCTCCGTGCGTTATCAAACTGCCGTCCCAATATTCAAAATCGCGCTTGTGCTTTGTACCGGTAAACCCAGCCAAGCGATAGCGAATATCCAGAACCAAATTATCGTCCAGTTCTTGGGTATACCCCAACATCACACCAGCCATTGGCGACAATGATGTTTTGCTGCCATCACCTGATTTGAAATTTTCCCAACTCAGTTTTGTTGTTGGCACGGCAACACCCAAACCACCACCGACATACAAACCATTTGCAAAGTCATAGTAGCCATTTGCCATCAAATACGGCACAGACAATTTGAACGAAAACCCATTATCATCGTCCGAGAATTGACCAATATAACCGGCCTCGACTTCACCACGCCATACATAATTAAAGTAACGACCGGCGGCAAAACTGCCCCCAAACACTGGTTCAAACGAATAATCGTCAGAATCAAACTCATTGTTTACACCTGGGAAATTCGAACTGTATTTGTTTTTCCAGTTCAGGAAACTGACCTCTGCACGGCCGGTGATGTACCAACCTGTCTTGGCCTTGTCAGTATAGTCATATGTGACGTTGTATCCACCGCGATTATCGCGCTGAACATAACTGGGGGCGGCGTTTGCCGCGGTTGTCAAGCCCAGCAAAACAACCAATGAAACTAATTTTTTCATGATGATTTTCTCCTCCAAAATTTTTTCTTAGTATATCACATTTTGAATTGCATTCCAAAACATAAAAAACAGATATTGACATCTTTTTGTGAAATTTGCTAAGTTTTGGGTATAGAACTGATTATAAAAAGGAAAAGTATCATGAAAAAAATTCTGATTGCATTGACTGTTCTGGGTTTGGCCGCATGCAGCAGCACACCAAAAAACATCGATGATGACAAGGTGTTCTATGAATTTGATTCCGCACACGTGTCGGACGCCGCGCGTCGTGATTTGAAGGCGCAATCGCGCTATATGAAACGTCACCGCGATGCAAATGTCGTTATGCAGGGTCACTGTGACGAACGTGGTTCAACAGAATATAATTTGGCACTGGGCGCATTGCGCGCGGGCAACGCCGCACATGTTTTGATTCACGATGGTATCGAACCAGAACGTATCAAAACAATTTCATACGGCAAAGAAAACCCACAGTACTTGGGCACAGGCGAAGAAGTTTGGGCAAAAAACCGCAACGCCACAACCAAGGTTGTTGAAAAGAAATAAACAACGGGGCATCGCCCCGTTTTTTAGAGCATAGATAATAGATAGTGCGCCATTCGGCGCACTGTTTTATTTACTGGATTGCTTCACTACGTTCGCAATGACAGTCGTTCTAGAATCTCTGTCATTGCGAGCAAGCGCAGCGACGCGTGGCAATCCAGTTTATTTTATGTTGCGCGCAGCGCACAAAATTTTTATCGCGGCGCAGCATCAGCGGAGACGGATGAACTTTGAACTCTGAACTTTTCTTTTGACCCAGATTTCTTTTTTTACTAACATCACAACCATGGAAGAAAATACAGCAATATCTTTTGCAAATGTTGGTGCCGCATACGATGGCGGGCGCGAGGTTTTAACCGACGTGTCTTTTAACATCAGTGCGGGTTCATTTTATTTCTTGTCGGGCGCGTCGGGCGCGGGGAAAACAACACTGTTGCGTCTGATTTACCAGTTGCACAAGCCATCGCGGGGGCAAATCAAGTTGTTTGGCCAAACGACAAACGACATGTCACGTGACGACATTGCGCGCCTGCGCCATAAAATGGCGATTGTATTTCAGGAATATTCCTTGTTGTCACACCTGACGGTGTTCGACAATATCGCCCTGCCCCTGCGCGTGCGCGGCCTGCCAGAGGGAAAGATAAAAAAACTGGTGGACAAGGTTTTGGAATGGGTCGGGTTGGCAAAATATGCCGACGCAAATCCATTGGCACTGTCCGGTGGCCAGCAACAGCGTGTATCGGTTGCCCGCGCGATTATTGTACAGCCGGCAATCTTGCTGGCGGACGAACCGACGGGAAATCTGGACGACGAAAACGCGTCACGTCTGATGGAATTGTTTATCCAAATGAACAAGATGTTTGGCACAACGATTATTTTGGCCACACACAGCCAGAAATTGATGGACACGTACAAATTCCCTGTTATTCGCGTGGAAAATCACCGCGTTGGATTTGTTGGTGGCACGAAAAAGGTCGCCCCCGCCCCAGACGCCGATATAAAAAAGGTATGGAAAGGGCCAAAACCACAAAACTATTTTACAGAATTGTCTAAACAATTTGATGATATTGGGAATGCGTAATGAAGACACCTATTGTATTTTCACTGGTTCGTGAACAGTCGGTTTTTATGACCGCGATTATGTCGCTGTTGTCGTTTTTGGCGGTGCTGGCGTTGGGCGTGGGCCTGTCCATTGGCACGGGCGTTATGCGCTGGAATGCCCAGTGGGACAAATTCGCCACGGTTCAGATTATGGATTCTGACAATGCCGCGGCCGTTAAAAAAATTATAAATGACAATCGCGACAAAATGGCATCGGTCAACGAAATCACATCGGAACAAATGACAGACCTGTTGCGACCATGGTTGTCAGGCGGCACGGGTGTGCTGAAAAATTATCTGCCCCAGATGTGCGAAATAAAATTCAAGTCACGTGCCGATATGACAACTGTCGGTGCCCAAATATCAAAAAGCGCGCGTTTCCTGACACACAGTGATGCACTGCGCACATCAACCCGTGCGGGCTGGTATATGATTATGATTTCTACATTGGTGCTGGTGATGGTTCTGGGGTCAATTACAGTATGCATATCATACATCGCACGCAACACAGCAATGCTACATCGGCGCGAATTAGAAATACTGAATCAAATCGGCGCATCCGATTCGTTTGTCGCGCGCCAAATGCAAATCATTGTTGCAAAAATATCTGCCACCGCGGGCTTAACTGGATTTTGCGCAGCGGCATTGGTATTGCTGATGATTCTGGGCACGGCACACAGTGCACGCGTCGGGCTGATGGCGATGATGGGATTGGGCATAGGCGGCTGGATTACTTTGGCCATGTTATCTGTTGCGATTGTGATATTTTCAATTTACATTACACGCCGCACAACATTAAAGATTTTGGCTAACGACTGATGAAAATTTTAACGCCGTCTTTGTTATTTCTGGCCATGTTTGTGATTGGTGGAATGATTTTCAAAAGTATGTCTCCAACACAATGCGGCACGATTTTGCCAGACGACAGTATATTTGTACTGACCGGCGACATGCGTCGTATACCATTTGCAATGCGCATGTTGCGCACGTACCCTGACGCCGACCTGTACATCATTGGCGCAGGGGCCGAAGGGTCATATGAAATGACGCGTCGCGTTACCATTGAATCAGATTCTAAATCCACATACCAAAACGCACGCGCAATTCGTGATATTGCCACGCGCGCAGGTCTGGACAGGATTGTTCTGATTACAACCGAAGATCACATGAACCGCGCCCAATATTTGTTGCGCGATGAATTACCAAACGTCGAAATCGTTGCGTGTCCAACCCGCCTGTCGGGCATGCCCGCGCCGCGCCGTTTGGAACGCTGGACAACGGAATACATAAAATATATCGTAACACTGCTGGGAATCAAAGAGGGGTAAAATGTTTCGCACGATTATATTCAAACTGGCATTGGCATTGCATTATGTAATTTGGTCGCCGATTATTTTGGTCGGCCTGATTTACAAGCCATTGAACGATTTCTTGGTACTGACGTGCGCACGTGGCGTGCTGGTACTGGCACGTATTGTGGCGGGCATTAAATATGAAATTCATTGTCCCCCAACCGAAGAAAACGGCATTCCATTCGCACCCGACGAAAATGCCCGCAACGATGGCAAGGCGATTATTGCCGCCAAACATATGTCTGTGCTGGAAATCGCGATTTTATCAACACACATTCCAAATTCATTCTTTATCGTAAAACGTGAATTGATGTGGTTGCCAATTTATGGTTGGGCATTTTGGCGCATGGGCTTGCAACCGGTCAACCGCGCACGTGGCGCAACCAATATGAAGAAATTATCACACGCCGTCGCAAAAAAAATCATGGACGGCCAAACTTTGGTTATTTTTCCAGAGGGCACACGTGTCAAACCAGGTGCGCGCCCCCAACTGCGCCGTGGACTGTTATTCTTGGCACACGAATTAAAGTTGCCAATCATTCCAGTTGGCACGGACGCCGGCCTGTATTGGCCAAAGCGTGGCCGCATTCGCACTGGCACGGCAAACGTATGGTTCGAACCAACATTGCCCTGCAATGCAACACTGGACGAAATCAGCGCGGCCATCAACCGCCACAGCGCATAAAAACGCCGCCCAATGGCGACTTTTTTAGAGAGCAAAGCGCAAAGAGCAGAGAGCAAAGGAAAGTGAGTAAGTGATATAGTGATAAAGTGAAAAAGTTTATTTTTTGTCTATATTTGAAACAACATGAAAGAAACAAGCGCGCCGACCGGCGCGCTTCATTGCTCTCTGCACTCTGCTCTTTGCTCTCTTTTATTTACACCAGCCGTCACGATGACCACCACTGTACGAACGACCCAATTTTTCATGAATTAAAACTTTGCCGACATCACGACCGTCGGACGTCAGAACACGCGCATCAATTCGCCCCAGATATTTATCGTCCTTGATATCACGCAATTCGGCAACAGACCCCACCGGCAATAATTCCGCCAATCGCGCCTTGGCCGCAAAGGCCGCGCGAATTTCAGATTCACATTCGCCGTGGATTTCGGGCGTATCAACATTTATCAGGCGCACACGTACCGTAATTTTTGTATCGTCCGCCAACATCACGCGCGCCGCAAATGTATCGCCATCAATGATATAAGAAACCTCGGCCGGTGTGGCATACGCCACACCAGTAACGAATAAAGCCACCAAAAACGAAACTATCCTGAACATCTATTATCTATGCTCTATTATCTGTGCTCTAAAAAATGCGCCATTGGCGCATTTTTTATGGCAAACGTGGCGACCATGTTGGTTCAACGCCATTGACATTTTCAGGCAATTCAATGTCATACACATTCTGGCCCGTGATATCGACGCTGCGAATATGGCTGATACGTTCAATGTCGTCCAACGCTTTTTCTGTTTCATAGTACACAATGCGACGTGACCCTGGGGCCCACGATGGTGCTTCCATGTACCAGCCGCCCGCCAAGATTTTTTCGTGGCGACCACGTGGATCCATAATACCGATATAGAATGTATCGTCTGCCATCTTGGTAAACGCGATAAATTGACCATCAGGCGACCACGCTGGTGTTGCATACCGCCCCGCCCCATATGTCAGACGCGTTGCTTCCAATGTGTCCAAATCCATAATCCAGATTTGCTGATTTCCACTGCGATCCGAATTAAATACCATTTTTTTACCATCAGGCGAATACGACGGACTGGTATTCAACGAATTGCCAAACGTCAGCTGGCGTAATTTTTTGGATTCAATGTCATATTCATAAATATGCGTAATGCCATTTTTCACCAACGACAATGCGATACGCGAACCATCAGGCGAAAAACGTGGTGCAAAACTCATACCGCCAAATTGCCCCAAACGACGTTGTTCACCCGTATTCAAATCCAGTGTCCAAACCATCGGGTCATCGTTACGATATGACAAGAACACAACAGTTTGCATATTTGGTGAAAAATGTGGTGACATCACAAATGTCTTTTCATCTGATAAATAGCGCAAACCATAACCGTCCTGATCCATAATTGCCAGACGCTTTACGCGGTCATTCACCGGCCCTGTTTCAGCAATAAATACGATTTGAGTGTCGAAATAGCCAACCTCGCCCGTTAAACGTTCATAAATAGCGTCGGCCATAATATGCGCCAAACGACGTACGGATTTCTTGGACGACACCAACGACTGCGCCTCTATTTGTTCTTTGCCGGCAACGTCCCAAACATAAAATTCCAATTTGTACCGATTGCCCGCCTCGGCATACAATTTTGCCTGAACCAAGACCTGTGCCTTTATCGCCGACCACAGATTAAATTTAGGCATATCACCCATTTTTACATATTCAGGAAACGCATCATGATTTGCAATGCGGAACAGCCCCGTCGTCTTCAAATCATTTTCAACCACCGTGCGTATCATTGCCGCGTCCTTGGGCGACGCAGTACCGACAACCTCAAACTTTTGTACAGCGATTGAAATCGGTTCGGTCGCGCCCGCAACAATATCAACCTTTAATTCCGCACGCGCAGAACCAAACACCAGCGCGCACGCCATAAATACAGATAATATCTTCTTGAACATAATTAAAAACCCTTTCCATAAATATGCGTCTAATTCTACACACAAGAATCCCAAAAATCAAATATCTATTATCTGCACAACCGCATACACAGCCGCCATTACACCCGTGATTACAACGGTAATTACACCCGTATTCACATTTGTATTGACAAACGTCAACACAATGTTATAGTCATCTGTAAAGACGTAAGTATTGTATTTAGTATAGGAGTTCGTCTATGCCAAATGTTATGCAGCAGTTGTTCATTATGAACATTGAATCATTACTGCGCGAATACGCCGCATACCGCACTTTTAACAAGTCGGATTGCGTTATAAACATGCGAATTCCACGCCCCATTCTGGACAGAATTAAACAGTTGGCGGAACAACAACACGTCCCATATCAATCGTTGATATCGTCGGTATTATTTTCACTGGCCAATATCGAAGAAAACAAATAACAAAATCAGAAACAAAAACGCCCCGCCCCACGGCGCGGCAAACAAAAAAACAGGCGACCAATCCGGCCACCTGTTTTAATTTTATATACACTTTACCAGCCAGTAATCAATTCTGGACAGCCAATCGTTGCCAAACCACTCTCGCTCATAAAGAACGACAAAATCGCACCGATGCCAAACAACATTACAAAGCCAACCAACATACCAGTTCCTTTGCCTTGCAAATCTTTCAATTCAACTTTACCTGACGAGATATACCCCCACGCCCAACCAGCAATAACAAATGCCGCACCGACAAACGCCAATGTACGTAACGTCAAGAAAACGTCATGCATTTGTTCAAACAGAGCACAAATCCCCGTCGTATTCCCTGGCGCAGCCACCGCTGGCACAGCCGCCATCATACCAATCAATGCAAAATTTGCCTTGCTAAACAGTTTTTTCATATAAAACCCCTTTTCCTTTTAAGACAATTTTATCACAAATCTTGCCCCCATTCAAATACAAAAATTGCCCGCCGAATGGCACACTGGTTTATTTACTGGATTGCTTCGTTTCACTCGCAATGACACCGCAGGTGCTGTGAAACAAAACCGAGCGGTACGCGAAGGTTGCGGCAAGGACGAAGTCCGCAGGCGACACATGCACAAAAAACAACGTCATTGCGAGCAAGCGCAGCGACGCGTGGCAATCCAGTTTATTTTATGTTGCGCGCAGCGCACACATTATTTGAACTTTGCACTTTGAACTTTCATAATAAAAAACGCGCCATTGGCGCGTTTGTATTATTCAGCAGCAATCACATAGCGACGTTTCAAAACTGGCTGACCACACATTTTGCAACCGCATGTTGGTGCAACCGCAACCTCGCGCGCGGCTGGAACAATAATCTGGCGTTCACGACGTGGGGCCTGACCAATATTGTCACGGGCATACAAATCCGCACAACGTGTGTTGCGATATACAATGCGTTTACCAATGTTCATATCATAGATTGAATTTGTAAAATGCTTGCCCTGTTCACCCATTTCATAGATGCAATCTTCGCCGTCTTGGGTGTACTGGATACCACCTTTGTAATAATCATAACTGCTGCATGCGGCCAACGCTGCCAATGCAAAAACAGAAACCAGAACTTTTTTCATAATGCGTCCCTTGTGCTTTTGTCTGTTTGATTCTCTGACCGCTCCCCGATTCGTCATTCTTATTGTTGCACAAAACCGCACATTGTCAAGCAGCCGATAGAAATCAAACATCGCACGCACGCCACAAATATGGTATAATTGCCAACAGAAAGGAAATACACATTATGAAATATTCTGATTTTGGTTTAACAAACACGCGTGCAACATTTGCCGACGCAATCCGTCGCCACTATGCCGTGCCGGCATTTAATTTCTATAATATGGAAACGTTGCAGGCCATTTTGTCCGCCGCACGCGACGCGCACAGCCCGGTTATTCTGGCCGTGTCCGAATCCGCACTGAAATACATGGGCGGCGATATGCTGATGGGAATGATACGCGGCGCAGACATTCGTCCCGACGAACGCATCACACTGCATCTGGATCATGGGGGCAGTTTCGAGGCGTGCAAAACGGCACTGGAACTGGGGTTTTCATCTGTAATGATTGACGCCAGCAAACTGACGTTTGACCAAAACGTTGAACTGTCGCGGCGCGTTGCCGAATTGGCACACAAATACGACGCATCGGTCGAAGCCGAACTGGGCACTATATCAGGAATCGAAGACGAAAATACTTTTTCCGAACATTCCAGTTACACCGACCCCGCCGACGTAATTAAATTTGTAAACGCCACTGGCATTGATTCATTGGCCATCGCCATTGGCACCAGTCACGGCGCATACAAACGCAAAAACGAAAACGAAGAATTACGTTTGGACATTTTGGACGAAATCGCCAAACAATTACCAGAATTTCCGTTGGTCTTGCACGGTGCAAGCAGCATTCCGCAAAACTTTGTAAAAACAATCGATGCATTTGGTGGCAAAATGTCGGGCGCGTTGGGAATTGATCCGCACCAATTACGCGCGGCAACCGAAATGAATATTTGCAAAATAAATGTCGACAGTGATTCCCGTCTGGCATTCACCGCGGGCGTACGCGCGGCACTGGCCCAGCACCCCGAAATGTTTAACCCACGCGATTTCTTGAAACCCGCCCGCCAGAACATCTATGATAATTGCATAGACGAAATCAAAAACATCATGGGCAGCGACAACAAGTTGTAAACAATAAAACCACGCGCCGAATGGCGCGTGTTTTTATTATTTCAAAAAAAATTAGAACGGCGCAGATGGTGGGTGCGACGAAGGCGAAGTGTATTAAACATACACGAGCCGCCGCCACGCCCGCCAGATGTGTCGTGAAGTGTACAAAACGTACACGAGCAAAACGCACCGCGCACAGATGTGCCGTTATAATTTATTTGGCGCGTTCAACATATTCCAGGGTTTCAGTATTGACCACGATTTTTTCACCGGTTTCAACAAACAATGGAACTTGGACGCGAATACCATTGTCCAATACGGCTGGTTTGCCACCACTGCTGGACGCGGTCTGGCCCTTTAATGCAGGTTCTGTTTCTTCGACAGTTGCGATAACGGTCTTTGGCAATGAAATCGATACAGGTTTGCCTTCTACGAAGTTCGCCTTGACCTCCATTTCTGGGGCCAAGAATTTCATCTGTTCGCCCAACGATTCAACCGGCATTGTGAACTGTTCATAGTCAGACAGGTTCATAAAGAACGCATCAGTACCATCAGAATACAAATACTGGCAATCGAAATCTTCGACCATCAGTTTTTCAACCTTGTCTTCGGCACGCCAGCGATCGCCGCCCTTGTTGCCGGAATCAATATCACGCAAATCGGCCTGAACAAAAGCACCGCCCTTGCCCGGTTTTACCTTGGTGATTGATGTAACGGAATAACGACGTCCGTTGTGTGAAATCACCCAACCAACGCGCATATCATTTGCAATATATGATGCCATTGTTATACCTCTTTGATTTTTGCGTTTGAATTATAAAAACGCAGCCGCGCCGATGCAAGATTTTTATTGCGCCGTACGCTTGTGCGCCCAATAGCGGTCGATACTGTCCATAATCAGTTTGTCGGCCGCATCACGATCCGCCCAACCAGATACCTTTGACCAAGAATTTGGTTGCAAATCCTTGTAGTGCTGGAAAAAGTATTCAATCTTGGATCGCAATATTTCCGGCAATTGTTCAACATATTCCGTATTGGTGTAAAACGGATCAATTCTGTCCAGTGGCACGCAGATGATTTTTTCATCACCACCCGCCTGATCTTCCATAATCAGTGCGCCGATTGGGCGAACCTCAATCAAAACACCGGGGCGCAGTGGCGCATTGCACACAACCACACAATCCAATGGGTCGCCGTCATCGCCCAGTGTCCCTGGGAAATATCCATAGTTCGCAGGATATGCCATTGGCGCGTGCAAGATTCTGTCCACGCGTGGCAATCCGGTTTCTTTATCAATTTCGTATTTTACAAATCCATTTTCTGGAACTTCTATAATTGCATTCATCTTCTTTGGGGGTAATTTCCCCGGCGCAATTTCTGCTATTGTCATCTTCTATATCCTTGGGTTTCAAGCGGCAATCTTATCAGAAAAAATCCGCATTGCAAACGAATCGGGCAATAAAAAACGCCCCAAACGGGGCGTTTTATTGTGTTTTTGATTACATTCTCATCGGCATCAAAATGAACAACGCATCGGTGTTCTTGTCTGTCGATTTGATAATTGTCGGTGACAATGGGTCTTGCATTTCCATTTGGAATTTGTCCCCTTCGACCTGACCGGCAACGTCCATCAAGAACTTTACATTAAATGTAACCGTGAACGATGCATCGCCATTGTATTCGATATCCAATTCCTGTGTTGCCGTACCGGCATCTGGGCTGGACGCATTGACGACCAATTTGTTCATGGAATATGTCAACTGAACAGATTTTGTTTTATCAACACTGGCAACAGATACCAAGTCAACAGCGTTCAAGAATTGTTTTCTGTCCAGAACAGCAATCTTGTCATTGCCCTTTGGAATCACAACACGATAGTTTGGATACTGGGCATCAACCAATTTGCTGGTCAAAATTGCCGCACCAACTGTGAAACGCGCCTTGGTATCAGACAATTCAACCGTGACATCATCAACCGTTGCATCTTCCAGCAACTTGGACAATTCGCCAATCACGCGACGTGGCAAAATAACCGCTGGCATTTCTGCACTGCCCGCAGGGGCCGGCATTGCGCACAGTGCCATACGCTGGGCATCGGTTGCAACCGCCGTCAGCATTTTTTCTTTGCCCTCGTCCGCGATGTGGAAATAAATACCGCCCAAGTGATAACGTACATCGTCCGTTGGGATTGCAAATTTGGTCTGGTTTATCAGGTGCGCCAAATCGCCCGTTGTCATCTGGAACTTGGTGGTTAAATTGCTGCCCGCCATGGCTGGGAAATTTTCCGCCGGCAATGTTGGCAAACGAAATACCGCACGACCACTGGACACAACCAACTGGTCACCATTCTGCTTGAATGTGATTTCCGCGTCATCTGGCAATTTACGAACGATATCGTACAACATCTGGACAGGAACGGTTGTCTTGCCCCCCAATGTGATATCGGCCGCAACATGTTCAACCAATTCCAAATCAACGTTTGTCGCAGACAAAATCAAATCATCTGCAACCTCTAACTTTACATTCATCAATATCGGCAATGTCGCGCGCTTTTCCACGATGGACTGCATATGTCCCAGCGCACGTATTAAAACCTGACGAAATACCGAAAATTCCATTATTTTGCTCCTAGGTATCTTATGGTTTCCCACATTCTTTTTTATAAGTTTACCAAAAAATGCCGATTCGGTGCAAGGGTAAATACAACCTAGAATCATGGACAAAAACGCAAACCCGTCAACCAACAAAAAACCGCCCAAACGGGCGGAATTTTACTTAGACAACACCTTGTCCAACTTTGCACGTAATTTCTTGATGTCGTCGTACTTGGTGAACTTGCCCTTTTCTGCGATGGAAATATCACCGCTTTCTTCGGATACCACCAACACGGTTGCACGTGAAACCTCTGACAATCCCAATGCCGCACGATGACGTGTACCGTATTTCCAATTCAGATTATTTTGCGACAGTGGCAAAATCGCACCCGCATACGCAATGCGTCCGTGTTCAATAATAACCGCACCGTCATGCAGCGGCGTCTTGTTAAAGAATATTGTCAGCAACAATTCGCTGGTAATCACGGCATCAACACGCACGCCCTTTTTATCAATCGCACTTTCGTCCAATGTGGTTGGGAATACAATCAACGCACCCGTGTGCTTGTTCGACATATATTCGACCGCACTGCAAATCGCGTCCAACGCACCCGTATCACGCGTGGCGACGCCTCCCTTGTGAATCATGCGTGACCACCCCTCAATATTACCCAACAAGGCCATAAATTTGCGCAATTCTGGTTGAAAAATAACAATCAACCCCAATGACAAGAACAATGCCGTCCAGTGCAAGAACGCACCCAACAAATCCAAATGTGCCCATGTTAAAACAAAACTCAGCACCCACAGGCCCGCCAGCCCCAACAGACCGCGCACCATTTTTTCTGATGATGTGTTTTCAATAAAACTGCGATAAAACAACCATACGATTACCGCAATAATTAAAATCTGAATCAAACCCAACCAATTAAACATTTTCTGCCTTTCCTTTTGTTTCTTGTTCTTGTCGTGTTGTTACATCTGTTTTCATGACCGTTGATTGCAGGTCACCAACCGGCAACCCCAGCCATTCTGGATCATCACGCGATGACGGCGCGCCACGTTGCATTGCCGTTTCGCACGGGTGATCGTCCGCCAGCCAGTTTTCCAACAAGTCCCCCGCCAGCAATCCAACACCCGCACCCGCGACGAGTCCAATCCCGCCGGTCAATGGCGCAAGCAACAGCCCCAGTCCGGTTGCAGATGCAACCTTGCCCGCGACGGCCGCGCCGCTTATTTTTATATCAGGTTCTGCCAAATTTCCAGTTATTTCTATGGAATTTACAACATTACCCGTCAACGACAGTTTCAGCCCACGCACCGGCACGGTTGTCAACGCCATTTTCAACCGTTCCGCACCCAAATTCAACTGACCTGCCAAACGCAAATTGATTGCATTTGTTTCAACGGCCACGCCCTGTTGTGTGTCAAAAACACCATTGCGCAACTTTGCATTCAGCGCAACGCATTTTATCTTGATGCGATTGTGTTTCTTTTCCGAACTCAGCGAATCCTGAATTGCATGACGCAACGTCGTCAGAAAATCAGTCCCGTACATATATGATACCAATGTCGAATACGCATACCCACCATCGGCAGATTTAATTTGCACGGGCCCTGTTACCGTCGACATCAATTCAGACAGGTTTGTACCGTTGCCTTCCAAATACACATCAAAATTCGTCGGCAATTCAGAAATCAGGTCTGTTTCGCGAACCTCTGTCAAAATCTGGCCAATCGATACATTGCGCCCACGACCGGCGGCCTTGGCAAAAATGCGTCCTTCGCCATCAATCTGGCCGTCGGCCGCCAATTCTATTTGCCCGCCCCCCATGGACAGTGTGCCATCAACGCGCGCAACATGGTCAATCAACTTCGCTGTCAAATTTATATCGCGCAAATCTAAATCACGATACACAATCAGATTATTTATCTTGGCATGCAACTTTATATTAAATTGCGACAGTTCACGTCCAAACAACGGTGTATCTTTGAATGCGTTCAGTTCCCTGTCTGGGTGTACCCATTTGCCATCATACCATGTTGGAAAAACCTGAACCAGATTGATTGACTTTGACGACAAATCCAGATTTATCGTCTGGCGTGATGTGCCGAAATCCCAACTGCCCGACACTGTCAGTTCATTACCACGCACCACGATTGACGATTTGCGCAATGTCAATTTTGTTCTGTCCAGACCACCCGCCATATTCACCTTGACCGTGGGAATAGTCGATAAATTCATATTCAGCAAGCGTCCCACCGCCGCCATATCAGGAATGTCGCCCTTGATAATAAAATCAATCGGCGCGTGACTTGTTCCCTCTAATGCGACATTCGCAATCAGCGCATCACCCGACGCGCCAAATGCCACACGCAGCGGATACACCTTGCGTTCCGCATTATACGGCGAATACGTCAAGATAAACGGAAACACATCTGTCTTGTTTTTAATCCAGCCCGAATATTCACGTGAATCAGATGTCGGCACATATCGAATTTGGAATCCAGTCAGTTTATATGTTTCGTCCACAATATGTGCGGTTAAATTATGAACCTCTACCCCGCCCAGTCCTGGGTCTTCGAATGGGAACTTTGACGGTGCAGGCGCGTTTTGCGCATCAGACGCGGCGGGCTGCTTTGATAACTTTGACGACAGCACAGAATACGCGCCATCAGAATTTTTTTCCAGACAAACTGTTGCGTCATAAATCTTGACATTTTGAATTGTCGGACGCGCCTGAAACAACGAAATCAAATCCAATGTTACGTCGATTTTTTCGGCGGCAAACGCATCTTTGTGTTTTGCCCATTCGGCATTTGGCACGCGTACCTTGTTCAATTCAATACGTGGCCGCAGAGATAATTTCCACGATACCGCACCATCAATTTCCACCGGCAATCCCGTGGCATTTTGCAAGATAGACAAAATACTGCCGCGCATTTTTTCCAAATCAATTTGACTGAGTGCAATTATAAACGCAACAATCAAACCCATGCAAAACAGCATGACGATACGCGCGATTGCCAGAAAAGAACCCTTTTTACGTCTGACCAATTTTTATAAACCTTTTTACGGTAATTGAAATTCAAAAAATTCCATCACAACTTTCATAAACTGTGGCGGCGCGGCGCGCAACGTCATCATACGCCCCGTTGTCGGGTGCTGAAACGTCAAACGATGCGCAAACAAAAACAGGTTGTTTGTCGCCGTAACCGTTGCCAGTGCATCGGGCACACGACGCCCCGCACCATACAACGCATCACCCACGATTGGCGCATTCAATACAAACGCGCTATGTACACGTAACTGGTGCGTACGGCCTGTTTTTGGTGAAAACGCAACCCACGATAAATGTTCACCGGCGTGCGCCAAAACCTTGTATTCGGTAATTGCACGTTGCGGACGTTGTCCCGTGCCATCATTCGTGCGGGCGGGCGTATCAAAAACCTGACCCTTGATTATATAATCGTCAATCAAACCATGATTTGACACAACATTACCATTCAATAACGCCAGATATTCTTTGTATGCAGTTTTTGCCTGAAATGCGGTTGCCAGATTTTGCGCCGCGCGCAGATTTTTTGCCACCACCAGCAAACCAGATGTTTCTTTGTCCAAACGATGCACCAATGAAATCTTGTCATATGGGAACAATGCCGCCGCCATTTTATCAACGGACTTGCGAATGCCACTGCCCCCCTGTACCGCCAGACCGGCCGGCTTGTTAAACACAACAATATCGTCATCGTTATGAATAATACATTTACGCAGTTCTTCCAAATCGGCCAGCGAAAAATTATCGCCACTTTCGGTTTTCTTTGGCCGCACCGAATACCCAGCGACAGTTGGTGGCACGCGCACAGCATCACCCGCACGCAACATTTCCTGACCGTGCACACGACGCGAATTTACACGTATTTGTCCACCGCGACATAACTTGTAAAATTCGCGCTGGGGCATAGACGGGAAATTACGCAAAAACCAGCGCAACAAACGTACGCCATCTTCGGTTTCTGGAATTGTAATTATCTCTGCCGCCATTTTAATTATTCGCCGTATGTGATTTGAACTGTATTATTTGTCGCATTGCGGCAATCACCGGTCGCGCCACCTTCCTTGTTATTGGAATTGATACGACCAACCGAATCAGACCAGGCCTTGGCCACAAAGTATTCACAATCAGATTGGCTCAGTCCCGTAATAGACACAATAAACTGGCGCGAATTGGACGGATCAACCGCCAGTTCGTATGTGCCCCCATATGGATTCTTGTTTGTCATACCGATTGCACCAAAAATCGTAGCGTTGTTGATATGGGAAAAATCATCATATTCACCCAGCAATGTTCGAACCTGTGTCGTCATCTGAATGACCTCGTCATTGACGGCATTACGCTTTTGCGTACGCATTGCAGTCGAAATCATACCAACCGCGCCAACGGTCAAAACACCCATAATGGTCAACACGCCCAGCATTTCAATCATGGAACGTCCGGATTCTTGTCTCATATTTATATCCCCCATTTGCTATTTGTTTTTTTTATTCTATCATATTTAGCATGAATATTCAATTTTCTGATTTAATCGCCAGCAGTCCAAACGCCCCCGGCGTCTATAAAATGTACGACGCCGATGGTACACTGTTGTATGTGGGCAAGGCCAAGAATTTGGCCAATCGCCTGCGCCAGTACGTGGACGTATCAAAACTGGAATTACACAAACAGGTCATGCGCAGTTTGGTTACCCGTGTGGATTGGGAAATCGTTCCGACCGAATCGGACGCACTGATACGCGAACAAGAACTGATTAAAACCCTGCGCCCGAAATATAATATCATGCTGACCGACGGGAAAATGTACCCGATGTTGGCATTGACCAATTCTGATTTCCCACGCCTGTTAAAATTCCGTGGCAAGATTTCCCAGCGGCGCGACGTATACGGCCCGTATCCATCGGTTGGCGCATTAAACGAAACAATCAAGACGATTCAAAAGGTGTGCCAGATTCGCACATGCACCGATACGTTTATGCGCAATCGCACGCGGCCGTGTTTATTGCACCAGATTGGCCGATGCAGCGCACCATGCTGTATATTGCCACAAACAGATTACGCCGCGCGTGTATCGTTGGCGCGCAAAATCTTGACCGGTGACAGCGAACCAATCATCGCAGATTTAACAAAACAGATGCAAAAATTTGCCGCTGAAATGGATTTTGAATCCGCCGCCGCAACGCGTGATAAAATCGCTGAATTGACACACACATCAAATCGCGGTATACAGCGAAAACGTGTACATAGCGCGAATTTTGATTGGTCGGGTGCAACCGATGATTTAGAAAAATTTACAGGTCTAAAAATAGAATGCGCGGGTGTATTTGATAACTCGCATTTATTCGGGCGCAGCCCCGTTGGTGCAATGATAACATTTGGTCACGATGGCTTTATTAAAAACGGTTATCGTCATTTCAAATTACGCAATGCGGCCGCTGCCGGAAATGATATCGCCATGATGGCGGAATTTGTCGATCGCGCGCACAAGCAAAATATAAAACTGGATTTAATCATTGTCGACGGTGGCATTGCCCAGTGGCGCATTGCACATAAGACCGTACCAGATATTCCAATACTTGGTGTCACCAAGGGCGAGGTTCGCAACGGTGACGAACACTTTATTATGCCAGATGGTACAATCAACCGTGACATTCCAAAGGATTCACGCCTGTTTTTATTATTACGTGCCGTCCGTGACGAGGCACACCGTTTCGTCATCACATATCACCGCACCGTGCGCGCCAAAACAATGACATCGTCCGTTTTAGACGACATTGATGGCATTGGGCCAAAACGCAAGCATGCATTACTGACGCATTTTGGTTCTGTACGTGAAATTGCCGATGCCGATATGCCCGCCCTGTTACGCGTACCAGATTTGGGTCGCAGCGCGGCCGAAAAAATTTATGCCTATTTTCATTCAGGGGTGGTATAATATGGGCATTCATGATTTATAAACACAAAGGAGTATAACCATGAAATTTTTTGTGAACTTTTTATCAGCATTCCGCATTGCGGCGGCATTCGCGATAATCCCGACAATTATGTTCGGTATGTACAAAACAACATTTGTGCTGTATGTGCTGGGCGCAATATCTGA
Organism: uncultured Rickettsiales bacterium; assembly: GCA_900546225.1. GTDB lineage: Bacteria > Pseudomonadota > Alphaproteobacteria > Rs-D84 > Rs-D84 > Enterousia. The sequence continues at coordinate 4,884 of URBZ01000011.1, read as the reverse complement.
TTGGTTCGACGGATTCTTGGCACGTAAATATAATGTATGCAGCAAACTGGGCGGTGTGATGGATCATATCGGCGACAAATTGTTGGTATGCAATACATTGATTATGTTGGCGGTCATGATGCCGGTCTGGTTCGTGATTGTTCCAATTATATTGATGATTGCCCGCGAATTGTACATCAGTGGTCTGCGTGAATTTTTGGGCACACAGAAAATTGAAATGCCCGTACCAAAGTACCGTTTTTCAATGGGCAAAATCAAAACCACATTCCAAATGATTACCATCGCGGCATTCTTGGGCGTGTTTGCAATTGGTTCAATTATCACAGCCAACACCACCAGTCGTGCGATCGTGTACCTGCTGTACATTTTGCCACAGGTTGGTCTGTACGGTCTGTGGGTATCACTGGCGGCGTCCTTGATCAGTGCGGCACAGTACACACGCACATTTGCCCAGAAATTAAAACAGGTAAAATAACAAAATTAAAAACGAAAACACCGGCAATATTACCGGTGTTTTTTTAGCATATAAAAAATGCGCTATGTACACGATTTCATGCACATAGCGCGATTTTTAGAACCACCCTTTTTTACCGGATTTTGTTTCGGCAAACTCGGTCAAAATCTTCTTTTGTTTTTCGGTCAATTTGGTTGGAATTTGAACATTTACCAAAATGTATAAATCACCAAAACTGCCCGCGCGACGCGATGGCATACCGTGTCCGCGCACACGCAATTTTTCACCAACCTGTGTACCAGACGGAACTTTGACCGACAATTTCTTGTCGTCAATGGTGTCTACCTCTATCTCGCCCCCCATGGCCAACGTTGTAAATGTGATATCAATCCGCGACACCAAATCTGCACCAACGCGTTCAAATCGCGCATCCGGTTTGACGTGCACGTCCAGATAGAAATCACCCGCCGGCGCGCCGTTTTGTCCGGCCTCGCCCTGACCCGCCAGACGCAGACGCGTACCATCATCAATACCCGCAGGTATCTTTACCTCTAACGTTCTGGATTTGTGCACCGTGCCTGTGCCGCCACATTCGCTGCACTTTTTATCAATTTTGCGCCCCAGACCATTGCATTCTGGACATGGCGTTTCCATTGCAAAGAACCCTTGGCGTGTATGAACATACCCCGTACCACCGCATTTTGGACATGCGGGCGCGGGCTTGCCATCATCGGTGCCGTTGCCGTGACATTTTTCACACTCAACATTACTGGAAAATTTAACAGTATGCGTTGTACCGAAATATGCATCTTGTAATGAAATCGTAACATCGTCCAGCAAGTCGCGCCCACGGGCCGCCTGTGCGCCACGTGCCGCGCCGCCACCAAAGTCACCAAATCCGAAACCACGCATTGCCTCGCGCAAGATGTCATCCATACCGGCACCGCCACCCATATCAAAGTGAAACGCGCCATTACCGAATGGATTACCGCCACCAAATCCCGCACCCGCCGACGCACCATTGCCACCGGCAAACGCCGCATCACCAAAACGGTCATACGCCGCACGCTTTTGCGGGTCTTTCAGAATATCAAACGCATTGTTGATTTCTTTGAATTTTTCTTCGGCAGATTTATCACCTGGGTTTTTATCAGGGTGATATTGCATAACCAATTTATGGTACGCTTTTTTAATATCAGCGTCTGACGCGTCGCGCGCCACGCCCAAAACTTCGTATGGATTTTTGTTCATAATCTCAGGCCTATTATTTTCTAGATGTTGAATATATAGGCCGATTATATAAAAAATCAAGACCCGAAAACTGTTTCGCTTGCGAAAAATGAAATTTTGCGCTAATAATACGGTGCTATGACAGAAAATAATACACACACATATGACGCATCAGATATTCAGGTATTAGAAGGCCTAGAACCCGTTCGCCTGCGCCCTGGCATGTACATCGGTGGCACGGACGAAAAGGCGTGGCATCACCTGCCTATTGAAATCATGGATAACTCGATTGACGAGGCCGTGGCCGGCTTTGCCAAGAAAATCACCGTGAACCTGATTGATGCAAAAACCATTGAAATTACCGACGACGGACGTGGTATTCCGGTTGATGAACACCCAAAATACCCCGGAAAATCCGCGCTAGAGGTTATTTTGACCACCCTGCATTCTGGGGGCAAGTTTAATAATAATGTTTATAAAACCAGTGGCGGTCTGCATGGCGTCGGCAGTGCGGTTGTAAACGCATTGTCGTCAGAAATGATTGTTACAATTTCCCGCGATGGCTATGAATGGCATCAGACATTTTCACGTGGTAAAACCACATTGCCAATCACACGTGGCGACGCCACACGTGCACACGGGACAAAAATCCGCTTTACCATTGACGACCAGATTTTTGGTGCAAACGCCGTATTCAAACCGGTCAAGATTTACCGTATGGCGCGCGCGAAATCATTCCTGTCACGCGGGGTTAAAATTGACTGGCATTGCAATCCGGAATTATTGACCGACGATATGAATATACCCGCCGATACGACATTCTATTACCCTGGGGGCGTCGCCGATTTCTTGGACGAAAAAACGCGTGACAAGCCGCGCATTTTGCCCAAGATTTTCAGTGGCAGCGTTGATTTCCCCGATGACGCGGGCCGCGTTGAATGGGCACTGACGGTATTGACCGATGAAAACGGCGCGGCGTCCGACGATGGATTCTTTGCATCATACTGTAACACAATCGCAACCATCGACGGTGGCACGCACGAAACCGGATTCAAGACCGCAATTACCAAGGGTATCAAGGCATATGGCGAAAAAGTAAATAACAAATCCGCCGCCACAATCATTGGCGACGACGTATTTGATTCTGTTGCCGCGATTGTATCTGTATTCTACAAGACGCCACAGTTTTTAGGCCAGACCAAGGAAAAATTATCTAATCCAGAGGTTGCCCGATACACCGAAAACGCACTGCGCGACCCATGGGAAATATTCTTGGCGTCTGACCCAAAGACCGCAAATGCATTACTGGATTTTGTCGTGAATTTGGCAAACGCCCGTATCAAGACCAAACAGGTCAAAGATATCGCACGCAAAACCCCGACCAAGCGCGCCCGTATGCCAGCGAAACTGGCAGATTGCTCCAAGCATGGGATTGAGGGCACAGAACTCTTTATTGTCGAGGGGGAATCGGCTGGCGGTACAGCGAAACAGGCACGCGACCGTGCAACACAGGCGATTATGCCCCTGCGTGGCAAGGTTTTGAATGTTATCTCTAATTCCGACGAACGCTTTGGCGCGAACAAAGAATTGAATGAACTGATTGATATTATCGGTGCTGGCACGGCCAAGGATTGGGACGAATCCAAACTGCGTTATGAAAAAATTATCGTCATGACCGATGCCGACGTTGACGGCAGCCATATTGCATCACTGTTGATGGCATTTTTCTATCAGCATATGCCACAACTGATTTATGGTGGCCACCTGTACCTGTCGTGCCCACCACTGTATAAATTCACATGTGGCACAGAATCATTCTATGTTGACAGTGACGAAGAACTGGACGCATTGCAAAACGGCAAATATAAAAACAAGAAAGTTGAAATTTCCCGATTCAAAGGTCTGGGCGAAATGATGCCAAACCAGTTAAAGGAAACAACCATGTCGCCAAAGACGCGCCGTCTGATACGCGTCGACCTGCCACCACGTACGGACGATGGCGCAGAAGACACCGAAAAAACACGCACTATCGTTTCCGAATTGATGGGTAAAAAGCCGGAATTTCGTTTCAAGTTCATTACCGAACATGCCCAGTTTGTCAAAGATTTGTTTGTCTGATTTAATCACGCATAACAATTATCGCCATACCGCAACAGCCACAAATATACATTTGTGTTGCGGTGTGCTATATTTGCACCACGGCACTTGACAATTCTATTTTTTGTCCTATATTTATAGTATAAAGAAAAAACAAAAGGAACAAAACATGGAATTTGGTGCAACACATAAAAAGAAAAATACATACATTGTCAAGGTGAACAACCTGATGGCGGACACGTCTGCATTTGGCATGTGCCAGAACACGCCTCTGCCGGTCGTTGTACAGAATGGTCAACGCGTACAAAACGGCACAGGCGCGTGGATGCGCGGCACTAATTTTCCAAACCCTGCGGCGGCATCTATGCAGGCCGAATTTGATGTCTTGAAACCTGTTATGGGTGAAAAATTGGCATCTATGATTATCGAATATTTGGACAAAGATACCGGCCGCCCTGTTCTGACATTGTTTCCGACATCGGTATATGTGCACGACGGCTATGAAAAAAACTATATGGCACACCTGAATCACGCATCACGTCAGGATTTGACGCATCAGCTGAAAATCCGTGAACAGTTGATTGACAAACTGATTAAAAGCAAACAAAAATAAAACCAACGCCCGTTTGGGCGTTTTTTTTAGTGGGCAAGTGACAAAGTGATATAGTGATAAAGTGAATGTGTCCGCCGATGGCGGACAAGTTTTATTTACTGGATTGCCACGCGTCGCTGCGCTTGCTCGCAATGACAGGGGTGCTAGCCAGTGCGTCGCCTGCGGACTGGCGTCCTTGCCGCATCCTGCGCTTCGCTTGGATTCATTGCGAACGGAGCCGAAGCAATCCAGTTGATAATGTTGCGTAACACACATGTGTCGCCTGGGGACTTCGTCCTTGCTGAATTTGAATTTGTTTCACAAACACTTTGTCATTGCGAGCCACGTATGTGGCGTGGCAATCCAGTTAGTAAAAGTTGCGCGTCAGCGCACCAAATATACCAAAACTGCGCCCGTTTGGGCGCAGTTTTGTTTCTCGCATCTTATGGTTTTTGTTTTATTGGATACCGACGCGGAACTCGTCACCCCAGCCGGCAACCGATTGGCCACC
>URBZ01000010.1 GCA_900546225.1 uncultured Rickettsiales bacterium | reverse complement strand
AAGAACCCAACCGGCACACCGCCGTTAAACTTTTCCTTTTGCGCGATTTCGGTTTTAACCGTTGGATTACGTTGCAGGCGCGCCACCGTCACCAAGTTCATGTAATAGAACGTCAGTTCGGTCAGTTCTGAAACCTCTGACTGAATGAACATGGTGGTTTTCGTTGGGTCATAACCCGCCGCCAACATATCCAGTGTGATTTCCATAACATTTTCACGAACACGCGTCGGGTTATCAAAATTATCGGTCAACCCCTGGGCATCGGCAATCATAGCATACATTTTTGCATAGCCGCCAGCGTTCTGGATTGCAATATTCGGTATCAACGCACCAACCATGTGCCCGATGTGCAGTGGGCCGGTTGGACGAATACCTGTTAAAATAATATCTTTGGACATAGTGATACTCTCTATATTTTTCTTGTGTTAAATGATACGATATTTATGTATAAAAATCAAAATAAAAAACGCGCCATTTCGGCGCGTTTTTCATAATCGTTTCGATTTTTATTATCTTTAACGAGAATAAAATTCGACAACCAATTCTGGGAACATCTGAACTGGGTATGGAACATCTTCGAACGATGGAACACGTGCAAATGTCGCTGTGAAATTCGCGCTGTCCACGTTGATGTAATCTGGCCAGTTGCGTTCTGCAGATTCCAGTGCCAAAACAACCAATGGCATCTGTTTTGCTTTTTCGCTGACGGTGATAACGTCACCTGGTTTTACCTGATATGATGCGATTTTAACGCGTTTGCCGTTGACATAGATGTGACCGTGGCTGACCAACTGGCGTGATGCGAACACGGTTGGTGCTAATTTTGCACGATATACAACGGCGTCCAAACGGCGTTCCAGCAAACCAATCAAGTTATCTGGTGTGTCGCCCTTCATATTATCTGCTTCCAAATAATATGCACGGAACTTCTTTTCACCGATGTTGCCATAGTAACCCTTTAATGTCTGTTTTGCGCGCATCTGTTTTGCGTAATCAGACGAATTGCCACCACGAGATGTTGGCCCATGCTGACCAGGTTTGTATTTACGTTTATTAAATGGAGATTTTGCCTGACCCCACAGGTTCACGCCCAAACTGCGGGCGATTTTCAATTTACGAGTGCTGCGTTTCGCGCCTGCTCTTGCCATAATATTATCCTTTGTTTTTGGTTTTTAGGTGCCAGATTTTTCACAGATTCCTTATCGCGTGCGATGCCAAAAAACCACCGCCGCAGTAATCAGTTCTGATTGTCCAGCGCGCTCAGTTTATAGTGTTTTTGTCCGAAAATCAAGTATTTTCTGTAAAGACAGGGTGTTTTTTACGCCGCATTCAAGTGCAAACACGTTCCCACGTGACCAAAATCGCCCTATTTTATCAACAGAATGCGCATCATCGCTGAATACGATGGGAATATTGCGGTCAACCGCCATTTTTACAATTCGTGGTGACGGGTACGGTTCATCGCCTTGTTCGTATAAACTGGTATTTATCTCCATCGCGGTATTTGACGCCGCAATCGCGTCCAGCGCGGCGGATTCCGCATCGCGCCACTGTTCCGCGCGCCCCAGCCCCGCCTTTTTATACAAATCCAAATGCGCAATCCATGTGAACAGGCCGGACGCCGCCGCATCGCTAATATTTGCCCAATATGTTTTCAGCATCTGATTCTGGACATCCGGCGACGCGTGCGCAGCATCGTGCGTATTGCACAAGACGCCACCATATTCCACAAAATGCGCCGTCCCGATGATATAGTCGGGTTGCAGAATCCGCACGGCGCGTTCAAATCTGGCACGCCACGCGGGGTATGTGAAATAATCAACCTCCATCCCGCGCAAAATGCGAATATTAGTGCGGCTGGCCAATTCATTCAGTTCGTCATAGTGCGCGCGAAACTTTTCGATGGTTTTATCAAATGAATCTGAATAGATGCCATCGTACCCGCCCCGCACAGCATATTTATACATTGGGGCGCGACGAATATTCGGATGCACAATAAAGTGATTTGAAATCCCGATTGTGTGCATACCCAATTCTGTGGCACGCGCCGCCATTTGGGCGGGCGTGTTTTTACCGTCAAAACCGATTGTATGGGTATGCAGAGTAAAATCTTGCATCAGAACTTTACCGTTGGGTTGGCACGTGACGCATCGTCCGCTGCAAACATTTGTTCATGCGTAATACCAAATGCACGCGCAACAATGTTTGATGGGAACTGGTCAATTTGGGTATTCAACGCCATGACCACGGTGTTATAGAACTGGCGCGATGCCTGAATTTTGTTTTCCGTGTCGGACAATTCACGCTGTAATTCCAGAAAGTTTTCATTTGCGCGCAATGTTGGGTAATTTTCCGACAATGCAAAGATGCTTTTCAGTGCCCCCGACAACTGGTTTTCCGCCGCCGCGCGGGCGTCACCGGTTGCATTCATGGCCGAATTGCGCGCCGCGATAACCGCGTCCAACGTTTCGCGTTCGTGTTTGGCCGCGCCACGCACTGTTTCGACCAAATTAGGAATCAAATCATAACGACGCTTTAATTGGGTATCAATTGTGGCAAATGCCTCGCGCGCCTGATTTTTGCGTGCGACCAGACCGTTATACACGGCGATAAAATATAAAACGAAAATTGCAACGATTGCGACTGCTGTCCACATGATTTAATCCTTTTGTTATTGTTCAGTATTATTGTAGTGCAAACGGGGAAAAATACAACCACGAAAATCCGTCCGCGCCGATGACGACGATAAATATGCACGCTGCGCAACATTACCCACTGGATTGCCACGCTACGCTCGCAATGACAGGGGGGACTAAGTTTCTAGAATACATGTTCTTCTAATACCAAAAGACCACCCCGTCCTAGCGGACACCCCTCCACCGGAGGGGAACTTACTACGTTCTAGAAACATTGTCATTGCGAGGAATGAAATGACGAAGCAATCCAGTGAATAAAAAAAGTGCGCCATTCGGCGCAAGTCAACAACCTGGATTCCGTGGTCAAGCCACGGAATGACAAAAGTTTTTAAGTTTTGTATTCTTAAACTATATCACTAAATCACTTATTCACTTTGTCACTAAATAGTAACCCTCCCCGTCGCACTTGCGTGCGACACCCCTCCGTGGGCGGGGAATTAAAAACGGGGCGATGCCCCGTTTTTTATGATTTTTTCCAGAACGCAAAACTGCGGCGGGTTGTTTTTTCCTCGCGCTGTTTGCGGTCTTCGGTTGCGCGGCGATGTTCCGCACGACGTTCGTGGAATCTGCGTGCTGATTCTTCGTCGCGTTGAATCAATTTCAATTCGGTGACAGACAATTTACCATTACGAACTTCTTCTTCGAATTCAACGATATCGTTTTCATTCAAGAATCTGATGCCTGCGGCCTTTAACGCGCTGGAATGAACAAATACATCATCTGTGTTGCCGTCCGCGTTTGGCGCATCTGGTGTAATGAAACCAAAGCATTTTTTACCGTTATACCATTTTACTTTACCTTGACGCATAATCTAAGTCCTTTGTTATGCTTGTTATGGTTCTGTGCAACTCTTACGCTGAACCTGTGATAATTTTGACGAATTTGGCGACGCAATGCAAGAAAATAACTTTCCTATGGATTTAGGAAAAAATATGATATAATTGCGCGCCGGAAACAAATAAAGCGGGGTATATTGCCCCGCCCTATTTTTTATTATTTGCCGTCTTTCTTGTAGTAACGCTGAACCTCTGTCATGACAAAGTTAAACAGACGTCCCGATAACGTGTCAACCGGCACAGACCAACCACGATGACCGTACGGCATTGCCGCGACCAAGACGAAATTCGCCATAAAGCGGAAAATTTCTGATTCTTGGGCCTGTGTCAGTTTTGTTGGCGCATCTGTAATATGAAACACTTCGTTTTCAATGGCGTCTTCCAATTTGCCCATGATGCGTTCAACAACACGTGGCGGATAATACAGTGTGCATTTTTTCGGGAATCCTTCGAACAAGGCAACATTGTTACCCTGGCCGTACAAGATATTCCACCCCACGCGGTCAAACAAACTTTCCAAGCAGTCGCATATCATCAGGTTGTATTCTTTCGCGCCCCCTTCCATAAAATCGGCCAAGCGGCGTTCGATATTCTGGCTGGTCTTGCATGCCTTTTTACGCGCAACCTCGTAATGTTCATGGGTCTTGCGTTCGTATTCAAAGAATGTACGAACCTGACATATAATTTCCATGGGCACGACAAAACCATCTTTGCCGATATCAATAATCAGTTTGGCATCGCGGTAATTACGCGGGTTGTCCATATCATAGAAATTATCACGCACAGACAGAATGCGTTCCGGCATCATTTCACGCACACGTTCGATAAACGTACGCGCCTGTGGAATCAAATCGAACAGGCACTTTACACGCCACACGTCCTGCAAGCGCAGGCGTGGTGGCTGAATTTTATCCAGCGCACGCACCAATTCCACCGCGATTTGTTCGTGACCCGAACCGATAATTGACAAGACGGTTTCAGATGGTGTGGAAATATAGCGTTCGGACAATTTTTCACGAATCTTTTTCGCGATTGCGTTGGCGGATGCCTCGCGCTCGTGCGCGGCGATTACGCGGTGGACGGTGGTGGCAACCTCGTCCACGTACATGGCATAGTATTTACCCACCACTTTGTCCAAGGCACGATCAACGTTTTTCTGTGCACCAACGATAACCGTCACAATGGACGACACCGCCAGATCGATTTTATGTCCGGCCTCGCTGGAAAAGAACTGATTTCGCATTGGGTCGGCGTCCAAACGGTGATGCACGATATACGGCGACAATGGATGGATGTCTGCGATGCGCAGTGGTTCATCAATCGCGCTGTCGGTGGCATAGTCATAGCGCGTCACGGGTGCTTTTGGTGCACCAAAACATTTGCCCAGAAAATAAAATACCTCGCGATACCATTTCATACTGTCCGAATACAGGCGGGACAGGTATGCGGCGGCCTCGTCATTGATGCGACCGGATGCGCGCGCCGCCTCTATCGCGGCCAGATTTTTTCTGTCATGATCCGCAACCATATCATCGATATAGTTTTCTGGATACGGGGCTGTCATTGTTTTATATCTCCATTACTTCATAATCGGGAACAAGATTACGTCGCGCAGGGTTGGCTGGTCAAAGATAATACTGGCCAAACGGTCAACACCAACACCCACACCCGAAATCGGTGGGAAGCCATGTTCCATTGCACGGACATAGTCGTTGTCCGGATTAAACGCTTCTTCGTCACCACCGGCGATATTTTTCGCCTGTTGTTCAAATGCCGCCAACTGTTGAATTGGATTTACAAGTTCTGAATAGCCCTTGCACAATTCTGCGCCGCATACCAGCAACTGGAACATATCCAAGCAACGGTCGTCTGCATCGCTGTGACGTGCCAATGGTACCATATATGTTGGATAGTTGTATAGGAACGTTGGCTGGACAATGCTGTCGCGAATCTTGCGCTTGTACACATAATCAACCAATGTTGGAACAGATTTCAAATCGTCCAATTCGCCAGCTGGGAACATACCCTGATCGACCAGTTGTTTGCGCAATGCGTCAACGTCATCAAAGTCCAAGATGTTGCAGCCAAACAACTCGTTCATACGGGCGGTATAATCCATCATTTCATATTTGCTGAAATCCAGTTCTGTACCCTGATACGAAATCTGCAATGTGCCACGGCAACGCTGAATCAGGTTCTGAATCAATTCCCATGTGAATTTCAGATTGCGTTTCCAATCCCAATATGCCGCATACCATTCCACCATTGTAAATTCTTGCAGGTGCATGGCGTCCATCCCCTCGTTACGGAAATCCTTGGCAACCTCGTACACACGGTCAAAACCGGCACAGTTTGCCAATTTCAGGAACAATTCCGGCGAAATACGCAACTGGAAATCCGCATCCAACGCATTGTGATGTGTCAAGAACGGACGTGCCGCCGCGCCAGATGCAACATTCTGCATAACCGGTGTTTCGATTTCCAAAAATCCGTTGTTATTCATAAATTCACGCCAATACTGGGTCATCTTGAAACGCCCCAACAATGTATTACGGGTTTCAGGATTTGAAATCACGTCCAAGTAACGCTGGCGATAACGGGTTTCCGTATCGGTCAGACCGTGGAATTTTTCCGGCAATGGGCGCAGTGCCTTGGACAAAATGGTGTATTTTGCAACGCGAACGGTCAATTCACCGGCGGTGGTGTGATACAATTCCCCTTCGACCCCGATAAAGTCACCCAAATCAACGTTCGCCTTCATAAACTTGTATTGATCTTCGCCTAATTCTTCGCGGGACATAGAAAACTGAATTTCACCGGCAATATCATAAATACGGCCAAACATCAATTTGCCCAACCAACGCAACGCCGTTACGCGCCCCGCCAGTTTTACCGCCGTGCCGTCCGCCAATGTGCGGGCATCGGCAATGGTATGTGTACGGTCAAATTTGTCTTTCCACACAACGCCATCGCGGGCGCGAATGTTTTCCGCCTTTTGCAGGCGCGCCTGTAATTCATTGGTTGAGATTGTTGTGTTTTCTGACATTTTTCTTTTTCCCTTTTCATGTACTGTTATAAAAAACGGACGCAGAAAAGTGCGTCCGTCGTTAAAACTGATGGTCGCACGCGATTTATAAAAATTTTTTCAAATTTAACATTTTCATTTCTTTCTGTGTTAGACCGTTTCACCCGTTTGGGCCACCGCATTATTACGGAATTTTTTATAAATGTAAAGAATAAATTCGCGCACCATAAAATAAAAATATGATGCAAGAAAAAAATTATTAAAAATTATAATTATTTTCTTGTAATAACTTTTACAAAATGATATTTATGCGGCATCAAATGCATGGGGATTTATACTTGGGGTGACCCGCGATATAAATCTGGCATAATTTTATACCAAGGGGGGAATTTCTGATGAAAGCAAAACAGAAAAAAATGTTACGTATCTGTGGCATTGCGGCTGCGATTATCGCGGTGGCGTTCGTTATCGTGAAATACGTTGTTGCCATTCGTCCATATTCGTATGCCGGAACGTTAGAAACGACCAAGGTTATCGTGTCTGCACGTGTGGCGTCTGATATTTCTGAATTTAACGTGGCCGAAGGCGACACAGTTTCGCGCGATCAAACACTGATGACGTTGTCGTGCGATGCGTACAAGATTTTGGCACAACAGTTGGACAATGATTATGCCCGTGCCGACGCGTTGGTGGCCAAGGGGCACATGTCACAGGCCGAATATGACGTCGTCGCACGTAACAAGCATGACAATGACCTGAAACTGTCATGGTGTGACGTAAAATCACCGATTGACGGTATGGTTATCACCAAGTTCCGCGAGGTTGGCGAAGTTGTCGCCCCCGGGTCAACGTTGGTATCACTGGCGAATCCATACGACATTTGGGCATATTTCTATGTGCCATATGAAATGTTACACCAGTTGAATGTTGGCCAGCATGTTATCGGCACATTGCCAGAGGCCGCCGGCAAGATATTTTCCGGCACAATTATCAAGATAAATGAACAGGCCGAATTTACGCCAAAGAATGTTCAAACCCGCGAAGAACGCACACGTTTGGTCTATGGCGTCAAAGTAAAGTTTGAAAACCCAGATTTAACACTGAAATCCGGTATGACAATCGAAAGTACATTGTTAAATGAATAAGCAAATTGGTATTGATATTTCCGGCGTGACCAAGCGGTTCGGTGATGTTGTTGCACTGGACAATGTGTCAATGCGTTTTAACCCAGCGACACTGTACGGTGTAATTGGGCCGGCGGGTGCGGGGAAAACCACCCTGTTCCGGCTGATGTTGGAATTGATGCGGCCGAACAAGGGAAAAATAACCTATTATGAAAATGGGCGCATGATTGATTTTGCCGATGCACGTGAATCTGTTGCGTATATGCCACAAAGCCAGAGTTTATACGCCGACCTGTCGGTGGACGAACATTTGGACTTTTTCCGACGTCTGTATGGCATACCCGATGCCGAATATAAAAAGAAAAAGGCAGAATTGCTGCATATGGCGCGATTGGACAAGTTTCTGGACAGAACCGCGGGCAACCTGTCAGGGGGCATGTACAAAAAATTGGGGCTGATTTGCGCGTTGTTGCGCAGTCCGCGCGTAATGCTGTTGGACGAACCGACAAACGGCGTTGACCCAATCAGCCGCCGCGAATTTTGGGATTTGTTGCACGCGGCCCAGCAACAGGGAATCTTGGTCATCATGACCACCGCATATATGGACGAGGCCGAACGCTGTGGCGAGGTTGTTTTGATGGAACGCGGACATGTTCTGGGCACGGGCGAGCCCAAGGAACTGTTGCGCGCGTCGCGGTCGGCGAACTTTGATGAATATTTCTTGAAACGTGGGGGCGACGAAAAATGAAACCGAAAGGCAATGCCCCAATCGTAGATGTTTGCAACCTGTATGTGCGCTTTGGCGATTTTTGCGCCGTGCGCGATGTTTCGTTCAGCGTTTGCGCGGGCGAGATATTCGGATTCTTGGGTGCAAATGGCGCGGGCAAGACGACAACTATTCGTGTTCTGTGTGGATTGTTGCCAGCATCGGACGGTCGCGTTATTATTGATGGGCATAAATTCGAGAATGGTAACGCGAACCTGATTAAACAGAGTGTGGGTTATATGTCCCAACACTTTACGTTATATGATGGATTATCTATCAAAGAAAATTTTGATTTTGCCGCCGCGTTGCGTGATTTACCAGAATCGGTGTATCTGCGCCGGCGTCGTGCATTGCTGAAATTTATCGGTTTTGATGAAAAACTGTCCACGGTGGTGCGCGACCTGCCGGGGGGAATTAAACAGGAAATCGCGCTGTGCGTTGCATTGCTGCATGATCCAAAGATTATATTCTTGGACGAACCGACCGCCGGTGTTGCGCCCGTATCACGCCAGCGTTTTTGGTCGCTGATTAAAAAATTGGCATCTGACGGCAAGACGATTTTTGTTACCACCCATTATATGGACGAGGCGGAAAACTGCGATCGTATTGCACTGATGCGCGCGGGGGAACTGATTGCGATTGATTCACCAAAAAATTTGAAGCAACAGACGTTTGGCGACACGCTGTACAATTTTACGCCACGCGTTGATAATCCGGTGTTTCCGCCTGAAAAAATCTTGGACATTTGCGAACCATATGGACGACACTGGCACATCCGTTTTCGCGACGGGGTTGATGCGCGCGCCCAGATTGAAAAATATAAAAAATATTTTGATATTAAAAAGATATCGCCATCACTGGAAGACGTATTTATCAGATTGGTAGAGGGGCAAAACAGATGAAATTCTTTTCCCGCGAACGTGCGGCCGCCATTTTTTCCAAAGAATGCAAACATATTCTGCGCGATCCATTTACGCTGATTATTGCGTTGCTGTTGCCGTTGGCGATTGTGTTGATTCTGGGAAATTCTATTGAGTTCAACATTCGTTCCATCAAAATGGCATATTATGATGCCGACCGCACAGAAAGTTCGCGCGCATTGATTGATACGTTCGGCAGTTCGGATTATTTCAAGCCGTACCCGATTGACAATCCCGATGCGGGATTTGACGAAATATTGGCGGAACGCGCACGCGCAGTACTTGTTGTGCCACCTGATTTTGAACACGAAGTGTTGGCGGGCAGAACAGGCAATGTCCAAGTTATGGTTGATGGCGCAGACAATTCGTCCATTATTGCCATCACAAACTATATGACAACTATAAACACAAATGCGGCGGTCAAAATTTTGAAAATGAATGCGTCTGCATCGCCATTGTCATTCAAGTCGCGTTACTTATTTAATCCAGAATTAAATTCACGATGGTTTTCTGTGCCTGGGTTATCGGCGGCGATTATTGCACTGGTCGCAATTATGCTGACCACGCTGACGATTTGTCGCGAATGGGAAAAAGGTTCTATGGAAATGTTATTATCCACACCAGCGACAACACTGGAAATTATTGTGGGCAAAGTGCTGCCATACGCCATTTTGTCATTCATAGGATTTATACTGGTGTTCATCGTTGCGCGCACGGTATTTGGCGTTCCATTTGTTGGCAGTTATTTAACACTGACATTGGCGACGCTGATATTCATACTGGGGTATTTGGCCATGGGTTTGCTGATATCTGTATCCACGCACAAGCAAGAGGTTGCAATTCAATTCGCATTGATTATCGGTTTATTGCCAACGGTTGTATTATCTGGGTTTGTATTTCCTGTGGAATATATGGGCGGCATATATCAGGCCGTGTCCGACGTATTTCCAGCGCGGTTTTATATTGAAATCACGCGCGACCAGTTCCTGAAAGGCAGTCCTATTACCGCCCTGTGGCGTCAATTTGCGGCAATCAGTGCGATTGCAATTGTATTATTGGTGGCGTGTTTGACGCGCTTCAAAAGGACGCTGGAATGAAGAAAAAACGTCTGTTGGGATTTTTCAAGAAAGAACTTATCGCATTATTACGCGACCCTGTTTTGTTGGTTGCGGTTATGGTTATGCCAGCGGTGCAACTGATTATTTACAGTGGTGCAATCACACTCGAGGCAAAAAATCTGCGTCTGGCGGTTGATATGCTGCCAAACGATGTTGTTATGGAAAAGGTTTACAATCACGCCATTGGTTCTGGGTGGTTTGTTCGCGCCGACACATCAAAGCGCGACGCCGTATCTGTGGTACAATCTGGCGATGCAGACGTTGCAATAATTGCACCGGCGGGTGGCCTGACCAAGAGTTTGATTCGTGGCGAAGGTCAAATTCAGATTCTGATTGATTCTATGAATATTTTGAAAGCCCAGAGTATCGAAGGTTATTTGGCGGGTGTGGTATTGTCAACCGTACGCGAAATGAATTATGCATTGCCCGCGTCGCCGATTAAATTTGATATGCGAATCCTGTTCAACCCAGAACTAAATACGCCGTGGTTTATGGTGCCGTCGCTGATTGCGGTGCTGGTGTTTTTGGCATTGCTGATTTTGATTACGATTTCCATTACCAAGGAAAAAGAAAGTGGCACGATTGAAACACTGGTGTCTGCCCCAATATCAAAATACGACATTATCTTGGGCAAGGTTTTACCATACATTCTGGTGTCGTTTTTGATTATGTTGTCGATTCTGTTTATTGGCCGCACGGTGTTTGGCATTCCGTTTGTGGGGTCGCATTTTATGTTTATTCTGGGGTTCTTGGTGTTTTGTGTACCGGCGTCAGGAATTGCGGTGTTATTGTCAAACTATACAAACACCCAACAACAGGCATTGCTGGGGGTGGTTATTGTTGCGTTTATGTCGCTGATGCTGTCAGGGGCAATTATTCCGACTGAAAATATGCCGGTATTGTTGCAATATGTCAGTTCGGTAAATCCACTGTCGCACTATGCGTATATGGTTCGCAACATTATTCTGAAAGGGTCAGACATTGAATACTTTGCGCGCCAGTGTATGTATATGCTGGGGGTTGGCGCAATTATATGGGTATTCGCAATTAAAAAATTCAAAACAACATTATAAGGGGAAATGGTATGAAACTGAATTATTGTTTAATCGGTATGTTGGTGACGTTGACGCCATTGGCGGCAAATGCAGATATGTATTCAGAACTGCAAAATGTATACGAATCAAACCCTGTGATTAAAAGTGGTCGCGCCGCCGTTCGTGCGGCAGATGCCGATGTGTCGGCGTCCAGTGCAGGATTCAAACCATACTTGGGTGTGTCTGCAAATGCTGGTGCGGCGCGCACAAAAGTTGGCGATTATTCATTTGATTATAACCCTGTGGGTGTTGGACTGGAATTTCAACAGAATATATTTGAAGGATTTTCAACCATTGCACAATACAAAGGTGCACGCGCCGTGCGCGATGCAGAAACTGCATCGCTGTACGCGACCGAACAAGACACATTTCTGAACGCAATCAATGCGTATATTGCCGTCCTGCGCGCGGACGAGGTTTTGAAACTGAATCAGAACAATCAACGCGTTTTACAAGAATACTATAATTATTGCGCCGACAATGCCCGCGTGGGTCGTCTGACCAAAACTGACGTGGCACAGGCATCTGCGCGCGTGGAAATGGCGCGGTACGCATTGGCAGATGCACAGGCGAAATATGACAATGCGGTTGAAACATTCCGTCGCGTTTATGGCAATGTGCCATCTGAGTTTACAGAAATCGATTTAGAACGCATGGAAAAATTATTCCCCACAACGGTGGACAATGCGGTTGAATACGCAATGAAAAATCACCCTGTGATTTTGGCGTTGCAATCCAAAGAAAAAGCCGCACGTGAAAAAATAGTTGTGGCGCGCAAATCCATACTGCCATCGGTTGACGTGCGCGGATCAATTATGCAAATAGAAGATGTTCCATACGTTGACAAGGTTCGCGACAGTCGCATTGGCGTATATCTGAAAATGCCATTGTATGACAAAGGCAACGCATTCGCAAACGTTGACAAAGTTCGCTATACTGTTGATGGAATCCAAGAACAAACGATAAATGCCCAGCGAACAATTACGGAATCCTTGCATCAGGCGTGGAATATGTATAATGCCCAAGAATCCGCAATTACCGCCGCCCAGGCCGGGGTCAAGGCCAATCAAATGGCACTGAACGGTACGCGCGATGAACAAAAGCGTGGTCGTCGCACGGTGTTGGATGTGCTGAATGCCGAACAAGAATTGCTAAATACCAAAGTATCATTGGCACAGGCAAAGTTTGGCCGTACCAGTGCATTTTTTGCGGTGCTGTCTGCGACAGGATTACTGACACCTGAAAATCTGGGTCTGAAAATTCAGGACAATGAATAAAAAACACACCGCCATTTGGCGGTGTGTTTTTATTACTTTTTTACATTAGAATCACACCTGATGATGCAGCAAATCCAGCCACCAAAACAAATACTACAAGCCATATGTACATTGCCAAGTTTATATAAAACTTTGTCATTGGTTCGCCCAATAACTTGCAGCGTTTGTAAAGATATGTAGGTGTCAAGAAACAACGCAACCAATGAATGTTGACATTCAAATTACGGCGCAGGTGTTCGCGGTCTGCGAAACATAAAATCAACCCAATTAAACTACCACCGACTGGTTCAAATGCGCTGCCAATCCAATTAAAAATCAAATCCAACGTTATCAACCAGCCCATTACATTGGTCATTTGCTCTGTTGCGTATTCTACTTTTTTATTTTGTTCTTCTGTCATTTTTTACTCCTTTTGTTTTTGTTAAAGTTTTTTAGTTGTTTTTGCAGTTTCTGCAACAGTTCATCTGGGGCAATTTCATATTGATTGGTGTGCAACAGTACTGGACTGCCACTTTGTTCCAGCTGGGTTTGCAGAATGCGACGAACCATCGCGCTATTCTGGTGTTGTATCAATGCCATCGGATTTTTAAGGATAATGGCTATTGTATTATGCCCCGCATTTGGTGCAAATTTTACATCTGCTACATCACCCCATCCGACAAAAGAGACCAGCACTCTGGAATTTTTATTTTCTGGAAACAATCTGATGCCATCTGCATCAATATGCAATGCCACATGTTTATGTGACAACGCCCTGCTGCCCCAAACAAAAAACGCTCCAACAGCAACACACATTCCCATAAATATTGTGGCAATCACAACAAGTGATGCCAGGAATGCGCCATCAAGAAGCAATCCGATTGTTAAGGCCGGCACAAACACCAATGCCCACACAAACAACATCTGGTACAGATGTTCATATGTTTTTTTGCCTCCGTACAGTATTTCCATTTTAATGACCTGCCATTTCTTTTTCCATTTCACGACATGCCGGTTTGCAATATGATTTGCAATATGAACGTGGTGCACCTTCGGCGACGCAGGCCTCTATGCATGTACTAACGCAATTTTTTACAAAGTAACTGTCATTACTGTCACAGCCCGCCAACGCGAACAGAACCGCAACAACGCCAAATATTTTCAGATTTTTCTTGTTCATAGTTTTTTCCTTTGTCTTTTAATCGTTTTCATCTAATGTTCTTATTGTTTTACGTGTTTTTCTTTTTTTGGTGTAACAACTGGTCGTTTTGGGGTATCAACAACCTGTGTAATAAAAACCTGTTGTCCTGCGTTTGCAGGCGCATTCATGCACGCCAAAATCAACGCCAGAACCCAACCAATAAATGTCCATCCTAAGAATATGTTCAACAATATTGCCGTAGACATATAATGCGCTTTGCGACAAACGGCTGTTATCGTCGGAACGAAATAAATCAGCAAGTAAATCAATCCAAGTATTGCCAGAGCCCCCAACGCCTCATCTGAAGAATCCATATTTTTACTCCTTTATTGTTTATTATTTTCCAGAAACATTGATGCAGTATAACCCCGACAGCAACCCAACCTGTCGTGCCAGCAATTCGACGTACGTAGCAGAATATCTGACTATCAATGCCTCATGATACTTGGAATAGCGCTGGATGCAATCACAACCACGCGTTTCGCTTACATCAACTGATTCCAAGCAAGCATTATAAGCCCGCCTGACCGCGCGTTCGTACGGAGTTTCAAAATCGCATGCTAGCAACAAGCACATCAGCGGAAACAGCAAAAGTTTTTTCATTATCGCCCCCTTTGTTATTACGAAAAAACCGCCATGAAAATCTGGCGGTCGGGGAGTTCGAAAATCAGCATATTAGTGATTCTGTCTACCTTTGGGTTGCCCCTGTTTTATACATAGACAGCTCCCCGACCTCTCTTTGGTCAGGGATACATGACGATGCAAAATCATTGGAATATCGGACTAACGATGTTCCTGTGCTTTACACCGAATATGCTAGGCTTTCGACAGCCCCGAACACAGTTCCCACTGGGTTCATTGGTAATAGTAAAATAATTTGATTCTAAAATCAACCAGAAACAGGAATAAAAATAAATCATCCTCTGGACAAGCCCCAGGGTATTACGTCCGCAAAATAAAAAACGCGCCAATGGCGCGTTTCATTGCTCTCTGTTTAGAACCGTTGCATCATTGTAAATTCATATGACATGCAAGATTTTATTCCCACGCAAGGGGAAATTATAGTCAGATATTTGTCCGCCAAATAAAAAACCACCCGTTTGGGTGGTCTGATTTTATTTATCACTGCCTGTGTTTTTGCTGGCACGGCGCAGTGCCACCAGTGATAAAATAAACATTGTTATCGCCACGCCAACGCCAAACACCAAGAACAACAGCCCCAATAAAATCAAGCCGTCAAATTCAGTGGCAATAAATCCCACCCCAAATGCACATAACAGCGCGCCCAGCAAATATGCCATAATTGTATACCAAACAAATTTTGCAAAACTGCCAATTTTTGTATTGATTTCTGACAATAATAATTCTGTTTTATTTATTTCTTTGACTTGTTTTGGCATTGCGCCCCCCTTTGTTTAATTCGCTGATATTTTACCACTTTTTACCCCTGCAATCAATAAAACAAAATGAACATGGTTTATTGATTAACACACATTATCTTTTAGAAATTAGTTTTATTGAATCACGATGAATATTGTGGCATAATACCTATGAATCCGAGAAGTTGGGTTCAGGGAATTTCACGCCTACTTTATATGGTAAAAAAAACGTCGTTAAATTGATATTATAGGTGTTTTGGCGCTGTTTGGAAACTCCCTGACCGCTCTTTCTTGGGACGGTATATTTTTTACAACAGGTTTTTTATGATAAAAAGAATGTTTTTATTTTTGCTAATTTCAATATCAGTCAGCAACTTTGCATATGCAAACGAATATACTGACTTAATTGCATACAAAAATTTGTTACAACAACAAATTGAAGCACTTGATACCGAAATAATTAACTGCGAAAAATCAACCAAAGGGTGGAAAACGGCGACAATCGTTGGTGGTGTTGCCGCTGTAGCCAGCGGAATCGGCATACTTGCGCAACACAGCCAAATTAAAGAAAACAATAACACTTTACAACATAACATGAAAGACGCCCAAAAAGCCGATTTTCAAGCAGAGGTTATACAAAAGGTGATGGAATGAAACCGTTTTTTACACTAGTGTTGTTTGGTGGCATATTATCGTCCGAATTGTGTATGGCTGCTGTTCAAATCAACGTCAATAATTTCAATGATGAATACGTTTCTTTGCGCAATGAAATAAGACATTTGGAAAACGAATTGGTTGAAAAAACAGAACGTTTGAACAAATGTGCAGAAAAAAATAAGAATTTTAAAATTGCTGGTGTTGCGACGGTTGGTTTGGCTGGTGCAGGGATTGCAACGAACATATCATTATATGATAAAATTAAAAGTCAGCAAAAACGCAATGAACAACTGGTTAACAGAATTGAACATGCTAAAACACTTGGAAAAGATGTTGAACATCTTGAACATCTGGCAGAGAATGTAGATATGGACAAGTTTGAACAAGTCTTCTCCCAAGAAATTTCTAGTCAATTTACAGAATCAGAATTAGCGCGTTTAAAAGAATTAAGTAACAGATACCCAGAATGGACAGATGAAACTATAATGAGTTTACCAGCATCAGACAAAGAATTAGGTACAAAATACTTAAATGTGTTTTATAGTTCCGTTAAAAAATCGCAAAAGTGATACGTAATGAAAAAATGGCACATTTTCTTGATATGGTGGGCATATTTAATCATCTTGGACGTACCGTTTCAAATGATACGCTATCTTCTGGATAACAACCTATTAAAAGAATGGTATTTCTTTGGTGTGGGATTTTTATTTTTATCCTTGGGTTGGCTTGGAACGCGTTTGCCAACAGCACCAACAAAAACAAATAAACATAAATAAAAAAACAAGGATGGAGAATTTGCCGTAATCTTTACTCCTTTGTTTTTTGTGTTGATTTTTTCAGAAAACAAAAAACCACCCGAATGGGTGGTTTTGAATATCTGGTGCGAGCAAAGGGGCTCGAACCCTCGACCTCAACCTTGGCAAGGTTGCGCTCTAGCCAACTGAGCTACGCTCGCACTGCGTGGCATATTCTGACATATTCTTTATCAGAATGCAAGCATTATTTTTGGCGATTTGACATATTTTTCTGCAAATATTCAAACCGCAATGAATCCAGCGTATGCTGACACGCACGCAAATCCAGTTCGCGTTGTTTTAACTGAATTTCTTGTTTTTTCAGTTCATTTGCCTGTTGCAACTGGGTGACGATACCACCCAACAGCAATGTCCCCATAACAGCGCACCCAGCAATCGCGGTGTACCGTAATCCGGACAATTTAACGCGGTATGCGTCGTCAAAAACGCTTTGTTCCAGTTTAATTTTCGTTGTTTCTGGCATATGAACACACACCCTTTTACAGCCATTTCCACGGTTGCAGGGCCTTTAACAACCCGTATGCCGTGCGTTTGTCGGTAAATGTATGGCCACAACGTGGGCACACGATAAATGGTGCAATCATTGCTTTGACTTTCTTGAACAGCATCAGCCACACCAGCGCACCAACCGCCCATGCTGCAATGACCAATCCCCACGCGACATAGCCAAAGTATTTATCAACCGTGCCGGTGATTATCTGGATTGTGCTTAAACTGGATTTAGACAGGTCGTTATAGATTTTTGTTGCGACCGGCCACGATGATGGACGCCATGGGTATACGTGTTTAATCCCATAATTGGTCAGCAATGTTGTGCCCAGACCACCCGTATTTTTGTCCAGTTGTTTTTTGATTGCTTCGTCAATCATTTGGTCAACCTGTGTTTGCAACACAGATGTCAGTTCACGTTCAACGCTGTCCAGTTTGCTGTTGACCAATGCGGCGGTGTCGTCCACGCGGGCGACGGCCTGATTTGCCTTGGCTATATTTTTATCGGCGGCATCAATCGCCTTGTCCAAACCGCCCGTTTTGACGCCGAATTTACCAATCAGCCCAGAAACCTGTTTCGCGTCGTTGGCGACCTTGGTTGCTTCGCCTGTTTTCTTTTTCGCCGCGGCGGTGGCATCGGTTACTTTGTCAACGGCGTTTTCGGCAACCTTGACCTTGTCAATGGCAAAAGATACCGGCTTTTCCAAATTGATGGATTTTTTAATACCGTCCAACAGGTTTTCGTACTGTGTCGCGATATTACGTTGCAGGTCAAAGAACATTGATACGACAATCGATTTCTTTATTGGGCCCGAATACGTGTTTTTGATATGCAGTGGCGTCCACACGACCAGCGCAATCCACACCACAGACACAACCGCAAATACGCGTTTTACCCACGTGATATAAGACGTCTTTTTGGCGACGGTTTTTGCGCCATCGCGTTCAATTACCTCTATTTGTTTTTTGGCCATTGTTATGCCCTCCCTTGGTTTGGCGTTTGGTTTATTTTGTGCGTTCGTTAAATAATTTGATGTATTCCGCCATAAATTCGCCTTCGCGGATTGCGCGGAACCCAGCAGAACGCTGTTGATATTCCATAATCTGATTCACGGTGCGGTAATAGATGTCCGCAGGTTGCGGGTCTGTGAACGCGGCAACCTCTGTATTAGGAATCATTTCATAATATGCGCCATTTGTACGTGGGCACACCAGCGAATAAACAAATGTAATTGTGTCGGATGTTTTCTTGGCCGTGGCAATATACATTTTATCACGGTCATTCAACAATACCTGTGGGGCCGCCACAGTTTTACCAACCATATTCACGACGACCGGTTGTTCATAAACCTTGGCCCGTGGGTCTGCTGTTGTTACTGCTGTTTGTTTGTCTTTCTTTGTTTTTGTCATTTTTGTTCACCTGTATATTTTTCTATAAAATCTGCTTTGAATTGGGCAAAGCGTCCCTGCTCTATGGCTTCGCGGATGCCGCGCATCAAATCCTGATAGAACCACAAATTATGCTGGGTCAACAATGTTGCGCCCAATATTTCGTTGCACTTTACCAAATGATGAATGTATGCACGCGACAGTTTGCACGCCGGACAGCCACACTGGTCGTCCAGCGGAGACGCATCATCGCGAAAGCGTGCGTTTTTCATATTCATTGTGCCGTGGCGCGTAAATGCCTGTGCCGTGCGGCCGGCGCGCGTCGGCATAACGCAATCGAACATATCAATTCCGCGTTCAACCGCGCCCAAAATGTCCAGCGGTGTTCCCACGCCCATCAGGTAACGTGGCTTGTCCGCGGGCAACAGTGGCGTTGTTGTGGCAATCATATCAAACATAACGTCTTGGGGTTCGCCCACCGCCAAGCCGCCCACCGCATAGCCATCAAATCCGATATCTGTCAGTTGCTGTGCCGATTTCTTACGCAGGTCTGGGAAATCCGCCCCCTGGACAATACCGAATATGCCGTACCCTGGGCGGTCAATAAACGCATCGCGGCTGCGCCGTGCCCAGCGCGCCACCATTTCGACGTTTTTTTCCACGCGTTCACGTGGCGCGGGCAAATGCAGGCATTCGTCCAATGCCATTGTGATATTAGAATCCAGTTGATGCTGGATATGCACAGAATCTTCGGGGCGCAAGAAATGCTTGATTCCGCCATCAATGTGCGATGTGAACTGGACGCCCTCTTCGGTCATTTTGACCAGATTAGACAGCGACATAACCTGAAAGCCGCCGCTGTCGGTCAAAATTGGCCCGTGCCAACCACCGAATTTATGCAGCCCGCCCATTTTTTCGACTAAATCGCCCCCAGGGCGCATCATCAAATGGTATGTGTTGCCCAAAATTACCTGTGTTCCCGTGGCGGCAACCTGATCCATGGTCAGCGCCTTGACCGTGGCGGCCGTGCCCACCGCCATAAATGCGGGGGTCTGGAACGTACCGTGTGCGGTTTCAACCGACCCGCGGCGCGCCATGCCATCTGTTGCGATTAAATCAAACTTCAATGCCATAACTGTGCACCCTTGTTATTTCTGATGCCTGAATCATAGCATGTTTTTTGTCGTACGCAAATTGAAATCAATTATTTGAAATTTTCGTGCCAAATGTCCGCCAAGTCAGCAGAAAACGCCGCACCTTGGGTTATAATGGACATTGCGCCATCAAAATAACCACGTGAATTTTTGATGACATCGTCGCGACGAATACTGTCAACCATACGATTTGTTTCATAAAAATCGTACAGGCGGTCGTAATCGGCATAAAATCCAATCAATGTTGCCATGCGCTGGGACGCAGATTCTAACCAATCGGCATTACCTAATTTATTTTTATGCGTAAAACGTATCAAATCGTCATCTGTGATTGGATTTTCGGTATACACGCGGTGGGCGGTTTTCGCAATCAATGCGACCACACGTTCAATATTTTCCGGTGCGGTTTCAGTTTCAACACCACTGACGCCAAATTCTTCGTTACCATAGCCCGTCATCTGTAACCCATAGACCAACCCATTTTCACGACGAACGACGTCAAATAACTGGCGACCCAAGAAGCGTTCAAATTTACCCACGCACTTATTATTAAAGCGATATTCGTATTTCAATGGCCATATATCAGGGAACAGTATACGCAATTTTATGTTTTTATCGTCTGGACGCAGGTTGTGCGCAACCGTTGGGGTGTACGTGATACTGGTATTCATCGGCACAAAATGTGTGCCTAAAAACGCGAATTTTTCCGTAATATGGTTCAACATGTCGTCGGCATCAATAATCTTGCCAGACACGCTGATTATACAATTCTGGGCGGACAGACGACGTTGCAAGAACGCCAACATTTGGTCGCGCGTAAAAGAATCGATTGTTTCGTACGTACCCAATGTACGCAAAGAACCTGTTGCATAATTAAACAGTTTCCCCGATATAAATTCTTTTAATTGGCGTTCAGGCCGATCCGATGCACGACGCAATTCGTCTTTGATAACGGTGCGTTCCAGTTCGATTTTTTCTGGGTCAAACAGCGAATTTTGCAACTGGTCGGCAAACACGTCCAACAACAGATTTGCATTTTCTGCTAAAATGCGACCGCGCAATTCCAACGCATTATTGCCGGTATACGCGTTTTTCGTGCCACCGTTAAAATCCATAAAATCATCAAAAGCACGCGGGGTTGGGAAACGCGTTGTACCCTTGCACAACATATGTTCACAAAAATGGGTGATGCCCATTTCGGCGGGCGTTTCATCACGCGCCCCCGTTTTGAACAATACACTTATCGTTGTGGTTTCCAAATCCATCGGGTCAAGGATTACCGTCAGCCCGCTGGGCAGTTTATGCAGTGTTGGTTCAAATTTCATTGTGCATCCTTTTTGAATAACAGACAACAATCCCCGTACGAGAAAAATCTGTATTTTTCGGCGACCGCGTGTGCGTACGCAGCGCGCATTTCGTCCAATCCGGCAAACGCCGAAACCAACATAAACAATGTTGATTTTGGCAAATGGAAATTCGTCAGCAACACATCAACCGCACCAAACGTGTAACCTGGGGTAATAAATATATCGGTTGTATCGCAAAACGGCACAACACGGCGTTGGCGTTCCGATTCCGGCAACGCACGGTTGCGTATTGCCGCACTTTCCAGTGTGCGCATTGATGTTGTTCCAACCGCAATAACACGTTTCGCATTGTTTATAATGTCCGCCTGTGCTGGGGTAATCTGACACCATTCACTGTGCATTTTATGCTGGGTTAAATCTTCGGTCTTGACCGGCATCCACGTACCCGCGCCGACGTGCAGGGTAACCTTGACAATCGTTGCGCCACGACGCGCAATTTCATCCATCAATTCGGGCGTAAAGTGCAACCCCGCCGTTGGTGCCGCCATTGAACCGATTGGGTCGGCATAAACGGTCTGGTAACGTTCACGGTCGGAATCCTCTTGGTCGCGGTGCATATATGGTGGCAACGGCATTTTGCCGATTTTATTCAGAACCGCGAACACATCATCGCATAAAAATTCCAATTTCAGGCCACTGTCCGCGTCAGAATCCACCACGCGGATTTGTGTGCCGTCGGCCATGGTCAATATATCGCCACGTGCGATGCGCGTGAATTTCTTGCACAACCCCCACCACAGATTACCACCCGCCGCGGTGTGCAGCGTGATTTCGTATTCGTGCCCAGCCGCGTCAGTTGCGTCAAAGCGTGCCGGAATAACGCGCGAATTGTTAAATACCACCACGTCACCCGCCTGAATATAATCCAAAAAGTCACGAATATGCCGATCAGACAGATCAACACAAGTTCCCCTCCGTTGGAGGGGTGCCTGCAAGGCGGGGTGGTTAGAGAGCCACAGATAAACCGCATGTGCATCTTTCAACACATCCGCCGCCGGTATTCGTATAACAGTCAGATTCAAGCCACGCATATATTCATCGCGTGCGGCATCGGATTCTGCTTTCAAATCATGTGTTGCCTTGTCATCTATTTCTATAACGACAAATTTGGATGCACAGAAAAAGTCCACAATGTAATTACCAATGACTTTCTGTCTGTCAAAATCCAATCCATTCAGTTGATGATTTTTGATTTCTTTCCACAACAGCACTTCTGGCAAACTGCCCGCATGACGCAAAGCGCGCGCTTTTTCTTTTAATTCGCTGTTAAACGGCAATGTTCTGTAATTTACGGAATCTCTGACCACCCCGTCGCATTCGCGACACCCCTCCAATGGAGGGGAACTGCGAACCACCAGCATACGGGATGCATCACGGCGCGCCAATGGGTGCGACGCAATCAATTCAGTGGGTAATTCAAAATCAAAGTCCGATGTGTGCAGCATTTTATTTTGTCCGTTGAATTTCACGACGCGCACGTGCAACCACTGAATCCTGTTTGGCCCCCAACATTACATCCTGTGCATCGCGCCCATTGATTTTTCTAATCAGAATATCTCCGTATCTATTACTTCCGTACCTATATTCACTGGGATGATATCGCGATAAACGACTGGTGATTGTATCGCCGACATTTATCGTCTGGTAAAACAATTTAGCCCAATCTGAATTGTCACAAACCAAAACGTTTTCAAAGCGCGGTTCTGACAAACTGCGGAAAACCAGTTTATTTGCCCCCTTGTCCGTGATGACTAAATCAGTTGTCTGGGACGCTCTGCACGCCGCCAATGCGGGCACGGTCAATGTCGTAAAGATTACACATTTCAGCAAATTCGTTTTCATTTCGTGAACTCCAACCCTTGATCTTCGTAATTTTCGGCCTTGTTTTCCCAATCGGGTTCAACACGCACAAACAGGTGCAGGCGCGCGTTCACGCCCCACTGATTCTGAATATCATGGCGGGCGGCGGTGCCGATTTGCTTTAACTGTTCACCACCACGGCCAATTACAATCTTTTTATGCGCATCATTTTGGACAGCAATTTTCTGGTATATGTCCAAGACCCCATCCGCGTCAACATCAACCCGTTCGGTCAATACATTGATATGATACGGCAATTCTTGGTGAATATATTTATAAATCTTTTCCCGTGTCAATTCCGACAGGTACAGATTATCAGGCACGTCCACCGCGTCGGACGCATCAAACATATATGGCGACGCCGGCATTACCGCGGCCAGCGCGTCCAACATACCGTCCACGCCGTCGTTTTTCAGTGCCGAAATCATAAATATTTCGCGCCAGTCAGCCATCTGGGACAATTCGGCAACGATTGGCAGTAAATCTTGCTTTTTAATCGCATCAACCTTGTTCAACGCGACAAACAGGTTTTTATGATCGTGGATTTTTTCAACCAAATCGCGAATGGTTTGGGTAATCCCCTTTTGCGCGTCCATAATCAGCAAGACCGCGTCCGCATCTGATATCGCCGTCATTGCCGCGCCGACCATCGCCCTGTCCAATCGGCGTTTTGGCACGAACACCCCAGGGGTATCGACAAAAATCAACTGGCGCGTGCCAACCATTTTCACGGCGCGCAGGTTGGTTCGCGTGGTCTGAACCTTGTGCGAAACAATCGATACCTTGCGCCCCATAATTTGATTTAACAGGGTACTTTTGCCAGCGTTGGTCGGGCCAACAATGGCCACGAATCCAGAATAAGTTTGTGTGTTTTGTGTATTCATGTCGGGCAGAATACCACACCAAATCTAAAAGTGAACAAAAATCTTGCAAATCCGCGCACACATTGTAGAATTTGCACACCAGAGAGAATGCAACACAAAACCAAAGGCAATGCAAAAATGCAACTTACCGGCCCTGAAATTCTGCGTCGCATGCGCACACCAAATATGGACAACCCTGGGGGTAAATCAGACATCATTATCACACCGTTTAACGAAAAGTGTCTGGGCAGTAACAGTTATGACCTGCATCTGGGCAATGTGCTAAAGGTGTACACCCACACAATTCCACGCGGGATGAAGCCCGTAAT
This sequence comes from uncultured Rickettsiales bacterium, assembly GCA_900546225.1. Taxonomy (GTDB): domain Bacteria; phylum Pseudomonadota; class Alphaproteobacteria; order Rs-D84; family Rs-D84; genus Enterousia. The sequence goes on along the minus strand of URBZ01000010.1, from coordinate 7,790 downwards.
TGAATACGACCCAAAACGTCGCGACTATTCAATGCGCGATTGGTTTTGCAATGATTTATCATACACCGTGATTTATAAAAATTCACCCGAAGAATTTGATATTCGTAATCCAAAGTATTTGCTGGACCCGTGCAGCAAGCGTTCGCATGACACAACAAAAATCATTATCCCAGAATCTGGCGTTATTTTGTCGCCTGAAATCGGCTATCTGGGGGCAACGGTGGAATATACAGAAACCCGCAACCTGTTCCCGTATATTGACGGCAAATCATCGGTTGGGCGCAACTTTATTTTGAACCATCACACGGCGGGTCGTGGCGACGACGGGTTCTGTGGGCAATGGACACTGGAAATCCGCGTTCTGTACCCAACGGTCGTGTACCCGAATATGCGCATTGGCCAAATTTATTACGAAGAATTTACCGGCGAACGCAAGCCGTATGATTCAAACGCCGCCAGCCACTATAATCGCCAGATGGGCCCGACACCCGCGGCGATAATTCCAATCGAAGATGTCCGCCCACCGGTAACACCAATGGACGACATGTACGAAGAATTTTATGCACACAAACGTTAAAAAACGCCCAAACGGGCGTTTTTTACTTCAACTTCTTTGTCCAATCGTTGTCTGGAAAATTTGTCCGCAACATATCGGCATAACCCGATGCCTGTTGTGGCAGGCCGATTGCCGTGTAACATTCGGTCAGGCGATACAGGGCCTCGGGCGTCATGACGGTTTCTTGCGCGCCCGACACCACCGATTGCAGGTGTGAAATCGCCGCCGGCCAGTTCTGCTGTTTCATTTCGGCGCGCGCGGAATACATAACCTTGCCCGCCAGATAGTTTTTCAGAATCAGAATCTTGTTTTCGGCATTTTTCGCGTATGGCGAATTTGGGAAACGCTGGGTCAACTGTTGAAACTGTTGCAACGCGTACGCCGACATACCGGGTTCACGGCGAACATCGCTGACCTGACGGTAATAGCACATTCCGCGCAGGTACAACATATACGGCACGTCCGCGTGTCCGGGGTGGAATCGCATAAAGCGGTCAACCGACAAAATCGCACCCGCAAAATCATCGTCCAAATATTGTGAATACGCCGCCATAATCAGGGCGTCTGCGGCCCATGGGCTGGACGGATATTGTGTTTCGGCACGCGCAAATTCGGTGGCCGCCCCCTCGTAATCATTGTCATTAAACTTCTCGTACGCGGTGGCGTATATTTCTGGTAATGTCTGTTGCGGGTCGATTTCTGTTTTGCCGCCACATGATGCCAGCGCAAATGTCGCCATACATAACGCAATTATTTTTTTCATTTATTCCTGCCTTGATTTTATATCACGAACAGCAGTATAATCCAAACCATGAATCTAGGCAAACATATTTTCGGGGTCGGTGCAATGACCGGCATCAGTCGTATTTTTGGGTTCGTGCGCGATATGCTGATTGCGCGCGTGCTGGGCGCGGGACGCCTGTCGGACGTGTTTTTGGCCGCATTCAAGTTGCCGAATTTATTCCGCGACCTGTTGGGCGAAGGGGCACTGTCCGCGATATTTATTCCCATGTACACCGATTTGAAAAAGGACGACAACTTTGCCAAGAATGTGTTTTCGTGGCTGATGGTGGTGCTGCTGGGGATTACGATTCTCTTTGAAATATTTATGCCACTGATTGTGTGGGTGTTGGCCCCCGGATTTGCCAGTGACGCGGGCAAAATGGAACTGACGGTGCTGGTTTCGCGCATAATGTTTGTCTATGTGATATTTGTGTGTGGTTCGGCATTTTTGTCTGCGATATTGAATGCGTTTTCGCGTTTCTTGCTGGCGGCGTTTATGCCGGTGCTGTTGAATATTATGCTGATTGGTGCGTTGCTGTTTTCGGCAATGTTTGCACGCGACAGTGTCCTGTATATCATGGCGGGCACGGTTGTGGCGTCGGGCGTGATTCAGTTCGCCGTCCTGTGGGCGCGCATACGCAGAAAGCATTTTGGATTGCATCTGATACGGCCACGGTGGACACCAGGGATTAAACACCTGTTTGGGCGTTTGGGCATCAGTATTATTGGTAACGGATTTTACCAGATTACGATTATCGTCGGCACATTGGTCGCCAGTTTCCAGTCCGGCGCGGTTTCGTGGCTGTATTATTCAGACCGCATTGTTCAATTACCATTTGCAATGATTGGTTTGGCGGTGGGCACGGTGCTGATGTCGTCGATATCAAATGCGCTGGCGGACAAAAATATGCGCAGTGTGTACATTCAGCAAAATTCGTCCCTGCGTCGGTCAATGATGCTGATTATGCCATGCGTGGCGGGGCTGTTTGTGCTGGCCGAACCGATTATCAGATTCTTGTTCCAATATGGCGCGTGGACGGCGGCATCAACACATGCGGTGGCACTGGCAATTATGATTCAGGTTTTCGCCCTGCCCGCGATGATGGTCAGCCAGATTTACAGCAAGACCCTGTACGCATCGCAAGATGTAAAAACACCCGTACGCACCAGTATGATTTCATTGGGTGTGGCGGCGGCGTTGTATTTGATATTGTTCCCGTTTGCGGGGTATCTGGCGATTCCAATCGGCGTCGTGGCCAGCGGGTATTTGAAGAACTATCTGTTGGGGCGCGCATGCCGGTCACGGGGTCTGGTTCGGCACGATGGTCGCACGGTGCGTGCGATTGCGTTCTTTGCGGTACTGGCAACGATGCTGGGCGTGGCGTTGTGGTTTGTGCCAATTACCAGCATATGGACACTGTTTGTCGCGATTGCGGGGTATGGGATTATTTACCTGCCGATTGCATATGTGATTGACCGAAAAATCTAGTATAATAATAAAGTTGAAACGCGGTTTTTTATGTGATAGAATACTCTTATAAGAATGTAAGGAGTTCTAAATCATGAAAAAAATAGTTTCCTTGGCAGTTCTGACTGCTTTACTGGCCGGTTGTGCAAACAACGGCGCAATGAATGCCCCAGCGGGCTATGGCGCGGACGGTTTTGGCGAAGAAACACTGGTTACAACCGGTGGCGAACAATCGCTGAACGACGCATACCTGATGGCGGCGGCACCGAAATATTATGTGGGCAGTGCGTACAAGGTTGAAAACGTACAATATATCCCAGCCGAAGATTTAACTTATAACCAAACTGGTATCGCGGGCATTGTTCCAGCCGAACTGAACGGTACAAAAACCAGCAACGGTGAAATTTTTGATATGAACCAGATGTTGGCGACCAGCAAGACATTGCCACTGCCAACAATCGCACGCGTAACCAATCTGGACAATGGTCAATCCGTTGTTGTTCGTGTGAATAATCGTGGCCCATTTGTAAATACTCGTATTATGGACTTGTCCCCAGCAGCGGCGGCAAAAATTGGCATGAATGGCCAGTCCAAGGTTCAGGTTCAGGTTTTGCCAGAACAGTCAACCGCGGTTAAAAACGCAACAATCGGCGCAACAATGGCGGCGGCCGAACCAGTTGTCGCACAGCCAGTTGAACAGCCAATTTCACAACCAGCACCAGTTGCCGCGTCCGGTGAATACAGTGTTCAGGTTGCAGCGTTTTATGCCGAAGACAGCGCAGAAAACTTGGCCGCACGTATGCGTACATACGGTGACGCATCGGTTATCAAAGAAGGCGACATGTACAAGGTTCGTATCATGAATCTGGATGCGCCAAAGGCACGCGCGGTTATTGACGCCCTGCGCAATAACGAAGGTATGGCCCCTGGTCTGTTGAAAAACGGTCGTTGGGTAAATGCAGACAGCATTTAATCGTTGTACCTACACAACACAAAATTAAACGCCCCGTTTGGGGCGTTTTTTTATTTAGTTATTTCGATTTTGATGCTGTTTTTTTCTTCTTTGGTTTTGGCATGGGCAGAACACGCGTCAATGTTTGCACCATTTCAATCGCCAAATCCGTGTTTTCAATGTCTAAAATATAATGTGGTCGCGCGCCACCATACGGAATGCCGGCGTCGGGCGTGATACCGTGCGCGGTAAATACCGCCAAAGTATCTGGGATTTGCTTTACATACACAGTATCATCACAGACCAGCAACACCGGTTTGTCACACGAAAACACCATATAATCGCCAAACATTTTGCGATAGCGAATGCTGTCGGTGGCATTGGCCACCTGGTCATAAACAAATTCTATAAAATCACTGCTGGTTGCCATGGCGGGAATAGTACCAGATTCATTTATCACTTGCCAGATAAAAAGTACGTTGTAATATTGCGGGTATGAAACATTTAACAGAATCTGATATATCGCAAATGGGGACGCGCGAATTTTCGCCCGACGCACGCGCGGTGGTAAAATCTGTTCGCGCCCAATTAAAACTGGGGCAACTGATACCCGACGCGCCGGCGGACACGCCAACATATGCGCGTCTGGATTTGCACCAGATGACCGAAGAACAGGCGTGGCGTGCGATTATGGATTTGGCGACGTCAGGTGTGCGACGCGCCCAAATTATTACGGGGGCCAGTGGAATTTTGCATAAAAAGTTCCCCGTGTGGGCGCGCGAAAGCATTTTGACCCCATACATAATGGAATTTTCGCCAATAAATAATGGCAGTTTTGACGTGCGATTTTATCGCAAGAAATCCGAATAACTATTTATTTTTGAATGTACAGTATTCAATCATTGTCGTCGGATCAATGGCAACCTTGTTTCCTTTGGCGGCATCTGGGGTAATTGCGTAATGCAGGTGCGGCGCGCTGCTGGCCCCTGTGTTACCACTGAGCCCGATGCGACATCCGGCCTCTACCTTGTCACCTTTGGAAACCAATGCCCGACTCAGATGACAATACGTCGTGGCATAATTGCTGTCGTGCAGAATCTTGACATATGTTCCGCAACCCTTGGGCTCGTTGCCGACATAACTGACCACGCCGGCGGCGGTGGCGAATACATCCGTGCCCATTGCCGCACGCAAATCAACACCGTGGTGCGATTTATACACATGCTTGGTCGGATGATAGCGCGCGGTTGAAAATGGCGATGTGATAATCATCGGGTTTGCACCCAACGGACACCCCGTTGGCAATGGATTGCCAACTGGTGTTGATGCAACGTATGGATTACATGTACGGGTTGCCACAGGCGCAGATGGCTGCGCCGATTGCTCTGGTTCTGGCTCTGACGGGTAAAACGGCTGGGCGGGTTGCGGATATACCGGCCGCACGGGGCCCGATGGATTTGATGGTTGCGCCGGCTGGGTTGGCACGGGCGTGATACGCTCTATCGGCGCGGGTCTGGTTGGGGCCGCCTGCTCTGATTCCGGTTCGTCTGGTTCTGTGTCCTGCTGTTCTGTATCTGGCACACTTGGTTGCTGGGGCACATATGTTGGCGGCGTCAATACCTGTGGTGAACCTTGCGTTGCACCACCGATTATGTGCGGCAAATTCGGCAGTGTCGGCATATCGCGTCGGATTGTATTATCCTGCGCGCCCCCAATGTCAATTTGGGCCAGCCCGCCCGCACCACCATGCACAGTGTCCGTTGGTAAATTCGGCAAATTAGGCAACATCGGGATTGATGGCACGGACACGTCCGATTGTGCATTTGACACATTTGATGTGTCGGGCGTTTGTGGCGTGTCTGATGTCTGTGCGCCTGTCACCTGCGTGCCCATTGCGGCACGCGCCGCGGCGACACGTTGGGCACGATATGCCGCCAAATCACGATGCGCCTGATCGGTCAGACGCGCAACAGCCTCTTCTTCGTCCTCTATGGTCATGCCAGCATATGGACAGCCCGAAATGCATCGCCCCTGTTCATCGTATTCAGTTTCAAATGGGGCGTACCCTTCGGCCCGAACCGCCATACGGTCGGTGAACGACAGGTCGTTAAACGTCTTTGGAAATGATTGTGCCTGTAACAAACTGGCACTGTGGGCAACCGCCGCCCAGCCAGTCATGCACGCTAAAAATCCCCAGAATCTTGCATTCATATCACTGCGAATTATATCATATTTTGATACGGGGCGCATACTAAAAATATTTTATGGTGACGCAGATGAATTTTTTACTATAATGCGCACAGCAAACGGGGCATAAAAATGACAGTGTATGATCACATTCGCAGTAATAATATCAAGACCGCAATTCTGGTCGCGGCATTTCCGCTGATTTTTATCGCACTGGTGTTTTTATTCACATGGTGCGTTGTGCCCGCCGCACAGGCGTTAAACACCGCAATATCTGTGGCTGTGCCGACATTTATCGCGTGCGCAATATGGCTGTGCATATCGTGGGCGTTTGGGGATTCCATGATGCTGAATGCGGCAAATGCGACCGAAATCCATGATGACAATGCAAAGCATCGCGAAATTTTCCGTGCGGTTGAAAATGTGGCGATGGCGGCGGGGTTGCCCACGCCACGCGTGTATATAATTGATGACGCATCCATGAATGCATTTGCCACGGGGCGCAGCCCGCGCGACGCGTCGGTCGCATTGACGCGCGGGATTATTGAAAAATTGTCCCCACTGGAATTACAGGGCGTAATTGCGCACGAAATGGCACACATTGGCAATCGCGACATTCGTCTGGATATGCTGTTGATTACAGGGGTCGGCGTGACGGTCTTTGCCGCAGATATGATTGGTCGCACAATTATGTATGGTGGCGCGCGCGATGACAATGATAACAAGAATGGTGGCGCGGCGTTATTGATGATGGTATGGCTGGCGTTTATGATGTTTAACTGGATTATTACACCGCTGTTGCGTATGGCAGTGTCGCGTAATCGCGAATATGCCGCAGATGCAACTGGCGCGATGATTACACGCAATCCGCGCGCATTGGCGAATGCACTGCGTAAAATCACAACTGATGCGCGTGTGGAATGCTTGGACAAAACGACGTCTATGGCGGCGGTATGTATCGCGGACCCGCGGCCCTTGCGCGAATTTGCGTCCAGTTTGATGGCCACACACCCACCGGTGGAATCGCGTATCAAACGCCTGAATGAAATGGCCGGCAAACAATAACTGTATGAAAAGGGGAAAAATATGGCAACATTGCATTTTCACTATGGCACGATGGGGTGTTCAAAATCCGCACAACTGATTATCAACGCATATAATCAGGCGAAAAATGGCAACCCGACCGAAATCATAAAGCCAAAGACCGACAATCGTTTCAGCGCAGATCACGTGGATTCGCGAATCGGGATTTCTGCACCGGCGACCGTGCGCGAAAGTTTGGTGGATTACACCCCAGACCCAAAGACCAAAATCGTGCTGATTGACGAAGTGCAATTTTTCAGCCCCGCCGACATTGACCGCTTGGTCAAAATTGCCGATGATAAAAACCACCCTATTATCGTTATGTGCTATGGCCTGATGGTGGACAGCAACGAACAGATTTTCCCCGCGTCCCGCCGATTGATAGAGGTTGGCGCAAAACTGCACCGCATGGAATCCACGTGCCAGATTCAGGGCTGTATGCATCTGGCAACGCATCATTTGCGATTTGATGCGAACGGCAATGTCGTGCGTGCCGGTGCGCAAATTGCGGTTGGCGACAGTAATTATAAATCCGTTTGCCGCCAGCATTTCAACATGCTGTACCATGGGACAAATGGCCACGGTCGCGGCAGCCGATAAAAAAAGAATTATTTTTTCTTGCAATCGGAATAAAAATGTATAGAATATAAGACCGTTGCGCCCATGGCTCAATTGGATAGAGCATCTGACTACGGATCAGAAGGTTGAGGGTTCGAATCCTTCTGGGCGCGCCATAAATTTAACCGCCGCTTTGCCGGCGG
>URBZ01000009.1 GCA_900546225.1 uncultured Rickettsiales bacterium | reverse complement strand
GCGAGGAATGAAATGACGAAGCAATCCAGTGAATAAAAAAGTGCGCCATTCGGCGACCATATTCACTTTGTCAGTCACTAAACAGTAACCCTCCCCGTCGCACTGGCGTGCGACACCCCTCCGTGGGCGGGGAATAAGAAACGGGGCGTCGCCCCGTTTGTTCGCTATTCTGCTGGACAATCTTCGGGTTTTTCCGTGACCTTTCTGAACTGAATATCTTTCAGTTTCTTGTATTCACCGTCACGGGCGGACAATTCTGCATCCGTACCGCGTTCGACAATCTGGCCACATTTAACAACACAGATAATGTCGGCATCTAAAATCGTCGTCAAACGGTGCGCAATAACGAATGTCGTACGACCACGCATCAGTTCTTTTAATGCCTGTTGAATCAATTTTTCACTTTCCGTATCCAGTGCCGATGTCGCTTCGTCCAACAGCAAGATTGGTGCATCTTTCAGAATTGCGCGTGCGATTGCAATACGCTGTTTCTGGCCACCGGACAATGCCGAACCACGTTCACCGACGTTTTGTTCATACCCATTTGGGAATGTCATAATAAAATCGTGTGCATTCGCGGCGCGTGCGGCGGCCTTGACTTGGGCCATGGTGGCATTTGGACAGCCGTATTTGATATTGTCGGCGATTGTGCCCGCGAACAAGAACACATCTTGGGACACCGTCGCGATGTTATTGCGCAATGAATGCAGTGTGTATGACCGGATGTCGCGACCGTTGATTTTAACCGCCCCGCCCCATGTGTCATAGAAACGCTGTAACAAATTAAAGATTGTGGTTTTACCACCACCCGATGGGCCAACCAGCGCACATGTTTTTCCCGCCGACACATCCAGTGATACATCACGCAGAATTTCGCCATCGACACGGTCATACCCAAACGATACATGTTCCAGCGAAACATTCATTGGTGCTTTCTGTAAATCAACCGCATCTGGGGCATCTGTCAATTCTGGTTTAGTGTCCAAAAATTCAAACAATGATTCCGCCGCAATCAGACCTGTTTGAATACCGCCATTGACGTTGGTCAGTGACTTTGCCGGCTGATACGCCGCGGTCAACGCCAGCAAGAATGCCGCGAAATCACCGGTTGAAATCGAACCATTGGCGATAAAATAGCCGCCCGACATCAACGCCATAAACAGACCGACGGAAATCATCGCCTCCAAAATCGGGCTCTGCATACCGGACAAGGTTGCCTGACGCATACCCAATGAAACACGTCTGTCTTCGATTGCATTCATATTCTGCTGTTCTTTATCTTCGGCACAGAACGCCTGAATGGTCTTGACCCCTTCGATACTCTGGCTGATTTGTGTGATGGACGATGCGTCCGCGCCAAATGTATTACGGGCAATCTTTCTGCGCTTGCGTGTGATAATGGTCAATGGAACAACCACCGCAGGAACAAGGAACAACAGCACCGCCGTCATCTGGGGCGCGTACCACACCATCAGACCGACCATCATAATAATTGTCGCAGTGTTATGAACAATCTTGATAACAGTATCGGTTACCAATGACAAAACCGCACTGGCCATACCCGTGAAATAGTTGATTAAATCGCCGGTGTGCGTCTTGCTGAAATAGCCCATTGGCTGCTTTAACATATGACGGTACAGTTTGCGACGCAATGTGGTTGCCCCCATCAAACCGGCGTGCGTCATTGCCAATGTCTTCATAAACGTGAACAGCCCCTTTGCACCAAATGCGGCGATGATTTGCAGGCCAATCACAAACAAGGATTCCATGTTCTTTTCAATAAACCCTTGGTCAATAACCTTTTTTACCAGTGTAATCGAGAACCCCTCGGCCGCGGCAGCAATCGTGGTACAGATAACACCCGCCAGCAACCATTTCCAGTTCGCACGACCGATTTCACGCCACACACGACCGTACAGAGACCATTTGATACGTGTCTGGGGATTGTCGTTTTTAATGAACGATTTCAAATTGTTCCAAATTTTATGCATGCTTTTAATCCTGTTTGTATACCCCTGCAACCGTATATAAAAATTGCATAAAAGTCAAGGGGTTCTGCGCCATTGCCAATATTTGATATACAACCAAATTCAGTATATACCCCGAATGTACATATTCCATTCGTGCTGTCTACGATTGATTAAACCGTTTGAAACCACCCCATTATAACGATTCCACGCCAGCCATGCGGATTCCAAATTTGGGTACACCGCACTATGAAAATCGGGATTGTTTATATATTTAACCACGGTTGATTCAGAAAAGTTCTGTGCACCTATGTTATATGCCAACATTACCAGTGCATCATATTGGTTTTGTGTCAGGTTTGCCGTTATACTGTTTTGAACGGCGCGTTGCGCGGTTTTGACATCTTGGCGCAACAATTCCGTTGCCGCACGCTCTGTCAGCCCGCCCGTGAAATTTTCGCCGCTTTTTATCAGGTGGCCATAACCAATGGTTGCACCACGTGGTAATGGCGCATTTGGCGCAATGGGCCGTCCCGTTGCATCGTCATAAATAACATGCCGACCGGCGATTTTAACCGCCCCCTCTAACTGTTTCAGTTTGCTCAATCCGTTATCGCTGATTTGCATTTTTACCCCCGTAAATAAAAAAATCCCGCGGAATGCGGGACAATAAAAAATGGACGGCAACGCGCCGTCCGATTGATGCGGATATTATACCACAAATTGCACAGAAATGCAATTTTCAAAATCAGCCATGTAAAAACCCTCCCCGTTTTTATGCGGCGCATAAAAACACCCCTCCGTCGGAGGGGAATTATACTGGCGGAGGTAGACAATTCTACGGTCTATTGCATACAACAACAGGGAATTTACAGGGAAATTTTAAAAATTTACCTCCTAAAGCTCCATTTCCGTCAAACCATATCCGCTTACAACTCAACACCTCTGTACAATCGCCTAATTTCTCTGCTCAAAATTCCCTAAAAAATTAACAGGGAAATAAATAAAAAAACATAAGGATGTCTCGCCCATTATAGATAATATTAAATCAAAACATAGGATTGTTTACAACAAGCCTTTATCACCAATCACTCTTTAAGTTAGAAACTATAGCTTCCTTTTCAGATTCTGGCTTATACATAATATCAAGCTTAATTTCGAATTGTTTCACAAGGTTTCTATTTTTATGGATTGCTTGCAGAACTTCATCGCCACACATAAATGCAATATAGTCATCTATATATAAAAAACCCAGTTCCGTCATTTTTTTGATTTGTTCCAAGACTCTTTGTGAGAATTTATATCCGGAAGAAAGCCTAATTGCATAAATAAACAGCATAAACCATGGATTCTTATATTGCTTATCAAACGAAAACATCTCATCTTCCTCATTACCAGGTAATTGTTTTCGTAATTTATCAATATCAATTAATTCATTAAGCTTATCTAGCTGAATTTCTGCGTCTAAAATTTCTTTTTTGATAATTTCGCCATTTATTGCATCAGGAACCATTGATAGTGTTTCTTTTATGACATTTCCATGTTGTCGGCGGACAAAGGCACGCTGAATAAATTTGTTTAGAACAAAAATCGTACTGCTTTGAGCCATATCTATAATTTCATGACCTAGCGAATGATAACTCTTTGATAATTCTTCTTCTGTAAAAAATTTATCCATAATGATTTTACGAGCATTAAATACAGCACGGATCCTATCGTCTGCAATTCCATATATGAGAAATTTTGCTATTCTATAATATATTGGGTATAAAATTACCAGAGCTCTCAGTTCTTTTCTATTTTCAAAGAAGTTAAACATATCAGCAATATAAAAATCTAACATCTGCGAAATTTCTATCCTTTCAAGCTGATTGTCTTTATTCCAATGTCGCCACATCATTCCTTGCAAATCAGAATCGGTGGCAAGATATTTTATCAGACCTATTATATTGTAAAAATAATCAATCTTTACGGCCCTTACTGGCTGCAAAAATAAATAGGCAAAAAAAGCATCGGATTGGCCATAGCCATTTGGGTGTTCAATTGTAAATTTTTTGTAGGGCAATAATTTATCTTTTATAACTTTGCATGCAACACTAAGCTGCCAGTTTGACATAAATCCGTTAAATATAGTATCAACTATGGATTGCAATGTTTGTTGAGCCAATATTGTTTCAAGCTCTTTTTGTTGTTTGTCTAAATCTTCACACCAGTTGGCGTTATTTTTCTGTATATTCTTTAATACTTCTCTACTCGAACTGTTAATTATTTGATCAACCTTGCGACTAAATTCCTTGACTCTATCCATGTATATTTCTGCGGATAAAGTATTTTTTATATCTTGGAGTAATATATCCTCTTTAACTTTAAACATTATTTCTGATGAGCCCAAAAATGAATACAATTCATTAAATTTTTGTTCGTTTAACTCTTTGCTTATTATTGTCAGAATCGGTTCGAATAAATCTACATTAGCATCCGCATAGATTCCACGATTCCTATCATAGAGGTTAAAAGTCCAGCCATTACATACCGCAAAAAAGCGACAGCTAAGATCTGGATGTAAAGAGTATAGATATGCTTGTCCAACATCATCTTTGCTTATTTCTTTTTCCTTTCCATTTTTTGCTTCAATCAACCAAAAGTATTTCTTTCTTATATTAAATTTATAATCTAGCTTTAGATTTTTGCTGCCAATCTGAATACTCATATCTTTAAGCGAAGAATATTCTTCTCGTTCTACCTCATAGTCTGTATTTTTTTGATACCCCATCAATGTCAATAAAGGAGCAATATATTCTTCTCTAACATCTTGCTCTGTCATGTTAGAAAAATCCATACTTGCCAACTTAGCAAGTAAATCGATTTCGTGCTTTTCTAATGGTTTTTTGTATTTATACATTTTTATCGTCTTTATTATATTTGGTTTTTAATGCTTTAAGTATTGGCATAAGCATAAAGAAATTCATCGCTTTCGGGTTACTTATCTGCGTTTTTAAATATTCCTCATCCGTTATTTTAGAGTAATCAAATTCAATACCAACAATATGTTTTAAGTTTTTGCTAACTATAAGATTATATAACGTCGTATTGTCAGACTCGGCCTGTCGTTCATGCGAACCTTTTTCAGGCGTTATACTATTTATTGGATAGGTGAATGCCTCACAAGTATATAAAACTGCTTTAATATTCTCTTTCTGTATTCTGTCAGCAATTTCATTCACTTTCCTATAATGCGTAGTTCTCACTGTACTATTGTACATTCCCTGAAATTCTGCCGTACCATCATCAAAAACAATCATAAACTGTGGAGAAATAAACGGTTCTTTTCTGCCATCATCCATTTGAATCTGACAAAGAGCCAAGAAATTAATAGCCCACTTTATAAGTAAGCTTATATCATCTTTGCAAAAACATTCCCCGAATCCAGGACTTTCAGATAATTTAATTCTCGGGTGTTTCCCATCTGAAATACCTTTATCCATAGAACCAATTGTCTCCATGCTAATTGCGAACTCTACTTTCCCTTGATGGGAATAACAGTCTTGCACAAATGAAATTAAACGATAACGATAAATTATCGCTGTAATTTTTTCTGTTATCATTTTAATTAATCTATTACATTTGTCACAATCACATGGATACGAAGCCCTTACGTTAGATATAAAGTCCCACATTGATAATATTCCAGGAATTATTTTATCAAAAATATCGATTTTTTCACCATTTTTTAGGAACGAAACAAAAATGCTATAATAAATTTCAGATTGAGTTGGGTATTTTTGTTTCAAAAGGTTTTGAATTTCAATTGATATATCCTCAAGATTTTTATCTTTATCTGTAGTCAAAACGGTTACAAACTCTTCAAAACTTAATGAGTCATATACTGTTAAAGTAACAAGTTTTTCTAGTTTAAACGGCTGTTGATGGGTTACCGATACCCTAGCATCATTAAACCATCTGCCAATATCGTTGCACAAATATTTATCTCGTTGTCTCGCGTAAAAGTCCTTTAATTCCGGCGTATTAAAACGGTTCTGCATTACAAATGTAACATTTCGGAATTCCTGAAAGAAAGTGTCTATTTTGGAGATATTTTCAAATATATAATCGTTGGGACTCATATTCGACAAACATGAAATTGAGCTATAAAACTTTTGTAAAATAGGGAATACTAAACATTGTTCTTGTTTGTTCATATTACTTTCTCGTATTATGCTTTTTGTGACTTTATATAGGTATTTTCGCATACAGTAGCTAAAGCATAGGATTTGTTCAAGAACAAAAAACATAAATTTATCCATCTCACAACATACTTGATTTAATCAAGAACATACGGTACACTTTCCTCGAATCCAATGGGAATTGGGTTCGGGGCTGTGGTGGCCCGCAGACGCGGCATTTGTCGTTAAAATCCCCCGACTTTGGTCGGGGAGCCGTTCGCTATAAAACAGGGCTTGCCCGAAGGCTGCGGAGCATTCGTTTGCTGACACCAACTCCCCGACCGTCAATTCCGTTGACGGTCTTTGATTTATAAACAAGGGGAATTGGTATGATTATTACTACAGATTTAGATCTCTCAGTAATTTTATTCGTTGTATGCATTACCGTGATTATAGGTGGCATGATCAAGCGTGCAACAGCGAATAATAAAGCCAAAGCCTATGCCGAATATGTAGAAGAATGCAAAAAGTCCAAAAAGAAACCACTGGATTATGTTTCATGGGAACGATTGGAGGCTGCCGCCCCACGATCATATGTAGACGATGACGATTGGGAGTAAATATGAATATTACAGAATCCATTATTTCTGCATTTATGAATCTGAAACAAAAACATCGTTTCTTTGTGTCTGAGGCTGATTTTCAGGCGTCTTTTACCTGGGAATTGGCACAGGTATTTCAAGATCGTACAGATGTTAAGATATACCGTGAATTTCCTGTGCGTGTTTATGATACCAAGTGGCGGACGATTTATATCGACATTCTGGTTGTGGCCGATGGTCAAAGATTCCCAATTGAGTTGAAGTATAAGACGGCCAGAATAGACTCTGACGCATTATACGAAGACACAGGCATTCCAGTCAGAGACATCTTAAAACCGCAAGGTGCCGAAGACGAAGGCTGTTATGATTGTTGGAAAGACATATCGCGTATAGAGAAATTGGTGAATAGTGGCTTTGCCCACAGTGGTATCTTTATATGCATTGCCAACGACAAATATTATTGGAGCGGCAAATGCGGCGTAAATGCCCAGGCATACGTCTTCCGTATGAATCCAGGGACCAAATGTGGCGGCGAATATAACTGGAATTTGGCAAATTGTGCAAATCCAGAAAAGTTACTAAAAGCGCGTCCAAATTTACACATCATGAATAACTATGAATTTGCCTGGCAGGATTTCTACGAGATGCGGGTACAAAACGGTCTGTTTAAGTTTTTATTAGTAACCATCCCATCAAAGGAGTAACAAAGATGAAAAGAACATCACTTGCTGTGACTATAATACTATGCGGATGTGGACTATCTCAATCTCCCTTAGAAACTAATCTACAGGTGGATGCTACCCCAAAAACACCATTAGAGCAATATAAACAGTGCATGGGGCTTTCAGACAAAAGTATCGTTTATACGAATGAAAACGTTGGTAGATATATTGTTGTCATTAGCCAACCATCAGCAACCCAAAACTATTTAAATAAAAAAGAGCAAGGTACTGTTTATCGCATTGGCCTATTAGAATGTGATACAGGAAATACCATAAAAGAGTGCCAAGACCAAATGTGGCTACATTACGTTAGTATCGGCAGTCCAACAAATTTAAAGGTTGGTAGCATAAAAACATTTACCAATGCAGATCTTATTTACGATGATTTAAGTGGTAAACCATTTACAGAAACGACAAAAGATGGCAGGTTTGCTACTTACACGAACTATTGTTATATAAACAGAATAAATCCATCTAAAACATATTGTTCTAATTTTATAAATAATTCCGAATGGCGTTCTGAATGTAAAGGCAAATTGACAGGAATCAAATAAACAATGGGGCATTCGCCCCATTGTTTATGACAGTTGTATGGCGTGGTTTATGCACTGGGTTAAAGCATCAACCTGGTCTTTGTATTTACTGTTTGGGAAACCCAACAGTTCTTTCTTAAATTCAGGCCACCAGGGTTGCGGGGCTTGTGGAAATAACAATGTACCATTTTCTATATAGGCACTAGCTCCGATTAACCTAGATACTTTATCTGTATTAGGTTTTATTGGTTCTATAGCAAATCTGTAACCACGATGATCCCTTTGTGCAGATAGTATTTGTATCAATTGTGTTCCACTGGCCATATCTTCTATTAGCAATCTAACTAAATACTGACCGCCCTTATCATATTTCCATGTGTCATACAACCTTTGCACCTGTTTAATAAGCTCTGGCATTTCCCATTTGCCACGAATGACATCCAGTAGATAATACTTATATTTGTTATTTTCACGGGTCATCAATATCACGCAACAGGCCGAATAAGCATTTTGCTCACCCGTTTTATTGGCCGTGTCCCAACTAAGAAATATCCGGCAATACTTGATTGGATCTATCTCCGTGGCTTGCGCCATTGTATAATACTTCAACCACGATTCTTTGATAATTCCGCCTTCTGGTGGGCATGGGTCTTGTTGATATTGGGCAACAAACGCGTATTCGCCCATAGAGTTCTTTATCCCCATCACAACATCCATATTTTCACGTTCTGAGTGTAATAATTCACCCTTGGTACGCGTAATCACACGCGTCTTGCCAGGAATACGATTCTTAACCACCCAAGTTTCATCCTCTGTAGCAATGACGGGCAGTTTTATGACCTTGAACTGATTGCCAGAGTCCAACAAATGCCCTGACAAATCGTCTTGATGCAGGCGCTGCATCACCAGTATAATCTTGCCGGTCGCCTTGTCATTCAGGCGCGAATACAGCGTAGAGCCATACCATTCGTTTAACTTGGTGCGCCCTGATTCTGATGACGCATCCACGGATTTTTGCGGATCGTCTATGATAATCCAGTCCGCACCACGACCGGTCAACGTTCCACCGATAGATGTGGCCATACGCCCGCCACCACGCGTGGTTGCAAAGTCATTTACAGATTGCCTTGATTGATGCAAGCGCGTCATCGGAAAGATTTCACGATACCAATCCGATTGCATAACATCACGGCAATTCATCGCAAATTTATCCGCCAGTTCATCGTTATAACTGACACACAGGATTTGCGCCTTTGGATTATGCCCTAGTATCCATGCCGGCAATGCAATTGAGCATATCAGACTTTTCATATACCGTGGTGGCATATTTATCATCAGGCGGTTATTGCAACCCTCGTACATATCCATAATGGCGTTACAAATGACATCAATATGCCAATTGTTTAAGTACTTTGAGCCGGGTGCGACTTCGCCAAAAACCTTTGTTACAAAAGATTTAAAATCTGTACGTAATAATGAATTTATAATTTCGTTATTCATTTATATTATCCTTTAGGTATTGAGTTAAAATTTCCTTATCGTCTTGCCGGATTGCTTCGGCAACTTTGGCAAGTTGTTCGTTTCTATCATCGACCGCTGTCATCATAGGCAACAAAGTCTGCAATGCTCTTAAATCGCCTTGCACGGCTTTGTTGGTCGCCTGTAACAACATGGCCTGTTTTTTACTTATCCTTACTGACCTGCCATTTTTGGTCATTTGGATTTTTTCGTTCACGATCTCATCCAGTAATTTATGAGTGTTTTTACTGCCACTCGGCCGTCCCTTTGGGTTACCAGATTGACCGGGCTGAAACTGCCCCGATTTGGGCGGCTTCATATAGCCCAACTCATAATCAGACATTACGCCACCTCTTGTTTTTCGGTTAATAATTCTGAATAAGTTTTACCGGTTGATTGATGTATGGCATCAATATGAAACATTTCTAGAAACCTGCGAATGGCGGTATCCACATATAGCGGTTCCAGTTCAATGCCATAACAAACGCGTTTAGACTGATGCGCAGCAATCAATGTACTGCCCGACCCCAGAAATGTATCCAAAACGACATCGCCACGCCGTGTAACGTCCAATATCGCGTCTTTTAGCATTTCAACCGGCTTTACCGTTGGGTGCATTTTAATATCGGCCTTGTGCCGACCGAACGCATTGACGCCTGCATACTGCCAAACATTTGTGCGATAGCGGCCGTTTTTGCCCAGATGAACATTATTGACGTGCGAACCTTTACCATTTTTGAAAACAAAGCATAGTTCATGTTGGCTGCGATACAGACTGCCCATGCCACCCGATGACTTACACCAGACGCACATGTTTATTAGTTCAGAAAACGCATCGTTTCCTGCCGCCAATATTTCGCCCATATGACGCCAATCCATAAAGTTATACTGCAATGCCCCAGGGCGGGAATGTTGCGCACACAGTTCGAAATTTTTAAGCAAGAACTGCGTGAACTCATCCCTGCTCATCTCGCCAGATGCCATTTGGAACTCTTTATGCCGAACATTACCCGAACCACACACGTGCCCCGATATTTTGACATTGTATGGTGGGTCTTGCAGAACCATATCCGCCTGACGCGTGCCAAGCAACATATCAAAGGTCGCCGCATCTAGACTGTTGCCGCAAATAATCCGATGATCGCCAATGCACCACACGTCCCCAGGCCTCGTTACGATTTCGTTTTCTGGGATATACGGAACATTATTCGCCTTTGGGTCTGCGATCGGTTTGTCACCAACGGCCAGAACGTCCAGTTCGACATTTGAAAAGCCCGTTACGGATATATCCAAATCGCCACATATTTGTTCCAATTCGGATATTTCCAGGCGTAGCAAATCCGCATTCCAACCACCATTTTCGGCGATTTTATTATCAGCCAGGCGATATGCACGCTTTTGCGCATCACTCAAATGCGATAACCGTATAACCGGTACAGTATCCAGGCCCAAAACTTGAGCCGCAGCCACACGACCGTGTCCCGCGATGATTTCCAGATTCTCGTCGACCAGTATCGGATTATTGAATCCAAACTGCCGAATAGATGCCGCAATTTGCTGCACTTGACCCTCCGGATGATTTTTTGCATTTTTCGCATAGGCGCGTATCTGATTTAGCGCCAGGTTTTCTATACTTAAAAGTCCCATAATTAACCTCCTTTTTGGTTGTTGCTGAGCTGCAATACGGAGGTCATTTTTTGCCCGCATTGCTATATAATATACAGTGATGGCCATAAAAAATTTTGCACAATTGCATAACTAGTTATAAATACTTGATTTTTATACTTGACTTAGGCGCCTTTGTAAGCATTCATTGCACAACCTTAGATGGAGGCGTTTATGGCAAAAATCGAACTACCAACGACACTGGATGCGCTGCGGGCGATGTCCTTTGCAGATCGGGCGACACTGTGGGCAAAATACAGTCCACATCCGTTCAAACGGCAAATGCGGGCACTGTGGTACTATGTTCAATGTGACCGCCAGAAACTGCGGATTGAACCAAAGTTCCTGGCCAAGATTAAGAAATATAAAGACAATCCCGCCAAATGCGCCACCCGCGCATATCAAAACCGATACTTTATCCGTCCCGGGACGGTTATAACGCGCACATTCCGCGGTATTGAACATCGCGTCACGGCAAATGATGATGGAACGTTTTACTATAACGGCAAAACATACAGAACACTGTCCGGAATCGCACGCGAAATCGCCGGAATCAAGATTTCCGGACCAAAGTTCTTTGGGTTAGATAAAGGGGGCAAAAATGCCAAATAGATGTGCGATTTATGTACGAAAGTCCACAGAACACGGACTGGATATGGAGTTT
Organism: uncultured Rickettsiales bacterium; assembly: GCA_900546225.1. Classification (GTDB taxonomy): domain Bacteria; phylum Pseudomonadota; class Alphaproteobacteria; order Rs-D84; family Rs-D84; genus Enterousia. The sequence goes on along the minus strand of URBZ01000009.1, from coordinate 22,460 downwards.
AATTCCCTGCAAAACCAAGAGGAATCGTGTAAGGCCTATATCGCGTCCCAGGCATTTAATGGATGGCAATATCACAAAACCTATACGGATGCGGCGATTTCCGGTGGCGCGATGGAACGCCCGGCATTAAAACAAATGCTGGACGATATGGCGCATGGATTGATTAATACCGTCGTGGTGTACAAGGTTGATAGACTGTCGCGTTCCATTTTGGATTTTCACAATATGATGCGGTATTTTGAAAAATACGGTGCCAATTTCGTGTCCATTACCCAATCATTTGATACCAGTACATCAATGGGAAAACTGATGCTGAATATGTTGCTGTCGTTCGCCCAGTTTGAGCGCGAGGTGTCATCAGAACGCGTGCGCGATAAAATCCGCGCCAGTAAAGCCAAAGGCCTGTGGATGGGCGGCAATCCACCATTGGGCTATGATGTGGTAAATAAAAAGTTGATTCCGAACGCGGTTGAGGCCGCGAATGTTCGGACGCTCTTTGAAAAATATCTGGAACTGCAATCTGTAAATGCACTGACTGAATATGCCGTGGCGCACAATATACATGCCAAACAATGGACAACCGCCAAAGGCATCACAAAAGGCGGTCGACCTATCGCGAAAATGAGCATGCACCGTATTCTGCGTGATCGGACTTATATCGGTCAGATTGTGAACAAAACCGACAACACCGTTGCCCCGGGCGACCATCAGGCGATATTACCCACTGAGCTGTTTGAGCGTGTGCAAACGGCCCTTCGGAACAATGCGAATAATAAATCTGAAACTCACGGTTCGCCAAACCTGTTGACCGGTAAACTGTTTAATCATAACGGCGTGCGATTTACCAATCAGCGGACATGTGGCAAAGGCAAAACAAACACGCATTATTATGCGACACGTGGATTCTATCTGCCCGCGCCAACGGTGGACGAAATTGCAATTAAAACCATTACCCAGTTCCTGGATGCCGACCTGTCGGTACTGCCGTCCGCGATCGTTGACATTCTGAAACGCATAAACACTCAAAATATGCCATACGCAGAAAAGAAAGCCTTTGTTCAATCACTGGCTGATAAAGTTATATATTCGCAAGAAAAACTGATATTCTATCTGATGCCAGATACGGCAAAATTACAGCCATTCGCAACCGAGAACTTTATAAACCAGAAATCCGACCCGATGGATTTCACGGTCAACGATAATCGCATTATCATCACCGTCCCGATCGTCCTGCGTAAATACGTAAACACAGTATTTGATAAAACAAAGAATGGCGTCTTGACCATCAGCGATAACAACCACTTGATCCTTAAAGCCTTCGCCACCGCTTGGAAGTATAGGGATATGTATGAAGAATGCGGGGATGTGGATAAAATTATAAATTCAGAACATGTAGCACCAAGATTTGTTTATAAACACCCGGCTCTTGCATATCTTAACCCAAAAATCACCAACAACCTATTAAGCGGCAAATACACAATGCCCGTTCGCGATATACTAGACAAGGCTTCCAGATCTCAAGATCTATATGAACAAGAAAGTTTATTTGGTTTGAAATAAATCTTTCTCCAACAACGCCGTCACAGAATTTGAACTTAATAAACATTTCTGATCTAAATTTTTAATATTTAATAAAATATATTGTTCGGAATCTGTTGTGCGCCATATTTTATCTACCACCGCACAATTACATCGAAATGCACAACACCCTAAAACAAAGGCAACAACAACCAATCCGAATGTAATTGTACCATTAATCCACTTATAAACTATTTCTGCATCAAGCTTTTCTCGTTTTGCTCTGACGAGTGCGTTCTTGGCCCGACTATAATTTACGTTCAGAGCATCATATCTTGGCTTAACTAAATCGTTTAATTTTTCTTTAGTATCGACATGCTGACCCTGAAAATTCAGTGGAAATTTCTGCATTAAAGCCTCATTCCAAACTTTTTTTAATCCCGACACCTTGCTTTTTTCTGATTTACACCCTTCCTCTAATCTATCTATTTCTTGATCGTACATTTGTAAATGACGACGTAATTTGCCGCGATTTAATCTATATTGAAATACAGCAATAAATGTTTGACCAGACAGAACAAGCAAACAAAACACTATAAAAGTTCTATAATTTGTCACCAAATCATACCCAAAGAAATTTGGGTTAAGCCCAAAACCAAATACCCCAACACAAAATACGCACAGCAACAGTAATGTCCGCATACTAAACTTTGTATCCTTTGATAAATCAAAATCCTGCTGAACTTTAATTACAGGATTTTTTAATCGCACATCCAGTTCACTATTATACCCAAAAGAAACTCTGCGTTCTTCTGTCATATATTCAACCTCATTAGTTGTATTATTGCACAATATTATATAGTTTTTTATAGACTAAATTCAAGTAATTGCCTCAGCGTTTTTGGGGGATGTATGCTCGGTGGCGTTTTTTGCGGGATTTGGTGTGATGGCGAGTATACACTGGTGCCCTCGCGTATAAAAATCCCAGAATTCCTGGGTAAAAGAAACATCCCGCGGGATTACCGTGGAATGCGTCATATTCCTGGCGGAGACGAAGGGATTCGAACCCTTGATACCGTTGCCGGTATACTACATTTCCAATGTAGCGCACTAGACCAACTATGCGACGTCTCCGGATTTCGGTGGTCTGATTATTCAGCAGACAAATCCGCTGTGGTTTCCGTCTGCTGTGGATCAACAGGTTCGTCAACCAATGCGTTTTCCAATTCTGCATCAATTTCACGCAACAATGGATCTTCGGTTGCGCCAACCTCCAACGATTCTTCGCCAGATTCGACCGCTGGGGTATCTTTGTACGACTGAATAAATTCGTGACGAACATTGTTCACGTCCAATTTGCCACTGGCAATTTCGCGCAGTGCAACAACCGTCAATTTGTCGTCGTTTTTATCAACCACAGGTGTTGCGCCACCGTTCAAGTCGCGAACACGCTGGGACGCCAACATTCCCAGTTCATAACGGCTTTCTACAAATGGTAATGTATCTGAATTTGTGGTACGGGCCATCATAAAATCCTTTGTTGAAATCGTTTTTAACCACGCTATAATGCCCCAAGGACGTAAAAAATGCAAGCAGAAAATAATAAAAATAACATTATGACCCTGTCCATGGGTTGCCGATTGAACGCATTGGAATCAGAAAAGATTCAAGAAATGCTGGCGCGCGCCATGCCCGCCGCTATTTTGGTCAACACTTGCGCCGTCACGGCCGAGGCCGAGCGTCAATCGGGGCAAACCATCCGCAAAATCGCACGCGAAAATCCTGACACCCCTATTTTTGTAACAGGATGCGCCGCCACACGCAACCCAGACCTGTTTTTACAGATTCCGAACGCAATCGTTGTTGATAACCGTGATAAAATGCATCTGTCCGCATATTTGACCGCACTGGCAGACGCACCATGTCATTTCGAGAATCCACGTGTGGCGAACTTTGCGCACGGCGACACCGTATTGTCCAAGCAATTTATTCAGGTTCAGAACGGTTGCAATCATCAATGCACATATTGCATTACGCGGGCGTTGCGCGGGCCATCGGTTTCATTTGCGTACGCCGATATTTTGAATGATGCGCGCACCGCCGTGGCGCGCGGGTTTACAGAAATAGTCCTGACTGGCGTTGACACGGCGTCATATGCTCGTGATGGTATGCTGATTTCAGACGTATGTGCGCAATTACTGCGCGACGTACCAGAAATTCAACGATTGCGCCTGTCGTCAATGGATCCGGCGTCGCCACAAATTTTCAAACTGATTGATTTAATGCATAACGAACCACGTATGATGCCACACCTGCACCTGTCTATGCAATCTGGGTGTGATGCCATTCTGCGCGCTATGCGTCGCCGTCACAATGCGGAAATGGTGCGCAAAATAGTTGCCACCGCAGGCGATGGCATTACTTTCAGTTGGGATATTATATGCGGTTTTCCTGGGGAAACCGACGAATATTTTAATGACACATTGGCATTGGTACGCGCGACGCGCCCGATAAAGATTCATGCGTTTCCCTTTTCCCCGCGCCCTGATACGGTTGCGGCAACAATGCCCGACCAAGTTCCGCACAACACCAGCAAACAACGCGTAAAAATCATAACCGATGCAGCAAACGCCAATAAATTGGAATTTATGCGCCAACAAATCGGCAAAACCGTCCAAGTTTTGGTTGAAGAGAAAAATATGGCGCGCGACCCGCACGATATTTCTGTAAAAATCGTTGGCGATGCGATTCCGGCGCGTACAGTTTGCGACGTTTTGTTGACTGATATCAATGGCGACGAATTTATTGCGCATATGGCATAAAAATTTGTTGGCAATGGGCGATATTCTTGCTAGTATCATGGCATCATGAACAAGAAAATATTCGCAATTATAATTTCACTGATTTCAACCGCTGCAAATGCTGATTTTTCAACACGTGCACGTTCGGCGTTTTTGATTGACTATGATTCAGGTACGGAAATTGTGGCAAAAAATGCTGATACCCTGATGCCGCCATCGTCAATGATAAAACTGATGACGCTGACCTTGCTGTTTGACGAAATCAAGGCGGGGCGTCTGACCATGGACGACAGATTACCCGTCAGCCAGAATGCCGACTATAAAAACCCACTGTGGTATCCCGCCAGCAAGATTTGTCTGACAGCGGGTCAGACCGTGTCTGTGCGTGATTTAATTTTGGGACTGATTGTACTGTCGGGGGGCGACGCATCGGTGGTTGTGGCGGAAAAACTGGCGGGGTCTGAAATCGCGTTTACTGATTTAATGGCGAAAAAGGCGCGCGCAATCGGTATGCCACTGTCGACATTCGGTAATGCCAGTGGATTACCCGACCCTAACAATTTGATGACCAGTCGCGAATTGGCAACATTGGCCACGCACATCATTGCTGATTATCCAGAAATCTATCCTATGTTTGCAACCAAACGTTTTGAATTTGCCGAACACCAGACCGACTGGTGTCGCGAATGGGGACGCACGCACACATTGAACTATAATAAACTGCTGTTTATTATGGCGGGCGCAGACGGACTGAAAACGGGTCATACCGCCGAAGGGGGCTATGGCATGGTGGCCAGCAGCCGCGTCGGCGGACGTCGCCTGATTGGCGTTATAAACGGCTTTAACGGCAAGGGACACGATGCCTTGGCGGCCGAGATGAAAAAACTGCTGAACTATGGTTACGAAACAACCAAGAATCACGTATTCTTTCGTGCGGGCGACAAAATCGCAAAAGTGCCCGTGTGGTATGGGCGTGAAAAATTTGTGATTGGTACAGTGGCCAAGGATTTTGCAATCACATTGCCCAAAAAACAAACTATGGCGGGCATTCGCGTTTTGGCGCGGTATGATGACCCGCACCCTGCCCCGATTGCGGTGGGCGATGTGCTGGGCGAAGTATTGGTTGAACGTGACGGACGTATTATTGCGCGCACCCCATTGATTGCCCAAAACAAAGTGTCCAAAACACAGTTCTTTGGTCGTGTAATCAGAAACATATCGGTATTATTTGGAATCAACTAGGGATATTCGCATGCCACCAAGAAAAAAACCGGTTTTATATACTTTCCCTGCACCAGCCGATTCCAATATTTTGGTTGGGCATAATGACGTGATGCAACACTTTATTGATGCATGGCAAAACCGCGACCAGTATCCTGTGCATCCCGTGTGGATGTTGGCGGGGCCGCGCGGCATTGGCAAGGCAACAATGGCGTACAAAATCGCACGTATGGTATACGGTAATGTTGGGGATTTCTTTGTAATTGATTCAGCGCACAATATTGACAAAGACGGCAATCCAAAGCCCGATATGAAATCCATTTCGGTTTATACCGTGCGCAACATTATTGATAAAATGCAAATGTCGTCTATGTCAGGCGAATGGCGCGTTGTACTGATTGATTCTGTGGATGAATTGACCACGAATGCCGCGAATGCGATTCTGAAATTATTAGAAGAACCACCGGCCAAGGTTTTATTCTTGGTCGTGGCGCACCAGTTGGCAAATACATTGCCGACCATTCGTTCACGTGCCCGCGTGGAAAAAATGCGTCCCCTGACCATTGACCAAATGCGTCAACTGTGCGCGCACTTTATTCCCGATGAACAAATCAGTACCGAAACATTAAAATTGGCCAATGGCAGTTTCGGTAAAATTGCTGCACTGAAAAGCACCGGTGGCGACGCGATATACGAAGATTTAATAGAAACACTGGAAAACCCACAATCTAATTCTGTGGATTTTATGACGATTGCGCGACGACTGGCGGCGGACACGGCGTTGTATGGTATATTGTTGGACGTAATTGCGCATTTCGGTTTGGCGGACATGTATTCAGACGCCACCCGAACAATCAACAGTATACGTGACGTCAATTTGGAACCTGAAACCGCGCTGTTCAAAATTATATTGGATATCAAGAAATGTTTATAGATACACACTGTCATTTGACCGACAATTACGTGTCGGGTGATTTAGATGCCGTGATTGCGCGTGCCGCAGACGCAGGCGTTTCAAAAATAATTTGTCCAACCGCCGACCCAGCGGACATTGCGCGCGCGGTGCAAATTGCAAACACGCACGATAATATTTGGGCAACGATTGGCATTCACCCCGAATATCACGGTGTGGATGCAGCAAAATTCTTGACCCGCGACGCGTTGACCAATCCGCGTGTGGTGGGTGTGGGTGAAATCGGACTGGATTATCACGAATGTGGTGGCGATACGCGCGATGCACAAATTAAATTGTTTGCGCAACAATTGGATATTGCACGGGAATACGATTTGCCTGTGGCAATTCATACGCGCGACGCAGAACACGACACGCTGGACATTTTGCGCGACAATATTCGTGGTGTTATGCATTGTTTCACCAGTTCGTGGGACATGGCGCGCGAAATGTTAAACCGCGGATTCTATTTTTCTGCCAGTGGCATTTTGACATTCAAAAACGCTGCTGAAATCCGCGAAACGTTTGCAAAGATTCCAACCGACCGATTGGTTATTGAAACAGACAGCCCTTTTTGCGCCCCTGTGCCATATCGTGGCAAACAATGTGAACCATTTATGGTGGTGGAAACCGCACGCGTGTTGGCGGATATTCATGGGCTGACATTGGAACAACTTGCCCCAATTTTGGAACAAAATACGTATAATTTGTACCCGCGCATGCGTGGCGATTTGCAATTTGCAAAACATGATGTAAAATAGACGTACTATGACACGCAGAAGTATTATTAAATTTGGCCAAGTTTCTGAAAATCGCAAGGCGCGGTTCAGTTATTCTATTACCGACACTATCGAGGCCGGCATTTCCCTGACGGGCGCAGAAATCAAATCCATTCGCTATGGATTGGTAACGATTGTTGATGGGTTTGTCCAGCGTCGCGGCACAGATTTATACTTGGCGGGCATAGAAATTCAGAAATTGCCGACGGCGGCACGCATTGTGAATTTTGACGAACGTCGCCCGCGCCAACTGTTATTGCATCGTGCGCAAATAAACCGTTTAATTGGCAAATTACAGGAACGTGGTGCAACGATTGTTCCACTGAAACTGTATTTTAACAATCGTGGGAAATTAAAGGTATTGTTGGGTATTGGTTATGGGAAAAATCGCGCCGACAAACGCGAAACCATAAAACAGCGCGAATGGGATAAAAACAAAGCCAGAATCTTGAAAGGGAAATAAAAAAACACGTCAATGGCGTGTTTTTTTAGTGATAAAGTGATAGAGTGATGCAGTGATAAAGTTTTAGAATATAAAACTTAAAAACGTGTCGCCTGCGGACTGCGTCCTTGCCGCATCCTGCGCTTAGCTTGGATTCATTGCGAGCGAGCGTAGCGACGTGCGACAATCCAGTAAATAAAGTCGCGCCATTCGGCGCACAAACTTTTTCCACTTGTTTTTATTTTATAAACTTCATATAATCCTAATGTCGTTGGGCGTTCCAACGATGGGGTGTGAGAACCCGTTTAGCAAGCGTCAGCAAGTACTGTTTTTATGGCGCGCCAGTTGCGCCGTTTTTTGTACAGGCGACGAAAAATAAAACTCCTGACATTTGGGTCAGGAGGGTTCGCGGAATATCAAATACGCGACACAATTCTTGCTAGTTGTTCTCAACCTCCTGACCACCTGTGAAAACTGGTGGTTTTTCATTTGGGGAAATCTGGAGGATATAGAATATGAGCGGAAAATTTTTATTGGTCGCATTGATATTGGCATGTGGTATTACCCCTGCACGTGCCGTACCATATTGTCCCGCGGGCAGCGGATGCAATGATTTCGTATGGAATTCATCAAAAGCTGCTTTCTCGTGTGGATATGGGACGTGTGACTGTGGCACCAAGAAATATAACTGTTATATGCCGTGTGATAGTGTAGGTAATTGTAATACGTGGGTCTATGATTGGGAAAGCATATGTAGCGATGACTGCGGTACAGAAATGGCGGGCTTTTTCTCTTGTGAAGATGACTTGCCCACTGGTAAGTGTAATACAGAGTGGCAGTATTCATATCGTTGTGCGCGGGGGTATTATGGCAATCCAACGGCAAGCAATCCAAAAGTTTGTGTACGTTGTCCTACATTCGACACCATCCAAGGCACAACCCCTGATGCCGGTGCAACACGAATAGGCGATTGTTACTTGCCGGCTGGGTCAAAACTGTCAGACCCAACAGGACAATACGAATTCAGTGAAGATTGTTATTATTAAAAATGTGTATTATGTTCTGATAAAAAACGGGGCGATGCCCCGTTTTTTATTCTGCGATTTCAGATTGAACTTCTTGTTCAACTGCGGCGCGACGCATCTGGTGCTTGAACGCCTTGAACTCTGCCTTGGTAATGCAGCCGTCGTTGTCCATATCCATCATTGGCAATGCGTTTTGCAATTTTGGGCATTTAACGGACGCAACGTCCATGCAGCCATTCACAAATGTTGGACGTGGGCCACCGCAGCACATTTTTGCTGCAACAAAACCCAACGCAAACACAATCAGAATGACAACGAATTTCTTGAAGAAACGAACGCCACGGCAACCACATTTGCAGCCACATGGGCAATTCTTGCCACAGCCGCATTCGTGTGTTTCTGGGGCAGCGACGATAACTGGTTTCAATTCTGGGGCGGCTGCTTTTTTAGCAACTGTTTTCTTGGCAACTGTTTTTTTAGCAGGTGCAACTTTCGCGGCAACCGCTTTTTTCACAGGTGCTTTTTTGACCGCTGCAACTTTCTTTGCAGGTGTCTTTTTAACTGTTTTTTGTGCCATTTTTCCTTCCTTTGTTGTTGACAGTGCAATATTAAAAAATATTAAAAAATATGTAAAGCATTTTTTGTCTCTTGACTTTTTACGTATAAAGATAAAATATTATATCGGCGTTATCAATAACGGTGGCGTCAATGTGGATTTAACCTGACTTGTCCCACAACAGCGGACTAAACAAGGAGTGAAAAAATGCAGAAAACTGCGGAAGCGGTGTCGCTTGGACACCCTGATAAAATTGCCGACTATATTTCCAGTTATATTTTGGACAGAATGATTGAACAAGACCAGCACGTAAAATACGCGGTCGAGGTCATGATAAAAAACAACACCGTCGCACTGGGCGGCGAAATCACAGGGCACGTTAAACTGGACAACGTGCGGACATACGTGATTGACGCGTTGGCGGAAATTGGTTATACCCGCGACTATGCCACGCGGTGGGGTGACTGCACAATCAACCCCGACCAAATTGAAATCATAAATATGATTGGCGTTCAATCACCCGACATCAACCGTGGCGTGATGCGCGATGGTTGGGGCGACCAAGGGGTCTTTGTGGGGTATGCGTGTCGGGGCACGGGGCATATAAATCGCGAACTGTATCTGGCACGGAAATTAAACCGCGCACTGTACGGGTTGGCGCGCGATTCAGACACGCTGGGGCTGGACATCAAAACACAAATCACGTTGGACGACGATGGCACGATTGACACCGCGATTGTTGCAATTCCGATGTTACGTGACACCGATTTAACAGATTTTGTCGTGCGCACATTGGGCGCGCGCCCACGGCACATAATTATCAACGGCACGGGACGATATACATATCATGCGTCAATTGCCGATTGTGGTATAACGGGTCGCAAATTGGCGTGTGATTTTTATTCAACCGCGTGCCCTGTTGGTGGTGGCAGTCCATGGACAAAAGACGCGTCCAAGGCCGATGTTACCCTGAACATTTTTGCACGGGCGTTGGCGATTCAAAACCTGGGCGACAATGACGAATGCTTTGTGTATCTGTCGTCGTGCATTGGGCGCGGCGATTTACCCAGTGCGGTGGCAAAGACAATAACAGATGGCGTTGTGACAACACGCAATATCACTGTTGATGCCCGCCCCAGCGTTTTGATTCCAATGTTGGGATTGGATGCGCCGGTGTTTGCGAATCTGTGCCGTGATGGGTTAGTGTAAAGTTCAGAGTTCAAAGTGCAAAGTTCAAATGATATGTACAAGTATTATAAAACTAAATCACTGAATCACTATATCACTGACTAGTACCCTCCCTGTCGCACTTGCGTGCGACACCCCCACACGGGAGGGGAATAAAAAAACGGGGCGATGCCCCGTTTTTTATTCTGCCAATGTTCCAACAGACATTGTGATACGACGAATACCACTGCTGATGGATTTTTCTTTGTTCACACGTGCCTTTAATATTTCGCCCGTATGATACACATGTGTTCCACCACATAATTCACACGATACATCACCAGCCGTAATAACCTTGACCGTGTCACCGTATTTTTCGTTAAACAATGCGGTTGCGCCCTTGGCACGCGCCGCGTCCAGCGACATTTCTTCGTGGGCAACCGGCATATCGGCCGCAATCCATTTATTTACCAGTTCTTCGACAGCATGTTTTTCGTCATCTGTCATTGCACGCCCGAACGAGAAGTCAAAACGTACGGAATCAGGCGAAACCTTTGACCCACGCTGGTGCACATCTTGGTTCAAGACATGCTGCAACGCCGCCTGCAACAGGTGTGTTGCGGTGTGTGCGCGTGTGGTCTGGGCACGAACAGATGCGTTGATTGCGGTTTTCACCGTATCGCCAACCGACAGGTTGCCGGTCAATGTACCCTTGTGAATAACGACATTGTCGGCACGTGCGGCCTCGGTCACGGTCATGACAGATGCGCCATCGCGCAGGATTTCACCACTGTCGCCAACCTGACCGCCCTGTGTGCCATAGAAATTTGTTTTGTCCAATGCAACCTCTACCGCGTCGCCGGCGTTGGCCGATTTAACAAATTCGCCATCGCGCAGAATCCCCAGAACGGTTGATTCCATTTCTGCGTTTGGCGCATATTTTGCACTGTCGTCGGTTGCTGGTAAATTCTGGGATTCCCACAGGGTACGTGTGCCCTTGGTGTCGGCACGACTGCGTTCCTTTTGTTCGGTCATGGCGCGTTCGAACCCAGCGACGTCAACGTCAATATTTCTGTCGCGCAGAATCATTTGCGTCAAATCCAATGGGAAACCGTATGTGTCGAACAGTTTGAATGCCACATCCCCTGGTAATACGTTATTGTTCAATTTTGGCAATTCGTTTTCCAACAATTTCATACCGTTTTGCAGCATGTCTGCAAATGCGTTTTCTTCGTTGCGAATAATTTCCACCACGCGGGATTGTTCACGCGCCAGTTCTGGGTATGCGCCCCCCATTTCACGAACCAATGCTGGATACAATTCAGACAGTAATGCGCCACGATGACCCAACAGTTGTCCATGACGCATCGCACGACGCAATATACGACGAATTACATAACCGCGATCGGTATTTGATGGAATTACACCATCAGCAACCGCAAAGCCAACTGCACGCAGGTGGTCGGTAATAACCTTGAAACTGGAAACATTTTCAGGCGTTTCGGCGACGTGGGTTACATCGCTGACCGCGCGTTTCAGGTTCACGAACAGGTCTGTATCATAGTTATCTGTTTTGCCCTGCATCATTGCAGCCCAGCGTTCCAGACCACCACCGGTATCAACGTTCTGTTTTGGCAGTGGCGTCAGATTGCCGTTTGCATCACGATCAAACTGCATAAATACGTCATTCCAGATTTCAACCCAACGGTCATCTTCGTTTGCAATATCATCGCCAAAATCATAGAATATTTCAGTGCATGGGCCACATGGGCCGGTATCGCCCGCCGACCACCAGTTATCGTGGTCGCCCAAGCGAATTGCATCTTTGCCGGCGATTTTGCGCCACAGTTCGGTGGCCTCTTCGTCAGACGTGTGTGTGGTTACGCGCAATTTCGCGGGATCAAGTTTCAATACGTTTGTCAGCAAATCCCACGACATTTCAATCGCGCCCGCCTTGAAATAATCACCAAAAGACCAGTTGCCCACCATTTCAAAGAATGTATGATGACGCCCGTCAAAGCCAACCTCGTCCAAATCGTTGTGTTTGCCGCCCGCACGAATGCATTTCTGGACGTCGGCAACGCGTGGTGCAAATGCTGGTTCTGCGCCCTGTAAAATCCCCTTCCATGGAACCATACCGGCGACCGTGAACAGCAATGTCGGGTCGTTTGGAATCAGTGACGCCGATGGCACGATTTTATGGCCATGCGATTCAAAATAATCCAAGAATGTTTTACGAATTTCATTATATTTCATTGTTTTTCCCCATTGAATTTCGGTGCAATTCTATAAATATTATTGCCCCCTTGCAACACATATTTGTTCAAAAAAGTAATATGAAAAATTATTTATCGTGCCCCACAGGGGCGGCCAATGCCGCGCGCAAAACCGCGTCAAAACGTGCAACCGCGCGGGCATAATGATCACGTGCGGCACGTGCCGGCATGCCTGCGCGGCCATATTTAATTGTCGCGGTGTCCAATTTGATTGCAACGTACCCCACCCTGTCCATATAAATAGGCACGGCATCAGGGTTCACGAATCGTACATACGTGTTCAGCATTGTCCACATTATTGCATCGTACGGCGGGCAATAGTCCATATCGTCATCAATACGGCGAATATCATCAATCGCACCGTGCAGCACCGACATCAGCCCCGCCAGTGCACTGATACGTATCGGCGTACCGACGAACCCCATATGCGGACGCACCAGAACGACGTTTTTGTCATCAATCGTGATGTCGTTCGCATCGCGCATAACACGCAACAGGTCGGACACGCGATGACGCACCACCGCCATATTACGCACCACGGCGAAATTATCGGGCGATACGCGTGGAATATCAATATCTGTTAAAATATCATCATCGTCACAGAACACAATCCATTCCGCCGATGGCGCATCACGCAACGCGGCGGAAACTATTGCCATACGCGCCATAAATGTGCCGACGTTTTCCGCACTGTTTATAATGCGAACGTCGCCATGATACCCCAATGCGCGAATCTGGTGACGGGTGATGGTTACAGTTGGATTATCATTATGTACAATCAGCAGAAACTTTTTGCCCAGTTTGCCCAACGCCGGCACAGATATGTGCAGCATATTCACATCAAATGTGGTCAAACCAACAACAAGATTGTACTTTTTCCCGAACATGTAATAAATAGTAATTCAATGTTTCTGAAATTGCAATTTATTAGTTATTTATGATATAATAAGAATATAAAGGGAATGCAGAGATTATGAAACCAACGATGTTATTTGCGATTGTGATGCTGACGGCGATTGTGCTGATAACGTCGTTTGATTTGCAATTTGGGGCCAGCACGCCCGTCGCCGTACCCGAATCCATGGCGGCAAATGTGCTGTATGTTTGTCCAGTGGCCAGCGGCACGTGGGACGCGGTTGCCCGCGCACTGATGCCATTTACCCGTTCAATCACAATCGGATTTTTGTTTGCCGCAATGATACTGATGTTCAGTTGGGGTTGGGCACTGTACCAGAATTTGTTAAAGGATTCTTTTAAGCGCGAGAGTTTCAAGAACCCATGGGCATTTACCAAGATGTGGTTCTGGGCGGGGGTAATCATTCTGATTATGGCGTTGACCCCGAATCATTTTCGCGAGGTACACTTGACCGGCAGCACCAGTTCATATGTCCTGTGCGACAATAACACGCCTGGGGCACGCGCCGTGCGGGCCAGCGCGGTCCACAACTGATTTTTATCATTTTTGTCAATATTTATAAAATTTTCAAAAAATTAAATATACTCTTGACTTAAAGCCCCCAATTCTCTACGATTCGTATAAGCAGTACGGGCAATGTCCGTGGAATACAAGCACTTGCGGTTGTGGTCAGTTAAAAAGTGGCGCAATCCTGCGGAATATTTCACAGGCATTGCCTTGGAACTGTCGGACACCTTAAAAAATTATTGAAAGGAGAAACACATGAACAAAATGCAATTGATTGAAGCAATCGCAAATGAAGCAGAAGTTACAAAAGCAACTGCTGCTGCTTGCTTGGATTCTTTCATCAACACAGTAACAAAAGTTCTGAAAAAGAAAGGCGAAGTTCGTCTGGTTGGTTTCGGTACATTTGCAACTGCAAAACGCAAAGCAACAACAGGCCGCAATCCTCAGACAGGTGCTGCTATTAAAATCCCAGCATCCACACAGCCAAAATTCAAACCTGGCAAGGCATTGAAGGACGCTTTGAACTAAAATCATTTGATTTTGTTTCATATAAACACGCCGCCCAATCGGGCGGTGTGTTTTTTGTGCAATGCACTTACCCCTTGCATTTACGGGAAAAAGCACTATGATATTATATGCGAGAGAGGATTTTAATCCGAATTATTTTTGGATTAGAAAAACTATTTCCCCTGTGTTATAATTGCTTACGTATCAATTCCGCATAGGGATTAAAACTGCACTGCCACCAGATTCACTACAAATAAAGCGTTGCTTTATTGGCAATGGATTGTGGTGGTGGTGCGAAAATGTTAAACATAACAAAAGGATTGTTATATTATGGTAAAAGTTAGAGAGAAAGCCGAAAAAGCACCGGTTGCAGAAAAAAAGCCGGCACGCGCGGCAAAGCCAAAGAAAGTTGTCGCGGCTGCGAAAAAGCCCGCCAAGATTTCTGGTATGAACAAACATGAAAATGATGCCAATGATGATAAAGTATACTTTATGGCGTTGGGCGGTCTGGAACATATTGGCCAGAACATGTACCTGTATAAATACAAAGGTAAATATCTGGTTGTTGACTGCGGTATGGGATTTCTGGAAGAAGAAATTGGCGCGGGCGACGTTCAATACTGCGACACCACTTGGTTGGAAAAGCGCAAGAAAGACGTTATTGGTTTCGTTATTACCCACGGCCACGAAGACCACATTGGTGCATTGAAATACATTTGGCCGAAATTCAGAAAGCCAATTTACTGCACCCGTTTTCCTGCGGAAATTTTAACCCAAACATTCCGCGGTATGGAAATAGATTTTAACCCTGAAAAAGATATCGTCGTATTTGACCATAACGGTGCAACGTTAAAATTAGACCCGTTTGAAGTTGAAACGTTCCACGTATCGCACTCTGTGCCAGAGGCCCAGATGCTGATTATCAAAACGCCAGCGGGTAAAATCCTGCACACGGGTGACTGGACATTCAACGACGATAACCCGATTGAAGCACCGACGGATTTTGCACGTCTGCGCGAAATTGGGTCTGATCCAAAATTGTTGGCATGTATGTCCGATTCAACATCGGCATCGCGTCAGGAAAAACAGACCACCGAAACACAGGTTCGCGATACATTCACACGCCTGATGCAAGAAGCCCCAGGCCGCGTTATTGTAACGGGTTATTCACGTTCAATCGCGCGTATGAAAATGTTTGCAGAGGCCGCGCATGCCGCTGGTCGTGTTGCCGCAATCAAAGAACGCAGCAATCCAAACCCAGTGCCATATGTTGGTCTGCCGGAATTTCGCGAAATGGGTATGGAATTTGGCTATCTGGGCAAAGACGATGTATATCTGCACAGCGAAATCAAAGATTTGCCCGCAGAAAAACAGGCGATATTCTTGACCGGTTCACAGGGCGAACAGTTTGCAATGCTGACACGTCTGTGCCGTGGCCACGTAAAAGAAATGAAACTGATGCCAACCGATACGGTTCTGTTCAGTTCCATTATTATTCCAGGGCGCGAACAGGACGTTTCGTTCCTGTACAACAAACTGGCGCGTATGGGTATCAAAACACACACGATATTTGATACAGACCATCTGCACGCGTCTGGTCACGCGGGGCGTCCGGAATTTGAACGCTTTTATGATTTGGTTCACCCACAGGTTTCTGTGCCAATGCACGGTGATTACATCAACGAAATGTTGAATGGTAAAATGGCAATGGAACGCGGTGGTGCAAAACACATGATGGTTGTGCACAATGGTGAAATGATTGCATTGGCGGACGGGGCCGAACCGTACGTTTGCGAAACAATCGAAACGGGCTTTGTCGTTATGGAGGGCGAAACCGAACGCAGTGCCGACGACCAAGTATATAAAAACCGTAAAAAAATCGCATCAAACGGCGCGGTATTTGTAACATTACCGGTCGACAAACGTGGTTTCTTGAAGGGCGTGCCAGAGGTATCCAGTGCGGGTATCTTTGAAACCGACGAAACAGGATTTATGAAACGCCAGATTCAAATCGAAATCACCAAGGCGATTGATGCCCTGACCAAGACCGAACGCAAAGACCGCGACAATCTGACCCGTGCGGTTCAGGTTGCATCGAACAAGGTCGTACGTGCGGCATTGGGTGCGGACAAAAAACCGCAATACAGTGTGCATTTTGTGCTGAAATAAAAAACGGGGCATCGCCCCGTTTTTTTATGTATTTACTTTCTTGTTGCGTTGGGAATCATGTCTGTGCTAATGTAATTATCAGCAAGGGAAAGAGACATGAAAAAATTCATCATTATGTCGATTATGGTGGCGTTGTGCATTCCAAATGCTGCACATTCTGCGGTACGTCCCGTGGAAAAATGCGTTGTGTATCAATGTGACGATGGGTATTTCGCCGACGGTGCTTTTGTTGGATATTTGACATCTTATTTGGGGACTGGGAAAACTGCAACATTCTATTCATCGTGCACCCAATGTCCGGCACCAACGCGCGCAAATGGCGACGCGGCCGTAATTCGCACATGGAAACTGTATGTGTCGTATGGTGACACGAAAAAATCCGTCCCACCCAAAAAGCCATTACTAAAAAGTGCATGTTACATTTCGCCGCACGACAACCAGACATTCAAAGATTCCACTGGTTGCAAGTATGAAATCAATGACGGCAACTGTATGTATTAAACGGGGGAAATGGCGATATGCGAAAGATTAAATCATCTTGGTTTCGTTTTTGGGCGGCGGTGCTGGCGATTCTGGGCGTTGTGCACAGCAAAGATGCCAATGCAGCATCGCGCAGTTATATTATATTGAAATGCGGCGGGCCAACACTGAATGACGACCCAAATACCGCATCGTGGAGCACCAAAGAGTGCAAGGTTGAATCGACCAGTTCCGAGGTAACAGAAAAAGATATTACCGACAGTTCCGGCATAGATTGTTATTGCGACGACATAACATTATTGCAATACAGGGTTTCATGTGTCAAAACATCGTGGCTAGATCCAAACAGCGAAGACACGCATTATAGTTATGAATTGAAGACAGGAAAATGTGCCAGTGCGGTATGCGACCCCGGCGACACACGTGCTTGTACAGATACAGATGGGTCAGGGACACAAACATGTGATAATTATGGTCAATGGAAGAGTTGCGATGTCACAACGTGCGCCAATGGGTATTTAATGATTGATGGCACGTGCCATGAAACCTGCACCATTGATGGTGGCACGGGCTATAAAAAAACACTGTACGAAGACGTCAGCAGCAGCAGTACCGAGGCATAGTTATGTTATTCGAACGCAGTTTAAGAACGTCGTTACCCATATTGCGCCCCAGAACGTGGCCACGTTTTATTTATCATAAATCATTAGAGCCGAATATTTGGACTGAAACCGGCAAAATGAACAAGTTGGTGTCCAATTCGTTGCAGCTGATTGCGTGGAACTATATTCGTTTTATGCAGCGCGTGGGCCTGCCCATTCCGGACGATTGCATTCGTGATATTTTCGTTCATGGGTCGACCACCAATTATTACTATGACGAAAACAGCGATATTGATATCTGTATCGTGGCGGACTTGTCGCCGATGCGCGAAAAACTGGCAGGCATTGATTTGCGCACCATTATAAAATCTATGTTGGGCGCATGGTTGCGGAAATATCGCATTCGTGTATGTGGTCGCGGTATTGATATAGAGGTTGTAGAGGTCGCCACCCCTATGTATGGCCCTGATATGTACAAGGTTGGCAGTGCGTATTCCATCGCGCGCGACGAATGGATCAGACGTGCCGAACGATTGACCAATGAACAGTTTCATACTATTCGTGCCGAGGCCAAACGTCAGTATCGCGAAATCTATCACATGTATCGCCAGATATGTCGTGAAAACATGCAGCCAGATTTTATTGATACATTCCTGCAACGCCTGATGGCGGATCGCAAGGCCAGTTATGCCGCCCACCCAGAACAACCCGTCACGGCGGAAACGATGGCGTTTCGTATGGCACGTCGTCGCGGGATTCAGCGCACATTGGGCGAACGCGCGACGAAAATGCGTTCCCGCAGTTTCAATGTGGAAAAACCGTGATTAGAGAATAGATATCGTGCGCCGATGGCGCGGCTTTATTTACTGGATTGCCACGCTGCGCTCGCAATGACAATAATGCTAGCAGTGCATAAAATACGCAGCCCGCAGGCGACACAAATACTAATTTTCTAGAAACAGTGTCATTGCGAGGAATGAAATGACGAAGCAATCCAGTAAATAAATCAGTGCGCCATTTGGCGCATTTTTTAGAGCATAGATTATAGAGAATAGATTATAGAGTTTTTTGGCAAGCCACTAGAACGTACTAAATTCCACTCCCGTGGGAGGGGAATTTTGTGTTCTTTGTTTTAATTTTCAGAACCACGTCATGCCGATGGCATACGTATTTTTAATAATAGCAATTTTGGCTAAATTCATATTTACCCGATGTATCCGACAGCCCCGTCCCCGACGGTATATAGCAGCCACTGATTGATGTTGTGCCAGCGGCACTTGTGCCGTAAACACCGCTAAGCGCGGGACAACGTGTACAAGACGACCCGCTGCCATAATACCCGATTGCGCAACGATACTGATATTCCGTATATTTGTCACATGTGCCTGCCTCATAATTGTCTGAGCAATATAAAAACGGTCTTTTTTCCACACCAGTACCCGCACTTTGCCAGCTGCCGGTCCAAGCACCACAAGTTGTTTCATCTTCGCACGGGGAATAACAAGGATACATAGCTTCGTTGCCCGTGGCTGTATTACACTCGCATTTGTTCAGACTGCCGCACGAAAATGCGTTTTTTGATGAACTCCACACGTACTCATTGCACAGACTACCTTTTTCGCAATATGGTGCAGAAAATGCCGATACAATATAAAACTGTGCAAATATTGCCATCAATACGATGCGTATATGTTTCATGTTTTTCTCCTCCCCGTTTGGTTCTTGAATCAACAAAAAACCACCGGTTTTCACAGGTGGTCAGGAGGTTGAGAACAATTGAACGAATTGTGTCGCGTATTGTGTATTCCGCGAGCCCTCCTGACCCGAATGTCCGGAGATTACTTTTCGTCACAGGTACAAAAAACGGCGCAAATTGCGCGCGCTGTTACATATCGACGCGTCCATCGGGTTCTCACACCCCATCGTTGGAACACCCAACGACATCAGGATTATATGCGGTTTATAAAATAAAAACAAGTGGAAATGTTCAAAGTGCAGAGTTCAAATTATGTGCGCGCCGAACGGCGCGGCTCTACTTACCTAGATTCCGGTGTCAAGCACCGGAATGACAAAAAATCTATTATCTGTGCTCTATTTATCTGCCAAGGGGTGGGCGTGGTTATAAATGTTTGTGATTTCAGCCATGTTGACACGCGTGTACAACTGGGTCGTGGACAATGACGCATGCCCCAGCAATTCTTGCAAACTGCGCAAATCCGCCCCGCCCGCCAGCAACGCCGTGGCGAACGTATGACGCAATGCGTGCGGGGTCACGTAATCGGGCAACTGTAAATATTTACGAACATGCTCTATCACCTTTTCCGCCATACGCGCCGACATGGGCAGGCCACGCACACTGCGAAACAGCGGGTCATCGGGCGAATTACCAAATGGGCGCACCGCGGCATACTTGTCAATCGCGTCCCATACGGCGGGCAATACGGGAACGATGCGTTCCTTTGACCCCTTGCCCATTATGCGCAATGTATCGGGGTGCGCGCGGACATCAGAGTTGGTCAGCGACAAGGCCTCTGATATACGCAGGCCACAGCCGAATATCAGCACCACCAGTGCCCAATCGCGCGCGGCAATCCATGGTTCTTTTTCGTCGATATTGCGAATGGCATCGTGCATATTTTCAACATCAGTGACCTCTATCGCTTTGGACAATTTACGGGGAACTTTTGGTGATGAAATCAATCCGATTGCATCGTTTTTTATACCGTGATGTTTGGCCAAGAATTTATAAAACCCACGCAGTGACGACAGTGCCCGCGCGGTTGATTTATGCGCCAAATTGCGACGCGCCCTGTCCGCCAGCCACGCACGAAAGCACAGTGTGTCGGCGCGTGCCGTATCGGCCAGCGTCGCCGTGCCACCCGCATAATTGTCCCAGAATTTAATAAAATCGAGAATATCTGTTTCGTATGCCGTGGCGGTGTGCGACGAATAATTTTTCGTATTCGTCAGATATTCTATAAATTCGGCAACGATTTCGTTCATGTATAAATTTGTGTCCGCCGTGGCGAACAGTTTTATTTACTGGATTGCCGCGCTACGCTCGCAATGACAATGGGGCATAACGCGACAACCATGTTAAATATATTACCTGATTTCAAATGTTGCGGTTACAGTGACCGAAACCTCGGTATCCTTGGTTACCAAGCCACCGCCAACATACGCGCCGGCGTCCGCAGTTTCCATTTTTGCACTGGCACGCAAGAAATTAGACGCCAATGGCTGGTACATTCCACGCGTAGCGGTGTCATACGACACGGCCAACATTTTGCCAGCATGACGCCGATCGCCCGCCGCCAATGCGTCCGCACGCGTGCGCGCATTTTCAACCGCTGTGCCCAAGCATTTTTCCATAATTGGTTTCATGGTTTCGGTACTGGTATACATGCGCAGGTTTTCAGAATACACGTTTTTCTGGCCCGCAAATTGGGTCAAGATTTTTTCAATTGTGTCGATATTGTCGGCTGAAACCTCGACCGCGATGGATGTTTCAATGCCCAGCGTTTCAGATTCTTGCAATTCGCGATTCCATTCGGTCTTTTCATACGAATTGAAATCAGTTGTCTGCATCTGGACATCTTGTTTTTTCAGGTATTCTGTGATTTCGGCAATTTTCGCCGTGGCCTGTTTCATGGAAACCGCCGCCGATTTGTCCAGCGTTGTCACGCGCAGTGTGATTGCCGTTCTGTCCTTTGGCGCGGTGGTCAGGCATTCGCCCGATACCGACACAGTGCGAATATCACGCGGCTGTTCCAGCCAGCCGAACACCAATGCCAGTACCGCACCTGTGCCGATTACACTGCCCACCCAGACGAATGATTTTTTCATATTTCTCTCCCTTGCTGTGTTTTATCTAGTCAAAATAGTTCAGTTTCATTGCGGCCTTGACCCGTTTGACGGTTTCCGCCGCCGCCGCACGCGCATCCATTGTGCCACGACGCAAAATTTCCATCACCGATGCGGGGTCGCGCGCCAACTGTTCGCGACGTTCACGAATTGTGCGCAATGTTTCCTGCATTACTTCGTTCAGGAACTTTTTAACCTTTACATCGCCCAAGCCGCCGCGTTCATAGTGCGCCGCCAATTCGGCATAGTTCGCGTATTCTGGCAAAAATGCCGCAAAATGTTCCGGACGCGCAAACACCGACAGGTAAATGAATACCGGATTGTCCGTGGTGTTACCGGGGTCTGTGACGCGAATATGGTTTGGATCGGTGAACATCGTTTTAACCTTGGCCGCGATTTCATCTGCGGAATCTTTCAGGTAAATACCGTTGTTCAAACTCTTGCTCATTTTCGCATTGCCGTCCGTCCCCGGCAGGCGCGCCGCCGATTTTGATTGTGGCACAACCGCGCGTGGCATTGTCAATGTGTCACCATAAATGCTGTTGAATTTGTGCACGATTTCAGACGCCTGTTCCAACATAGGCAGTTGGTCTTCGCCAACAGGAACGACATTCGCGCCAAACGCCGTGATGTCCGCCGCCTGTGATATTGGGTATGTAAAGAACCCAACCGGCACAC
>URBZ01000008.1 GCA_900546225.1 uncultured Rickettsiales bacterium | reverse complement strand
GGGCCTGAAATGGGTTGCAACAATCCCATCGCGTTTTGTAAAAACAGGAATATAACACAAACGGGGCAAGTGTTAGAGAGCAAAGCGCAGAGTGCAGAGAGCAAATTTTGTGCGCTACGCGCAACAAAAAATAAACTGGATTGCCACGCGTCGCTTACGCTCGCTCGCAATGACAGAGTTTCTAGCTCTTTTGTCATTGCGAACGGAGTGAAGCAATCCAGTAAAAAAATTGTCCGCCATTGGCGGACATATTCATTGCTCTCTGCTCTCTTTATCGCGGCGCAGCGTCAGCGGAGACGGATGCGCTTTGCTCTATAAATAAAAATGCGCCAACGGCGCATTTTTATTTTATGACTTTTATTATCTGTTCTGTGATTTTTGTGGCGTCAAAGCGCGACAGATTTTCTGTGGCGACTGTTATCATTTTTTCTGTGTCCGCGCGACGTGTCCATGCGTCCATCATACGCAGTGCCAAATCAGTTGCATCACCCGCGGTAAACAGTAACCCTGCCCGTCCGCCCATCAGAATTTCACGCGGGCCGTTGCGACAATCCGACGCGATATTCAATGTGTGGGTGGCGGCGGCCTCGACCAAGACAACGCCCATCCCTTCGGAATAACTGGACAATATATTCGCACGGGCATGCGCCATGTAACCAAATGGATTTTTGCTTAGCCCTACAAATTCAAACTGGCGCGATGCAGGCAATGAATGCGCAATCTTTTTATATTCATCGGACAAATTGCCATCACCAACAAAAGCCATTTTAATATTTGGCCGCCCCGCATTTTGCCAAAACATATCAAAGCCACGCAGTACCGTTTCAATATCTTTATCGCCCGTCAATCGCGCCACACAGACGAAATAGTCACCACGAATAAACTTGCCCTGCGCCGCCAAATCGCGCGCACGCGCAATATCAATCGGGTTATAAATCTGAATAATCTTGTCCGAATATTCTGGATACTTTGCGCGCAGTTCCGCAGCGGCGTCACGGGTCAACATTACCAATTTGTCGTACATCGGCATATAGCGCATGCGCCCCTGCGCATACAGCGCATCAATCGATGAATGCCACCATGTGATTTTTTTACCACGAAACTTTTTGAACTCGCGCGCAAATGAAAAATTATAGTAATCGATAAACACATCAACATCATCAAAACGATGCGATGACATCATCATATATTTACCAAATCGGTATATATCACGCGCCAGATGCTTTACAATTCGCCACAGAAAAAAGTGCGGCATTTGCGTCCCCAAAAAACGGCATGGGTACAACACCGTCAATTTCACATCGGGGTGCGCTGCAAACCAATCGCGATATTGTGGCACACTGATATTCGTGTATGTTATCACACGAATATCAACGTCCCCGCGCGCCAACAGCGCGCCAATCGTCTGAATCACCACGGATTCAACGCCACCCACCTGCATATCACGCAGACATATCGCGATTGTTTTACGTTTCATTTTATGTAACACCCACATTTAATAAATTCTGCAATACCGCATCTGATTTTGCGTGCCCACGCGTATGGTGGGTTGTCCAGCGCACCGCAATTTTTCAAATTCGAAAAACATTTTTGCGCCAACGCAACATCGTCCGCATTGTCCAGATATTTAATCTTGCGATATGCCCACTTGATAAAGTACCAGCGGAATTTGCGCGACCATGCGTCCATTTGATATGGTGTCGCCTGCTCTTTATACAACTTGTACGATGTTTCAATACCGGTGCACAAACTCTGCATTATACGTAATTGCTTTGCAGACAAAACAATTCCGCCAAAATTCGGCACATAGAAATACAACGGCAGCGGCGCAATCGTCACAACCGGATTTTTCAACATAATCGCACTCCACCACGGGAAATCTTCGAACAAAATCCCCTTGATAAACGGCGTGTCTGCAATCAAGCTGCGACGATATAAATTCTTCCATACCTGACAATGTTTAATCAGCCATTTGCGCCGCGGGTTAAATGCATTATGTGCACGTTCGGTCGCATATTTATACACATCGTCGGTCAGCAATGTTTTAATGCGCGTCACGTCATATTTTTTATGCATGCGATATGGCACAACAGAATCTGTATCCATATGCAACACATGCCGCACCATCAGTTGCGGGCGATAAATTCTGTCATATGTGAATGACACAATATCAGAATTATCACGCGTCGCCAGATAGTGTGTAATTTCCATTGTCTGGGGGTGAATAAAATCGTCACTGTCCAGATACAAAACATAATCACCCGTCGCCACCGCCATACCGGCATTGCGTGCATCAGACAAACCACCATTTGGTTTATTCACAATTTTGAATCGCGCATCACGGGCGGCATATTCAGACAAAATGGCGGCAGATCCATCTGGACTGCCGTCATTGACACAAATCGCCTCCCAATCAGAAAAAGTTTGGTTTAACACACTGTCCAAACATCTGCGCAAATACTTTTCCACATTGTATATCGGTATTATCACAGAAATTGCAGGCATATATTTTTCCTTTCTTTATTTTTTGGTTTTCGTTTTGTACATATGATTTATCATCTCGTCCGCGATGCTGCCTGGGATTGGATTTTTCGCCCACGGACTGTTATACGTTGTTTTCTGAAAGAATGCACCCGATGTATATTCCTTGAATAATTTCTTGGTGTACGGTTCATTCGCAACCGACCACCACAGCGCATGCGTTGGTGCTTGATCAATATGTGGCATTGCATCAAAATACTTTTTTGCAACCGGATCATGTTCAACCAATGATTTGAACATCAACTGGTGCATAAAGTAATCAAATTCACGGGGCTCTGCCGTCCAGAAATTCAGAATCATCTGACGCCACGCCGCCAACAAGTAAGAACCCTTGCGCGCACGAATGAAACAGTTCTGAATAAAACTGTACGCACTGCCAACCATATTTCCCGCCATATAGACAAAGAAATCCTGATTTATAATTTCATCTGGAATTGGCGCGGTTGCAAATCCGGTTGAATCCAACCAAATGCCACCATGTTCATACAACAATTCAACACGACAAATGTCGGCAAAGTGCGCATGCTTTATTTGGCCCGCTTTACGCTTTGCAACAATTTCTGGGGGCAATGTGATATAGTCCCAAATGGTGTTTTCGTCCAAGACAACCAATTCCTGTTTGCAATTTGCACGAATACTGCGAAAACACGCCTTGACCAATTCTGGTGCTTTGTCTTCGCCCTGCAACCACAGTGTCCAAATTTTTTCACGTTTGTCGTTGTGCACGGGACGTACCTCTGGCACAGTACCGGCGGCCGGCACATAACGCGCCATATAGCGCGGAATTGCGGTTGCCGCAACATTACATCTATGCTCGCGACGTTTATCACGCGGCCACCACAGTGGGTTCAAGATATGCGCACGCAACACAATGTCCGCCAGCGCAAATGTTCTGGAAAGTTTCATGCATATTCCTTTGTTTTGATTATCTGAATAAAAACTTTTCTGTCACTCTTCAATATCTCTCACGACTGTCCCCTTTTTGTTCATTATTCGTCCATTGGCATCGCGTCATCGTCCGCATCATCATCTGATGGGCCGGTGGTCATTTCTTCGGCAATACCAGACGCACGTGCCATAATCTTGTCCAACAATTCCTGCTGCACTTCCTTGTGATCTTTCAGCCACTGGCGTGCATTCGCCTCGCCCTGCCCCATGCGTTCATTGTTGTATGAATAAAAACTGCCCGCCTTTTCAATCAAGTCATATTTCACGCCCATGTCCAAGATTTCGCTGATACGTGAAATACCTTCGCCGTACATGATTTTGAAATCAACCGTACGGAATGGTGGCGCAACCTTGTTTTTCACAACCTTGACACGGGTTTCATTACCAATAACGTTTTCTTTATCTTTAATCTGGCCGGTACGACGAATGTCCAAACGTACAGACGCATAGAACTTTAACGCGTTACCACCCGACGTCGTTTCTGGGTTACCGAACATAACACCAATCTTCATACGAATCTGGTTGATGAAAATCAGCAATGTATTACTGCGCGATACCGAACCCGCCAATTTCTTCAAACTCTGTGACATCAGACGTGCGGTTGTACCAACGAAAGAATCGCCAATGTTACCTTCCAATTCTGCCTTGGGCACCAGTGCCGCGACCGAGTCAATTACAACCACGTCAACCGCACCAGATTTAATCAGCGTATCGGCAATTTCCAACGCCTGTTCACCCGAATCCGGTTGTGAAATAATCAGATTTGCAACATCAACACCCAACTTTTTCGCATACGATGGGTCAAGTGCATTTTCCGCATCGATGTACGCGCATGTGCCGCCTTTCTTTTGCGCCTCTGCCACGGCGTGCAATGCCAATGTTGTTTTACCAGAACTTTCCGGCCCATAAATTTCAACGATACGACCACGTGGATATCCACCGATACCCAGCGCAATGTCCAATCCCAACGAACCGGACGAAATCGCCTCTATATTCTGTTGCGAACCATCACCCATTTTCATGATGGCTTCTTTACCAAATTGTTTTTGGATTTGTGCCAACGCCGATTCCAACGCAGGATTTTTTGCTGGTGCGGCGGCGGCTGCTGCTTCTTTCTTTGCCATAAAATTTTCCCCTTTTTCTTATACAGAAATCATACACGGAATCACGTGCGCACGCAACGAAAATAATAGGAATAAAGCACGTACAAAATTTATTTTTTGGCAACCAGAATAATTGATGTCAGCACACCAATCAACGCCGTCACAACCCATACCGCCGACGTTCCACCAAACAGCGTAATACACCCCGCTGCCAATACCGGCGCAACCACATTTGGCAAATTCACACTGGTACGGAACACGCCATAAAAACGCGTCTGTTCAGATTTTTTGGTATTGTCAAAGAACAGCAAATCATGCACCGATTCCATCAATGCGCCCGAAATCTGCCATGCGACAAAGATAACCAACAACGGATATCCCGTCACAAACGTCGCCAGCGCAGACAACGCCGCAAAAGACAACATTCCAGATACCAACCAAATCTTTTTACCAAACGCGCGCACCAGATGCGCCATGGTCTCTGATAAAATCAGATATGGAATAATCCCCAGTGTCAAAACCCACCCCAGTGCATCATTTGAAAAACCATTTTCAATAACCACAATCGGCACATACAGATAACGCATTGCACGCAACGCATAGTACCCAAAATTCACAATATATGCGCGCAACATTCCGGGCTTTCTGAAAAACGCAATCGTATTACGCCACAACGCACGCGCCGTACGACGCGGACTGACGGGTTTTATCTGTTTATCTTGCTGAACAATACGGAAATACTTAAAGAATCCCCACCCCGCCAAATAAATTAACGCCGATGCAAAGAACGCCGCACGATTACCCGCCACATCTGAAATTGCAACCGCAATCATTGGTGCAAACAGTGCCCCGATATTCAGCCACAAATGATACCGTGAATTTAATCGCGCCATACCAATCCCGCGCGAAAAATCAGACATAAACAGCGGAATCAACATTGTCACCAACGTTGTCGCAATACCGGTTGTATAGTCCAATATAATAAACGTACTGGGGCGGATTGAAAAACTCATCATCGCATAGCACACCGCCAACATCAGCATCACAAAGTAAAAAACACGCACCTTGGAAAACTGGCGAAACAGTTCATTGGCAAACAGTCCCACAACCATACAGAACGCCGCATACAGACCAACATACACCCCCACCACCGCGGACGAGCGAAATATTTCCAACAATACCAATGAATATACGGCATTATAAATACCGTCTGCGAATCCTGTGAATAATCCCAGATTTGCAAACGAAAAACCGCTGACCGAACTTCTGACTGATAAATATGTGTCCTTTGCCATAGTGGACAGATTTTATCACAAAAACGTAAAAAATCCAAACACAGCACGAAAAAATAAAAACGCCCCATGCGGGACGTTTTTTTTGGAACGAAAATGAAACAAATAAATTATTTTGCGTTCGCTGCACCGTTCTGCTTTTGCGCATACAGTTCTGCAAAATCAACCGGCTGCATCGCAAATGTTGGGAATCCAGATTCAGATGTCAGACGGACAATCAAACTGCGAACCGCTGGGAACAACAGTGTTGGTACATCAATCAACAGTGTACGCTTTTTCGCTTCGTCGTCTTTTTCTTCTTCCATTTGAACCAGACCAGAATATGTTGATTCAATCAAGAATATGGATTTGTCGCCCGCGTCCAGTTTCGAATGAACCTTGGTAATCAAATCAACCATAAACAGGTTGTTTTCCGCGCCCTTGATTTGAATATCAATATTGATTTCCAATTTTGCCTGACCATTGTCCTGCTTAAAGAACAATTCTGGAACATTTGGGCTCTCGAACGAGATATCTTTCAGAAACTGTGAAATAATTTTGAATTTTGCCATTGTGCTTTACTCCTGTTGTACGCTGGGGGTAAAACCCGTCTGGACTTAGCCCCACCTTTTATGATAATATAGCATCATAAAATTATTTTACAAGTGGGGGGATTTACAAAAATGGTTATGCGGAATTTTTTCAAACCGGCGCGATTGATTGCCATTGTACTGGGGGTTGTTGCGTTGGCGGCGTGCGACCTGTCTGCGCCGACACACAGTGGTGATAATTCCGTCGTCCCCAGCAATTTGCGCCGCGCGTCTTATGATGATCTGCCTGGCTGGCGCGATGACGATGTGCGCTATGCATTACAGGCATTCCGCAATTCGTGCAAAGCAAAAATCCAATACACCGGCCGCGTTGTGCCCGACCGCGAACTGTTCGCGGAAAAATGCCGCATGTTGCCATCTGCATCGGCGGACGTCGCAACCGTACGCGCATGGTTTGAATCAAATTTCCAACCGTACAAGGTATATAATGACAACGGCACAGACCGCGGGACGTACACGGGATACTATTCACCAATTATCCCTGGGTGTCGCACAAAAACCGCCACATGCAATGAACCACTGATGGGCGTGCCAACCGATGGCCGCGCGTACAAGGGGGTCGAAAAGAAAGACATTGTCGAAAAACAAATCGGACGCGTTTTGTACTGGGCAAATATTGTCGACGTCCAAAACATTCAGATTCAGGGCAGCGGTATGTTGCAACTGGACGACGGTAAAATGGTGAAACTGAACTTTGCCGCGGTCAACGATATGCCATTCAAATCCATCGGCGAAGAATTACGTCGTCGTGGCATTCGCCCCGATGGCGGTTATTCCGCGGACGCCGTATGGACATACCTGAAAAAGAATCCTGCATTGGCCAAAGATGTAATTTATAAAAACCCACGCTATGTGTATTTCTATGAATCCACACCACCAGATGTGATTGGTAAATTGGGCACACCTTTGTCCAAGATTCGCTCTATCGCCATGGACGACAGCATTTACACATTGGGTATGCCGGTATATATCAGCACAAACTTGTCTGATGGTCGCCGTTTCCGTCGCCTGATGATTGCCCAAGACACCGGCAGCGCAATCCGTGGCTGGATTCGCGCCGACATCTTCTTTGGCAAAGGGGACGAGGCATACAAGTATGCCCACGGCCAACATGCCCAAGGGGAAATGTTTATCTTGATGCCAAAAGAATACACTTATGTCAAACCAACCAGATAAGTTTTCACACCGCGTTGCCCGCCCCCAGACATTGGCGGGGGCGATGGGCGGTCTGATGCGCCGCTTTGGTTTTCGTGCATCGGACGCGGACTTGGCGGCACGCTGGACGGAAATTATGGGTTCTGACATCGCCGCGATTGCGCAAATTGCCGCAATAAAAAAAATGCGCGACGGGCGGTATAACATTGCAATTCGTCCACTAAATCCGGCATTCACATTGCAGTTGTCATACATGACCGACGAAATTACAAAAAAGTTAAATAACTATTTCGGTCGCGCGGCAATCGGCAAAATCAGTTTCAGGAAATAAGCACACATGACACGTATTTTGGGCATTGACCCCGGTTTACTACATACTGGTTGGGCGGTAATTGATACCGCTGGCAGCAATCGCACATATATTGCCAGTGGCGTAATATTGCCCCCCACCCGCGATGCATTGCCGGTGCGATTGGCAAATATATTTCGCGGCGTGTCTGAATTGATTGATACGTTTTCACCCGACGTGTGCAGTATTGAAATCACATTTGTAAACAAAAACCCGCAAACAACATTGGCATTGGGGCACGCCCGCGCCGCGGCAATCGTTGCGGTATCATCGCGCGACATTCCAATATACGAATATGAACCGAACAAGGTTAAAAAGGCATTGACGTCCGCAGGCCACGCTGACAAAGATCAGGTGTATAAAATGGTGCGCATATTGCTGCCGGCGGCGCACCCAAAAACACCAGACGAAAGTGACGCATTGGCCATCGCATTGACGCACGCAAATATGACTAAATTCCATTTCTAAAAAAACGCGCTATGTGCTATGATATCTGGCAAAGGAGGAAATTATGAAAAAAGATTTTTATGAAATGATGAATGCGAAAATGGCAATCAAACAAGGGACACTGTTTCGTGCATTTTTCATCAATTTAATTCTGGGTGCGATTGTTTTGGCACTGACATTATTCGTGCCACATTTTCTGTTGGTGCTGGTTGTGCTGACGGGAATATCACCGATGGTAATTTTCTTTTCCGCAATCAGTGGAATCGCCCTGTGGCAGATGCTGGGGATTTTATTATTCCTGTGCCCTGCCATCGCCATCTGGTGGCAACGGAAACGTATAAACTAACAGTTATTTGGTGCGCTGCGCGCAACATTGCTCTCTGCTCTCTGTCAGAGCGTCAGCGAAGACGGATGCGCTTTGCTATCTAAATAAAAAATGCCCCGATGGGGCATTTTTTATTACGCTGCTGCGGTAAACACTTTTTGGACGTCGTCATTATCGTCCAGCGCATCTACCAATTTTTCCAACTTGGCATACGCTTCGTCGTCCAAATCAACCGGCATATTTGGAATCCATGTCAATTCCGCACTGTCTGGTTCGCCCAAAACATCATTCAACGCTTTTTGCACGGTGATAAAATCATCTGGCTTGGTTGTAATGATAAAACCTTCGTCTGCGGTTTCGATATTGTCAGCACCGGCGTCCATGATGATTTCCATCATTTCATCTTCGGTTTTGCCGATTGACGCTGGGTACATAATCTGGCCGGCACGTGTGAACATAAATACAACGCTGCCCTCTTCACCCATGTTGCCGCCATTCTTCGCAAATATGTTGCGGATTTCTGGCACAGTACGACGTGGGTTATCGGTCAATGCCTCTACAATCACAGGAACTGCGTTTGGGCCGTACCCTTCGTAACGAACGGCAACGTAACTTTCGGTGTTGCTGCCCGACGCTTTTTCAATCGCGCGTTTGATGTTATCGTTCGGCATAGAATTTTTACGTGCATTCAGAACCGCCAAGCGCAGACGTGGATTATTGTCCGGATTTTTATCGCCCAGTTTTGCGGCCATCGTGATTTCACGCGCCAGTTTTGTGAACAAACCGCTGCGTGCGGCGTCCACAGCACCTTTCTTGTGCTGAATATTGTGCCATTTGCTGTGTCCACTCATATTTGACCTTTTTATTTAATTAGGTTAAAATTACGCCAAAAGGATAACAAATGATTGGCAAATTGCAAGGGGTTGTTGATTATATTGGCGACGGATTCGTAATTTTAATGGTATCCGGCGTCGGATACAAGGTTTTTACCCCCGACACGCTGTCCCCGCGCGAAACGGTCGCATTATGGATTGAAACCGTCGTGCGCGAGGATTCAATCCGCCTGTACGGGTTCAAAACGATGGCGGGCCAGAACCTGTTTGTACAGCTGACGGGGGTGTCGGGCGTTGGGCCACGTGGGGCGTTGTCAATCTTGAACACATTGCCCACCGACACATTGATGTCCGCGATTGCAACGGGCGATGCCAAAACCATCACCGCCGCCCCAGGCGTCGGGAAAAAGGTTGCCGAAAAAATCATTCTGGAATTAAAGAACAAAATCGCCGGCAACGCATTTAACTTTGATGCGGTGACGGACACCGGCGGATCTGCCCTGCCAGATTTGCTGGCGGCGTTGGAATCATTGGGCTATCGCCGTCTGGACATTGTTGACATGGCACAGAAATTGGTTGCCGCAAATCCAGACGCGGACGTCGCCCGCCTTGTTCCATTGGCACTGAAAGAAATCAGCGGGGGCAAATAATGGACAAGAAAGTCACATTCAAAAACGCCACTATGAAAATCTCGGACTCTGATTACACACGGGTGCAATCTGTCCCAGAATTACTGGAATTGGGTGGCAAACTCCGCAATCTGGATTTATCAGATTTGGATTTATCAGGTTACGCGAATATGTTTGATGGTCAACTGGAACAGTATATGTCACCTGCGACCGCAAAAGAGAATGGCATCATTTTGTCTTGGACGGATTCTATGATTTGGCCATCATCAGATAAATTACCCAATGGCATAAACCCCGCACAAATTTTACAAAACAGCAAAAAACCATTCGGCATAACAGACGCGCACAATGCCGGCAAAACCGGCCACGGTGTCAGCATTGCAATCATTGACCAACGCCTGAACCGCGAACACGATGAATACGCCGACAGAATTAAATATTATGATGTTGTCGACGGGTATCAGGACAAAAACGGCATCGATTATCACGGCAGTTTGGTTGCTGGTTGCGCGGTTGGCAAAAGCACCGGCACCGCCCCTGATGCAGACCTGTATTATTTTGCCGCGCCGATGATAAAAATCACCGACAACAATGAACGCGTAATAACGCGCGAATACGTGAACGATGCATTAAAAAAATTATTGGCATTGAATAAAACATTGCCAGAAAATCAAAAGATTCATTTTGTTTCGTGCAGTTGGGGATCGCGCACAGATTTATTCACCGCCGAAACAGACGCCCTGTTCCGCCAGTGCGAAGCGGCCGGCATGATGATTCTGGGCGGTGCATATAAACCATTGCCAACCGTGCAATGCGACCCGCGTTACCCAAACAAAAATAAATTCAACAGGGTTGGCATTCCAACCGATGGCAAAACCAGTCCATTCTGGTTGGGCGGCTATGCATATACACGTGCTGGCGGCAGCAGTTCTACATTTCCATACATCGCCGGTGTATTCGCATCAGCAGCCCAAGGCAATCAAATCTTTTTCACACGCCCAAATTGGCAAGATGAATTGAAAGATATTTTGATTCGCACCGCAACTGAATCCAAAAACGGCGGGAAAATAATCAACCCCGACGCCATCGTGCGCGAGGTTACGCGTATTTCCCGCGAAATGGAAATGAATTTATTAAAACAAAAAAGTATGCAAAATGAATAATAATGATACGATTTTTGCCCTGTCATCGGGGCACGGGAAAAGTGGCGTTGCCGTTATTCGCATCTCTGGCGACAATTTGCGCGATTTGTTTGCGCGATTGCTGGGGCGCGGTAATTTTGATGCGCGCCGCACGTATTTTGCAAACCTGACCGATAATGCGGGCGATTTGATTGACCAAACGATATTGGTATTTTTTGCCGCGCCGCATTCATTCACCGGTACGGACGTAATTGAAATTTATTCGCATGGCGCACCGGCGGTGATAAATAAAATTTTTGATTTTTTATCAACCACGGGCGCACGTATGGCAACCCGCGGCGAATTTTCGCGCCGCGCATTTCTGAACGGAAAAATGGATTTGGCTGACGTTGATGGTCTGGCCGCATTGCTGGACGCCCAGACGGAACGCCAACGCCGTGCCGCCCTGCAATCAATGACCGGCCGCGACAGTCGTATTTACGACACATGGCGCGCGCAGATGGTTGAAATCGCCGCATACGCCGCCGCAATCTTGGACTATGCCGACGACGAATTACCAACAAATATCGGTGAAAAAATTCGCAACAAAACGCAAAATTTATACAACGAAATCGACAATGCAATTTCGCGCTATGCCGCGTCCCGCGCTATCCGCAGCGGTTTCAACATCGCACTGGTTGGCGCAACAAACGCGGGTAAATCATCATTATTTAATCGTCTGGTTGGCGAAAATCGTGCGATTGTATCTGACACCCCAGGCACAACGCGCGACGTTGTATCATGCACATTGGACATCGATGGGTATATGGTAAATATTTCTGATACGGCCGGCCTGCGCGATACAGACGATGCGATTGAACAAATCGGGATTCAGCGCACAAATGACGAAATTAAAAACGCCGATTTGATTTTGCATGTAATTGATGGCGCACAGAGCACGCCCACCACCCCAACCACACAAAATGAAATTACGGTCGTAAATAAATCCGACCTGTGCGATTGCAAAAACAAAAGCGATGCAATTTATGTGTCGGCCAAAACAGGCGACGGTATTGATAACCTGATGATTGCAATTCGCCGCCGTATCACAGAATTGGTCGGCACGTCCGAATCCCAACTGACCGTCAACGCACGCACACGCGCATTGCTGACCGATGTCCGCACAGAATTGCACGACGCAATCGCCGCCGGCGATAATTATGATATATTTTCAGAACACGTTCGCCGCGCCGCCGACGCAATCGGTAAAATCCTAGGGACAATCAGTGCTGCCGACGTAATGGACGCCACATTTTCACAACTGTGTTTGGGAAAATAAAAAAACGACACAAAATAATAAATGTGTCCGCCGATGGCGGACATTTTTTATTGACTGGATTGCTTCGTTTCACTCGCAATGACAAGAAACAAAAACCGCCCATTGGGCGGTCTAAATATAAAGTAAATCTTTCATTGTGCCGACTGCGCGGGTTTATCATGGCGTAGTGTACAAGACGTACATGAGCCATGATAAACCCGCGCAATGCGAACCGATGACGATTTACTCTTTTCTGATTGGGTATTTGCCATCAATCAAATTCTGCCGCACCACATGATGTTTCACTTTCTGTGTGCTGGTCATTGGCAATTCGTCGGTGGTCATGGCAAAGTGCGTCACCCATTTATAAGACGCAACCTTTTTGTTCGCCTGCGCAATCGCAGCAGACAATTTTTCCAACGTCATATCTGCGTCCACACTGAACACGCCATAGGTCACCGTTTTATCTTTGACCTTGTGTTCAAACACGGCAACGTTTTTGACCCCTGGGATTTTCATAAATAACCCTTCCAGTTCATCTGGATAAACGTTTTTGCCACTGTCCAAAACAATCACTTGTTTTTTACGGCCGGCAAAATGCAGTTCGCCGTTTTTATCCATCGACACCATGTCACCGGTGTTAAAGAACCCGCGTTCATCGAATACCTGTTCGTTGACGGTTGGGTTGTTCAGATACCCACCAAACACCTGATGTCCACGCAGCCACAGAACACCAACGCCATCTTCGTTTTTATCACGAATTTCGCATTCGTTGTTTGATGTTGGTGCACCAAACGCAAACGGAAAACGTTTCTTGGTCGGTTTGGAAATACAGATTGGCCCAACGGTTTCTGTCAAACCATAGCCCTGAATAAATGTCAGGCCCAAACGTTCATAGAACTTTTCAACCTCTGGCTTGGTCGCCGCACCACCCGCAATCAGCAAACGCGCACGTCCACCAAAGATTGCCAGAACGGGTTCTTGCACCTTGCGCACCAAGAATCCCAGACCAATCTTGTTCAGCACGTTTCCATATTTCAGAACAAACGATGCCATCCACCACATGCGTTTTTCTTTCAACGTGTCGATGATACGATTTCTAATAACCTCGAACAATCGGGGCACAGCCGGAATCAGTTGTGGTTTATATTTTTTGAAATCCGCCATGATTTCTTTTGGATTGACGGTTGGTTGCAGCAGCATGCCAGACCCATAATGCAATGTGGCCAAGATTTCAACCGCGAAGCCAAAGATATGATACATCGGCAAGAAACCGTACATGATATCGCCCGCATTTATCCATTCGTGCATATCCTGCAATGAATTTGCGCATTCAATCAGGTTAAAGTGTGTCAGTGGCACAACCTTGGGCGTGCCGGTTGAACCCGATGTGAACGACAGTGTTGCAATCTCGGTTGATTCAACCGGTGCCGCGGTCAAATCCGGATTTGGTTTGCCGTCTTTTTTCGTGATATCATAAAACTTGAACTTGTCTGTTTTATAGAAAAATGACTTTTCCGCGCAAACCATTTTGCATTTTGTGATTTCCGCCATATTGTCATATTCAAACGGTGTCAGATTTGTGTCCAGCAACAACACACGCCCACCCAAATACCAAATTGCAAACATGGTAATTGGAAACTGTGGTATATTGTGCGACAGCACACCAACAACATCGCCACGTTCAATCCCCGCCGCATGCAATGATGCCGCGCGCGCCTTGACCAAATCCAAGAACGCCGAAAACGTTACTTCTTCGCGAACCAGAATCAAATAATCTGGCCATGTTACGACTGCCTTTTCCAGCAGTTGATACATATTCATCTTATAAATTTCCTTGTTTTTTTTATATTGGACTGCCAGTATTATATAACCAAAGGGAAAGATTGCAAATATGAAAATTCTGACATTAAATATAAATTCAATCCGCGCCCATGCCGAGAGTTTTATTGATATTCTGCGTGCGGGCGAATACGACACCATCATGGTTCAGGAATTAAAGGTCGAAACCGCCGGATTTCCGCACAATCTGTTTGACGAATACGGCTATAATATCAAGGTTTTTGGTCAAAAGAGTTGGAACGGCGTTGCTACTTTTTCCAAGTGTTCTATCGAAGATGTGACAATGGGGTTGCCGACCTATTCCGACGTAAACGCGCGATTCTTGGAATGCGTTGTTGATGGACGTGTGCGCCTGATAAACGTGTATATGCCGAATGGTGATACAATCGATTCACCAAAATTTCCGTACAAGATGGAATGGTTGGCCGCATTTACAAAATACATTGAACAATATTTGCATTCCCCAGAACCCGTAATAATTGGTGGTGATTTTAACATCGCACTGACCGACCGCGACGTATGGAAACCGGCGAACTATGTAAATATCGCTATTGCCGCGCCGGCCGCGCGCGCCGTAATGCAATCGTGGATTGATGCCGGCTGGTCAGACGTATGGCGCACAATGCACCCAGACGAAGTTGCATATACTTGGTTTGGTTATCGCGGTGGCGACACTGTTGGTAAAAATATGGGATTGCGTTTGGATTATTTCTTGGCAAATCCCGCGGCAATGCAGATGATTAAAAATTGCGAAATTGATACCGCGCCACGTATGGCAAACAAACCAACCGATCATTGCGGATTGATGCTGACCATTAAATAATATCAATCGCGATTACGTGCCAAATCATCATAGATATGATATTTTTGGTCGCTGGTGTCCCTGTATTCATATTGCGCGCCACCCGCAGAATACATATTAAACAGTTCTGTTGTTTTATCGACCGCCGCCGCAATCATTTGCGCCGTATCGTCCGCGCTGTATTCTATTGGTTTTACCGCCCCACTCTTTAATTGTAAAAATACCATTACCGGCGTGCGCGATTTTTCAGTTGTTGATATTGTGAACCCGCCGGATTGCAGTATATACGCCTCTAATGGTAATTGTGGCATATTCCCTTCGGCCAGTTGTTTTTTTGTTGGTGGCGTACCGGTCTTGATGTCCAAAACCCCACCGTCCCAAATGCGATCCGCACGCGCACGAACATTGCGCCCCGCAATATTTACAACACCCGCCGTTTCTGCAACCGATGGCGGCAACGCATTCAAATATTCCAATGCCACCGGCGCAATTTCCAAGAATCGCTTGTGCCAGAAATGATATATTATGCTGTCCGCGCCCAGAACGCCGCGCGCACGTGCGTCCATTTCTGCAATCAAATCCGCGGCGGTTTTATTACTGAATGATTCCAGCACACCATGCACCAAATCGCCAAACTGGCGCGCATCAGGCGCGGACCAGTAATCGTCCAATACACGCAATTTCAAAATATGATTTACGTAAAATGTGTATGGGTTGTGTATCAGTTTTTCCAACGCTGTTACATACACATCTGACCAATCGGCGGGTGGCGTTGGCGCACTGTAATCCAGCGGTCGGGGCACTACATCATCACGGGCGCGCACCACACGCAAGATATCAGTACCCGCCGCCGTATCAAACGCACCACCACGCGCGCGCACGCGTGATATAAAACGCGATTCCGCCGTCTGAACCCCACCGGACGCACCACTGCGTGTCCAATACACGTCCGGCCCACACGACAGATTCATAAAATCCAATGCCTGTAATGAAACCTTTCTGTCCGCAGACGGCAATCCAATTTGCGTTGCCAAACGCACTGGCAACCATGCATTTTCATAGCCACGTGCGGGGAACATACCCTCGTTCAAACCGGTCAGAATCACAACATCAGCGGTTTGCATACGTGATTCGATTGTCCCCAGAACAACCACGCGCGCCGCACTGTTCATCGCACCACGCACCGACACACCGGAAATTGCATCTGTTAAAAATGCGTATGCATCAGACAGCGATAATTTAATATCGGCATCGCGAATACAATCAGACATATTCTTTATCGCCGCCCATATCTGCATCGACGTCGCATCAGACATATCAAACGCCGGCGCAAACGCATCGCGATTTTCGTCCACCATGCGCACAATCATTTCAAACAAATTGCCGTCCACCGCCGCATACAGCCGTTCAAACGTTGCATTGTCGCCCGCATCAATCCAATCTGAAAACACGTTCAGAATTGCGCGACCGGTATTCGTCATTGTGCCGGCAATGCCCCCTGAAAAGTCCGCATCAATTCCCCGCGCGCGCAACGCAAATGCCGCACGCTGGTTACCCGCCGCATCGGGCGTAATAATTAAAACAGATTTATTTTCATGCATTGCACGGGACGCAATTTCTGCAACAACGGCGGCCTCTTCACTTTCACGGGCGCATTCAATCAAATGACAATGCCGCACCATCGCACCATCATCTGGGATTTGTGGGTTATTGCCAAATGCATAGTTCAAGAAATCAATCGGCGACGCACCAACATCAATCGGTTGTACATCTGATTCCGTCAATCCCAACGATGTTAAAAATTTATACTCGGCATTATATGGGTGCGTTGCGCGTGTCAAATCAGTATCATCGCCCGAATATTTACCAGATAAAATTATTCGCCCATGTGGCGCGCGCGCCACCGCACGCATTAAATCCGCGGTTGCGGGCACACTGGCGGTTGATGCGCACACAACAACCAAATCATAATCGTTCAAATGCGCCGTCCAACCACGTATTGCGGCATTACGCGCGGCGGTCTGGGTTGGTCGCCCCGCATAGTATGCCGGCAAAACACGTGTGATAATTTCCAGCAATTTTGCCTTGTGCTGAAAATGCGCGGCATATTCGTCCCCAACCAGCGCATTCCAATCAATCGTACTGGCGTCCACCCCTTCGTTTTCCAGATAGTCCGTCATACGCACCAAATCACGCGCAACCGGCAATGCCGTTGTAATATTTTTTATACTGGCATCGGCAGCCAATAATTTCGCCAACATAACAACGCGCGACATATTTGAAATTGTGTCACACGCAATGTCATCATCAACCTCGTCAGGTGCGCCTTCGCCCAGCGCAACCAATTCAGGCAAAATCACCGCCCCACCCGATTTTTCCGCCAGCATTTTTTCCACCGTGCGCACGGCACGTCTGCTGGGCAAAAATATCAACATACGTGACAAATCCACGCCAGAGGCCGATAACACACGCCACAACGCATCTGACATTTTTGCGGGATTTGTTGCACAAAATATATTCTTATTTGATTCCAATTTGCGCCCTTATGGCCTCCAGACCAAATTTCTTTTCGGCCGATGTTTCCAGAATTTCTGCCATCATTGCTGGGTGATTTTCATGCGATAATGCATGCTGATCTTCTTCGCGAACACGCTTGTCCTTTTTGGTCATAACAACCTGATACCCAATGCCATGCGCATCACAGAAATCCATTAAATCCAAATCAGACGCGCGCGCACCAATACGTGAATCAATCAGTATGTACAGACGTGCCAACTTGCGCGTCATCAGATATTCTTCTAATCGCGCCAACCACCGCATTGCGTCTGCACGTGACGCACGTGCATAGCCATACCCTGGCAAATCAACAATCATCGCGCGATCGTCCATGTTAAATAAGTTGATTGTCTGTGTCCGTCCAGGGGTATTTGATGTGCGCGCAACATTTTGCCCAACAACAGCATTTATCAACGACGATTTACCAACATTACTGCGCCCAATAAACGCATATTCTGGAAACTGTGTACGTGGCAAAGATGCAACGGTTTCAAAACTGCCCACAAATTTAATCATCTGCGCCCCCTTTGTCCAACAGACGGCGATACGCCTCTTTCTTGGAAATACCGGTGCGCGCCGCCAAATCCGCCGCCGCCGATTTCATAGATGTGCCCGCAATGTCATTTACAATTTCGGTAATTTCATCATCTGTCATTTTATGTTCCGGCGCGGGCGCAACAACAATTACAATTTCACCACGCGGTGGTTCAATTCCCACCAAATCCGCAGGGTAACCAATAATGGTTTCTTCGTGAATCTTGGTAATTTCGCGCACTATTGCAATCTGGCGTTCGGGCATAACACGTGCCAACGCCGCAATGGTCGTCATAATGCGATTAGGACTCTCGTAATAAATAATTGTATGACGGATTTTATTATCATCGCGTAATTTCTTTTCATCAAAGAAACCACAGAACGTAAATCTGTCTGATGGAAAACCGGATAACACCAGCGCAGAAACAAATGCCGTTGGCCCCGGCACAACAAAGACCGGAATATCCGCTGCACGCGCCGCACGCACCAATCTGAACCCTGGGTCAGACACCGCCGGCATACCCGCATCAGACACCGCCGCGATTGTCGCCCCACCCTGCAATTTTTCAATCAGTTCCGGCACAACATCACGTTCATTATGATCATGGCATGCAACCCGTGGGGTTTTAATATCAAAATGCGACGCCAATTTGCCAAACACACGCGTATCTTCGGCGGCAATTAAATCCGCGTTTTTCAAAACCTCTATCGCGCGTGGTGACATATCAGACAAATTTCCAATCGGCGTTCCAACAACATAAAGCCCTGTTTGCATTCGTAATCCTTTTATAGTAAAATAATACCAAACAGAACGGATTTTTCAATGTTTATGAACAGATTTTTTGGCTTTTGTACGCTGGGTTTGATTCTGGCGGGGTGCAGTGGTGATTACACAAATCGCGATTGGGCAACCGATTACGGCACAGACGTGGCGGGCGCACCATCACAGATGCAATACGGCGGTTTTTCAGACAACGCAACCGATAATCACCGCGTGGCGGTATTGTTACCATTGTCGGGCGAAAACGCGGCAACGGGTCGTGCAATCCGCACATCTATTGAAATCGCCACCCTGCAAAGCGCACCACAGAGTATGTCTGTCGCATTCTATGACACCGCACGCGATGGCGCAATTTCAGAGGCATTGATGGAAAGTCCCGAAATCGTAATCGGGCCGGTCTTTGCGGGTGACGCGCGCATTGTTCGCGCAACCAAACCAATGGAAATGCCGGTCTTGTCATTTACATCGGACGCAACCGCGGTTGGCGACGGCGTTATGACGATGAACCTGATGCCAACAAACAGTGTAGAGGCGATTACCACCGAAATGTCGACCGACGGCATCAAGAAATTTATTATCTTGGCCCCTGATACAGCGTCTGGCCGCCTGATGGCGGGCACGGCCAAAAATGCCGCATCAATCTATAATATGGATTTGATTGGCATATTCTATTACACGTCTGGTAATTCTGATTCAATCAAAGACGCGGCGGCGGCGGCATCTATGAATGCGGCACGCACCGCGGCAAACACGCGCGCGCGCGAAATCTTGTCTGATATTTTGACGCGCGAACGCCTGACCGCGATTGAAAAATCATCACTGGAAATTCAACTGGAAAAGATATCAAAGTCCGACACACTGGGCACAATTCCATATGATGGCATTTTGTTCCTTGGGGGTGCGGCCGACACAACCAGCATTGCATCATTCTTGCGCTATTATGGCGTTGCCGCGCGCGATGCACGCATGTACGGCACGGCCATGTGGGACGGTTCAAACATTACATCTGATATAACAATGTCGGGCGCAAAATTCGCCGCATTGCCAGAAATGTCAGCGTCTTTCACAGATGTATATTCACGTGTTGCGGGCAACTCCCCATCACACTTGGCGGCATTTGGTTACGACGCCGCAAATCTGGCCATGGGTATGATGTATTCACAGAAATCCAATGCGGCATACCTGCTGGACCCCAGTGGTTATGTCGGCACGGACGGCCTGTTCCGCCTGATGCCAAATGGCGACAGTCAACGCGCATTGCGCATCATGCAATTAAACGGCACGGGTGATGCAAC
The DNA here is from genome assembly GCA_900546225.1 of uncultured Rickettsiales bacterium. GTDB lineage: Bacteria > Pseudomonadota > Alphaproteobacteria > Rs-D84 > Rs-D84 > Enterousia. Next base: position 19,770 of record URBZ01000008.1, on the reverse strand, counting down.
AGTTATACGCGCCGCACCACAAAACTTTATTCGCCCAATATATAATATTGAACAGCGTCACATCGCGCCCGCCAATGCAATGAAATTGGAATCAGATGGTATAAATCCAATGGATTATATTCGTATTCCAGAACGCCTGCGCGGCACATATAAATCAAAAACATTTGGTGCAAATATCACGCACCCTGCCGCGCCAGTACAGCAGGAAAACATAACCGTCCTGCCCGAAGATGACAGCGAACCCATTGCCGCCACGGATTACGAGCCGGTAAAATTGGAATCCGTCGACCGCACGTATATCGATAGCGTGGAAATAGAAGAATAAAAAAATAAAATCACCCACGAACGTGGGTGGTTTTATTTTGGTGGAAATCAGCTTGCACTAATCGGGCAGAAAACAAACAGCAATTTACCGATTTAATACAACAGGTGAAAAGGTCAAACAATTAAAGTTGCAAAAAATTATATACATAATATGATATTATCAAATACACAACAGGTTCTTTTATGAAAAAAATTCTCATTTTTAGTATGTTATTTTTATGCGGATGTGCAACACCACATACAGGATTTGATGTTGAACAATTACGGACAAATGAAATATTGGGTGCAGGATATGAAAAACTAGATGGTAAATTATATCGTATATTTTGTGGTGGAAATGGCTATGCTAGTTATCAGTTTGTAAAAGATAATTGTATGCAAAATACCGCAAAGTTTGTAAATGATAATGGTTATCAATATTTTTCAATGTTAGCAAATACAGGTGATACAGAAAAAAGCACAGGCGGTTATGTTTCTAATGGTGTTTTTGTTCCCTATGAAATAGTAAAACATGCCCAATATTATACAATTATGTTTTTAACCAAAAATGAAACTAAAACAGCATCAAACTTTTATAAAGTTTCGGATTATTACACACCAGAAGAAAAAAATAAAGATTAACCAATCCAAAACCGCCTCGGTATATTCGAATGGGGCGTCCCCTTGTAAATCTAGGCCGTTCGAACACTGATAAAATTTGGCGTTTTTTAATACGCTTTCTTTGAATCATTAAAAGTATTGTAAAATCAAAAAAAGCCGCCATTCGGCGGGTATTTTAGTGGTGGGAGTGGCTGGATTCGAACCAGCTCAGGCTTAAGCCAACAGATTTACAGTCTGCCCCGGCTCTCCAACTCCGGCGCACGCCCAATCTCTTGGTGCGGGCAGCGGGAAACCGAACGTACAAGAACACAATGAGTTGCGTTATTAGCAACGAATTGATGTTCGCATAGTGAGGTTACCCAACTTACCGACGCATCGTTATCTCTTGGTGCGGGCAGCGGGAATCGAACCCGCATTTCAAGCTTGGAAGGCTTGCATACTAGCCTTTGTACTATGCCCGCAACAAATTAAAGCGTGCCTATTATAATTCATATTTCAAAAAACGCAAGCGTTTATTCTGGCGCGCCATTTGGCGGTGTAATGTCAGATGCCCCCGTTTCATACACCGTTTGAAACACTGGTGCGCCCGCCGTACCATTGGGGTGCGGCAACGCGTGTGCACGATACATATTTAACAAGAAAAAGTACCAACTGTTTGGGTTATTCTTTGCAACCGTGCTGCGTCGATGAATTTTGTATATAAAACACGTGCGCGACAAATACCGCCATGCGTCCATATCGGCGGTGCGCCCCAAAAAGTACGAGAAATATTTTACATTACTGTTCAAATACGGAATCTGGCTGAACCAAATACGATGACACCATGGGTGATAGGTAAACAATACTGTCACAAACCAGTGAAAGAAAAAGTAATCAATCGCCCTGCGTTCGTGACGCCAATACTCTTCCAGAAACACACGTATGCAGCGTATAAAATAATTATTCGGCGCGGCATGAATAAAGAAATTCGACACATCTTTCTTGTTCGGATTTTGCAACATGAAAAACGTCTGCTTCATAATAAAGTCCGGTATTTTGTCCATCATCAGACACGATGCATCAATCCACGTGCCACCGTACATATCCAACAACGCCACGCGCACATAGTCCGAAAAATGGGCAGGCGCAATAATCCCGCGCCGATATTTATCCATAATATGTGCCGGAATATCTAAATACTGAGATAAATTTTTATCGGTAATAATTACCGTTTGCGGGTAAAAGCAAAATATAGAATCCAGCCCCATTTGAATAATTTCTGGGCGTTCATCTTGCAACCACATCGTCCATACGCGGTTGGCCGGCGAAACATCCAATTTGTATTTTGGGGTTTGGTGTGGCTGCATGCCCTGCACTATTTTTGTCACATACAAATATCGACGCAGGTAATCTTTGATTGCTGATTTTTTTCCACAAAAGATTCTGAGCCCCAAAAAGCGCACAAAACGATAACTGTTTTCAAATATTCTGAACATATTTACCAACCAATGTATAAACGCCCACCACAGCGGCGGGCGTCATTTGTTCAATCAGCGTTCTACGATTACACCTGTATTTTCACCACGATCTGATTTGGTCTCTATCGGCGGGAAACAGTCGCCCCCACTCTTTGGACAGCATGCAAACGAACCACCCAAATCTTTGAACTGTTCGTCGCCACAACAACCGTATTTATTGGGCTTTGTGCCATCACCGCACAGGCCCTTGGCAATATTGCTTTTGATTTCGGCAGCGATTTCTTCGGCTGTTTTTTCAGGTGCCGCCGGCTTTTCTTCTTTTAACACCACCATTGGTACAAAGCAAATATCACCATCATTCTGGCAACAATATTGCACACCATCAACCGTTGAAAACGTTTCATTTGGACAGCAACCATATTCGTCCGGCGCATCACACGCAGGTGCGGTTATTTGTTCGGGCGCACTGTTGGTGGTATTTGTGGTTGTACCCGACACATTTTTCAAACGCGCATTTGCGATTGTGCGACTGCCCCGCGCCGCGCCCGCGCGACGCATACACGTGTTACGGTATTTCGTACGCAGTTCAGATAATTTCGTCGCGTCTGCATCTGACATATTTTCATTCGCAGACATTTCTGTAATCTGGGCTTGCATATCAATGCACGATGTGCGTTCTGTGATATTTGTGTTCGTGCCATCGGCAAACGCCGGCATACATAACACAGCAGCAAATATTGTAGTCAGTATTGTTTTCATGAAATCAGTCCTCCAATATTTTTTCCAGTTTCAAGATAAAATCAATCGCGGGCTCTGACGCCTGTTGCAACTTGTCAATCACCTGTTGCGCAGCGGCCTGCATCTTGGCCTTTTTATATGTATCAACAACATCTTCAATTTCAACATCTGACATATATTCAACCGGCATCAACGCAACGGCAATTTGTGTTTCACGTACGGCCATTGCACGATATTTATCGCTGTGTTCCGCACACCCATTGTCCGCCAGACGATTATAAGTTTCGGCATTGTACATATGCTTTTCATAACCCTGTGAATCTTCGGGCGTCAGCTGTTGTTCCAACAACTGTTCAATACGTGTGCATGTTGCAATCGGTGTTGGGTTTTCAACAACCGTCATTTCTTGTACGGCGGGGCATTGCACCTTGTCCGGTTTCGCCATAATTCCGCCCAAGATATACCCACACGCAAACAGACCCGCCAACGCAATCACACCCCATACCTTGCGCGATGCTGGCACGGTGCACACAGGTGCGGCCACAGCTGTCTTTTTCGATTGTACTTTCTTTGTTGTTGCTTTTTTCATTTGGTTCTCTCCCTCTGCTCTCTGGTTTTTATTATTTTACGATTCCGTCTTGGATTGTGATTTTTCTGTCTGCACGCGCCGCCAGATTCATATCGTGCGTCACAAACAGCATTGCCATTTTATTCTTGCGCACCAAATCCAATAACAATTCAAATACAGCGGTCGCATGCGCGGGGTCTAAACTGCCCGTTGGTTCGTCCGCCAACAGAATTTCTGGATTATTCGCCAACGCACGTGCCACAGCCGTACGCTGTTGTTCACCACCCGACATTTCCCCCGGCAGGTGCGACGCACGATGTGCAACATTTGCCACCCGCATCAGTTTCATTGCGCGCGCATTTGCAGAATTTTCGTCCACACCATTTGCCAACATTGGCAACATAACATTTTCCAACGCGGTAAAGTCAGACAGCAAATTATGCCGCTGGTACACAAATCCGATTTTCTGGCGACGTGCAATCGTACGCGCATCTTCGTCCATGCGCGATGTGGCGACGCCGTCCAACAAAATACTGCCCCCCGTTGGTTTGTCCAGCAATCCAACACATTGCAGCAATGTGGATTTACCACTGCCCGATTGACCGACCAAGGCGATAATTTCACCACGATGCAAATCAAACCCACCACCGCGCAAGATATGCAATGGCTGGCCACCTTCTATGAATGTCTTTTTAATATCGCGCACCGACAGGACAACATCTGATTTGCGCACACGTGATAAAGAACTTAAAATATTTGCCATCAGATTTTTCCCCTTCTATTCATTTCGCAATACATCAACGGGATCGGTGGACGCCGCCTTCCATGCGGGATACAATGTTGCCAAGAACGCCAGCGCAATCGCCAGTGCCGCAATTCCAATAACCGTTGACGGCACCAGTTTCGATGGCAATTCCGACAAATAATACAATTCAGACGGAAACAAATCACGTCCCGTTATCCATTGAAAGAATTGACGTATTGGTTCGATATAAATTGCAACAACAACGCCCAACACCGTGCCACAGAACGCACCAATCACCCCAATACTTGTCCCCGACAGAACAAATATTTTCATCATGGATTTACGCGATACACCAAACGTACGCAGCACGGCAATGTCTTTGTTTTTATCTTTGACCAACATAACCAACGACGACACAATGTTAAACGCCGCCACAATCACAATCAGCATCAGAATCAAAAACATCACATTTGATTCAACCTGTAATGCACCAACAAACCCGCGATTTAATTCACGCCAATCGCGCACAACAAATCCGTCCGGCAACAGACGCGCCAACGCATCGCGTACGGCGGTTGTATCTTCGGGATTGCGCAAGAACAGGTCAATATGCGTTACCGCATTTCCGATATTCAAATATTTCTGGGCTGTTTCCAGTGGCATAAATATATACCCTGAATCATATTCGTACATTCCCATAAAGAATGACGACATCACCGGATACGCCATAATGCGCGGCATTGTGCCAAATGGTGTTGGTGTCGCACCCGATGCCGATACCAGTGATACTTTGTCCCCCATACCAATACGCAAACTGCGTGCCAATGACGCACCCGCCACCAATTCGCCGTCGTGAATTTCTGATAATTTTTTACCATATATCTTTGTTCCGGTTTCTGTTTTCGCCGCCAAATCCGTCATACGAATACCGCGCACCATTGCACCAGTATTATTACCACCGGCGGTTGCCATCACCTGCCCTTCGGCAATCGGAACAATACCGGTTGCATGCGCGGCAACAACCTTGTTCTGTTTCATTTTATCAATCAGATAATCGTAATCGGTAATTGCACCATCTTGGTGATAAACAACAACATGACCGTTCATACCAACAATACGCGACAGCAGCGTTTCATGAAATCCGCCCATCACCGACATCACAACAATCAACGTTGCAACACCCAGCGTAATACCAATCAACGACACCCACGATATCACAGAACCAAACCCGCGCTTTTTTGCGGCCAGATATCTGAATGCGATTTTTCTTTCCAGTTTTGAAAACAACATACTTCTATACCTTATTCACTTAAAAACGCACGCAATGCATCACCAACCAGTGGCGTCATTTCACCCGATGGAATTTGTGCGGCATCAACAATAGAAATAATACGCGGCGACATAAATACCACCAATTCTGCAAACGGTGAAATCAACGTTTCAGGTGTCGTTACAAACGAATGCGTTGGAATACCAATTATCACATAGTTGTCACCAACACTGGACGGAATATTAAACGATGTCAGTTCGCCATTGCTGGTACGCAAAACGATTTTAGCATCGATTTTATTGCGCCCACCAAAATCACCATACTTACCCGTTGCGCCAACAATCAGGTCTGTTTCCAAGCGTTCTTCTTTGCTGCATTGACCAATATCAAAGCGTGACTGCCACCCATTTGGAATCACAAATTGCCCACGCGAAATCAGAACAACATTCGCCTGTTGCGACAAAAATTCTTGCAAGGTTTTTGTATTCACCTCTGGACTGACGACCAGTGCACGCCCCACCACCCCTGGGATTGACATCTTGATATTATTATCACCAAACGCCGGCAACATATTCATCCAAACAATCGGATTGTCTGTGCGCGGATACACACGATATACATCAATGTCCCATGCCAGCATATATTTTTTAGATGCAATATCGGCAATGATTCTGGAAACCTCGCGTTCGGTCTGGTAATTGCCTTCGAACACCAATGTCTTGTCGTTCCAGTCCACCAACAGATTACGTACATCTGCACCACGCATTGCATCAATCAATGCCATAATAATCGATTGATCGTGTGGCATTTTGACCAGCCATTTTGCACGATGCGTCAAATGAATTTCACCCGCGTCCGCATCATATGAATAATACGCACGTCCCATTTTCGCCATCAGTTCAACCGCATCAGCCAACGTCCCTGCGGAAATAGACCCAGATATTTTTTCATACATTTCTTCGTCGGCAACAACCGCAATATCTGACCCGTCCAACAGTTTTTCCAGTGCACGTTTAACCGTCAAATCACGAAATTCATAATCCGACACCGCCAATTCTGGCAACGCGTCCCCAGTATTCAGACGTACAATTTCAATCTTTTCTTCGGGCACAACCGATACAACCGTTTGATTGTCCCAGTTGACCTCGCACCGCTTTGGCAAATCCAACGAAAAGCGTCGCGCCGTATCGGTGGTCAACGCCGCCTTTTTCGGAAAAATAGGCACAGAATTTTCATCAATGACCAAATTATCAACGACCGTAACCGTATCATACTGTGGTTCATCATCACCGTTTTGGACGCACGCCGCCAACGCCACGCACACGCATGCCGCCCCCAGCATTTTGCCCAACCAATTATCGATTACTTTCATTACGCCTTTCTCCTTTGCTGCACTGCACAATATCAGATATTCATCAATCTTTCAAATTCTGCCAGTGTCATTTCATAAATCGGTTTCTGTGTCGGTGTTGTCAAATCCTTGACCCGTGCATAGTTTTCATTAAACCGATTTATCACCGAAATAATTTCCGGCGTCAATTCATGTTTCTTGTCCGCCACCAGACGACGACCATATTCGGCAACAAATTCCAACGTGTCCGCCGCAAAAAAGCGTCCAACATAGTTTTCAATCGCAATACCGCCCTTTTCCACACAGATGGCCGACATCATCATTGTCATCTGGTTGTAAAAGTTTGCCAGTTTTATAAAATTTGCAACTGTTATTGCCATGTTATTCTCTTGCTCCATTTTCCCCTATTATAAAAACTATTGCCCCATCAACGCAAATAAATTATAATGCATCATATGAGATTTATATACCTGATTTTAATAGCAACTGTGGCGGCATGCGCATCACCCAATCGTGGCAACATTGATGACGCAACTGTTTTGAATTGGGAAAATGAATCCGTCACGATGGAACAGTTCGTCCGTGATCACAAGGCGTGTCTGGGCGTGAACAAGCCATCGTATATGCCACGCAGCCGTATTTCAAAATTACTTGCCCCAAATCAAAGTGGCCAAATGCCCGACTGGGACGGTCTGTGGGTAACATTCCAATCGAACGAGTACAAAGACACCAGCCAGCGTTCATTACTATCCGTGCCACGCAACACAACATCTAAAACCGTCGGTGCATATCGCAAGTGTATGTTTAGACGCGGTTATTTATTGCGTGCCAGTTGATTTTTATTTTTAAGTCACACGCTTTCAAAACCCACCTTTTTGTGATATAATTGCCGGTATGAAACGGACAATTTGGTTTTGGGTTTATTTTATCGTTGCCATTGTTTTGGCAACCTACTTTTCTGTACGTGTTATTATGACCAGTATGGGGCGTGGTGACCTGTCGCGTGTGCGCAGCATTTCTATATCTGCGGACATTGCGGACAAGGATATGTCCGCATTGGCGGCGGCGGCGGCCGTTGCACCTGGGACATCGGCATTGACGGTCAATTTGAACCAGTTAAATCATCGTATTGGTGCGGTTGCGGGCGTGCGTTCGTCCGCGGTGCGCCGCTTGCCAAACGGTAATTTGGTTGTGCGCGTAAAATTATACCGCGCGGTTGCGCTGTGGACTGATGGCATGAATTATTTTCCGCTGTCCGCCGATGGCACGATTGTGAACCAACCCAGCGCAGAGCGCAAGGCCGGCACAGTTCTGTTTCGTGGCACGTTACCGAATGATATCAGCGAAATTACAACTGTTGCACATAACCTGATTGGCGATTTGAATTATATGGAATGGATTGAAAACCGCCGCTGGGATTTGGTTACGACCGGTGGCATTACAGTAATGTTGCCTGAAAAATCCCCCGATGCCGCGATTGCACAACTGATTGTATTGAACAAGAATCACCATATTTTGGATCGTGACATCAGTGTTATCGACATGCGCGACGACGCACGAATATTGGTAAAATAAGAAACAATGAACCTGTTTGATTCGGCTTTTTTATGTCTGGACATTGGCACGTCGGGTGTACGTGGCATGGGGCATCGCGTGCGTGGTGGTCGACTGGACAAATCCGCCGTATTCAGTGTAGACAGTTTTGATACCGTTTTCGCGATAAAGTCCGTTATTGACGAACTGGAACGTATGGTTGGCGCACGATTTGACGACGCGTATGTCACGGGTAATTTCGGCGCGTCTGTTTTTGACATGTCCGCCAAAAGTACAAAATGGAATGGCGAACATAAAATCACCGCATCGGACGTCCGCACACAAATCGCACAAATTGATGTCCCCGATGGTTACTTTCCAATGCATATCATACCGTTGCGATATGACACACCAACGGCACGCAATATGGTGTCGCCCATCGGGTACACTGATCGCCAGTTGATATCGGCATTTGGCACAATTATGTACCAACGTGATGCATTTGAACGCGTATCGACAAAACTGCGTCATGCGCATATTTTACCCAACAGTTTTTATGACCCCCAGTGGTTGCTGAATGCTGCCATGCGCCAGAAAAAACAGACCGTTATGTTTCTGGATTTGGGCGCAGAATTTACATCTGTGTCCATTTGGACGGATCGTGGGCCGGTGTGGCATGCCAAGATTCCATTGGGCGGGACACAGATATCACGCGATATCGCCGAAAAACTGCACATCGGATTTGATGATGCCGAACGTATCAAGCGCGCGGTCGCGTGTCTGTATCCCAAGGAAATGGACAGATTTACCCCCGCCGACACTGCATATGAGTTTTCACGTGGCGACGTAAACGATATATTCTTGCCACACATGGTTGAAATCGCATCGCAAATTGCGAACGCGTCCAGTGGCGCGATTGCGAAATATCACCCAACAAAAATCATTCTGACGGGTGGTGGCGCAACAACAGACGGTGCAACAGAATTTATTGAAAACGCATTTTCAATTCCGACTGAAAACATCGGCGGCGATGCATCGGTACGCGCCCTGTCCGCATTTATCTGGAATGCAGAGGCCGCACATCGTGGCGCATATTTGGCGCGACATGACCGTTGGGCACGACGCTGGGCGCGCATTACAAAATTATTTCACCATAAACAAAAACGCCGCACACAGTTTATTCCAATTATGCCCAGCACGCTGTGCTTTAACATGCGCAAGCAATCAACGTATTCAATGTTTCGCGCGGGTGGCATATCAATGATACACGTCGATATTATGGACGGTTTTTACGTCGACCGCGTTGCCGGCGGAATCCCAGAATTAAAATTGATTCGCGCCCACACCGACGCACATCTGCATGTACACCTGATGACCGAGAGTCCATCTGTCTGGGCGGCAGACGCCGTCGCGGCGGGTGCAAACACCGTAATTATGTCAACAAATACGTCCGGCCTGCGTGCGGCAGTGCGTGGCGTGCGCGCCGCGGGCCTGCGTGCGGGCGTTGCCATAAATCCCGAAACACCGGTTGATATATTAAAACCAATATTGCGCGAATTGGACGAGGTTATGGTTATGACCGTGCGCCCAGGGGCGGCGGGGCAAGAATTCCAAACCGATTGCCTGAAAAAAATTGAAATCTTGGCGGCAACACGTCGCCGCTATGGGTTAAAATTTGTAATATCTGTTGATGGTGGCGTGAACGATAAAACGGCACAAATGTGCTGGGCCGCCGGCGCGGATTTACTGGTCAGTGGTTCATATCTGGCGCGCAGTCCGGATTTCCCATTGGCGGTTCAGAGCTTGCTGAAAAAAACAAAATAAAAAACGGGGCGTATGCCCCGTTTTTTGAACACTGCGTTTTTTGCAAATCTGTTCAGACCTGCATAGGGATGTGGTTCGGAACCCTGCGATACAAGGCCCGTATACACGATGTGTTCATATGCACTTGCAACTGCACACACATTATTACGCACCGCGCGCGTCCGCGCCACAGGTCAGATTTCCTAAAACTACTTTATAACCAATTTGCGCCCCGCCCCATTTTCGGTCAGGTACACATGAATTGTATCCGCCGGCAAAATGTCCGCCGCAATGTCCGGCCATTCAATCAGTGTAATATCATTTGCAATCGCATATGGCAAACCAATTTCCACCAATTCCGATGCATCATTTATACGATACAGATCAAAGTGCGATATACCATCATAGTTCTGGACAATGGTAAATGTCGGGCTGGGCACGACGGTATCTGCCCCGCGCAGGGTTTGAATTATTGTACGTGCAATCTCGCTCTTGCCCATACCCAAATCACCATGCAATGCCACACACACCGGTGCATGCAGTTCTTTTGCAAAATCCCGTGCCCAGTCGCGCGTTTGTTCAACACTGTTCAATAAATATTCTTTCATCGCTGATTTTCACCCCCTATTACTTGAACCAGTGGCGTATATTCTGGCAATTTATATACATCAGTTTTTCCTGCCAGATAATCCAACATTTGACACGCACCTGCGGGCGTTCTGTATGGACTGCGCACACGATACATCACACCTTTCACACGAACAATATAATCTGCGGCATACCAATCACGCCACAATTGCGAAATATATAATCCGTTTATTTGAATTACTTCCTTGCGATTTATTTTGTCTGTTGTTTTTATCATTTTTTACTCCACTAATAACAAATCATCTTCCAGTTTATGAATCTGGTCACGCAATTCGGCGGCGTCTTCAAATTCCAGATTCTCGGCAGCGGTGCGCATTTTCTTGGTCAAATCCTTTATCTGTTTGCGTATGCTATCCGCGTCCATAACACCACCCGATTTGTCATATACAAAGCGGCGTGCCTTGTCTGTCTTGTCTGCTTTTTCGCCAACCTCTGCAAATACGGCCTTGGACACGGTTGTTGGTGTAATGCCATGCGCCGCGTTATACGCCATCTGCTTTTCACGACGACGCGCGGTTTCGGTCAACGCCGCATTCATAGAATCCGTCATAACATCGGCATACAGAATCACACGCCCATTTGCATTACGTGCCGCACGACCAATGGTCTGAATCAGCGAACGCGTCGAACGCAAGAACCCTTCTTTGTCCGCGTCCATAATCGCAACCAATTCACATTCCGGCACGTCTAACCCTTCGCGTAACAAATTGATGCCGACCAAGACATCATATTTCCCCAAACGTAAATCACGCAACAGTTCAATACGTTCCAACGTTTCAATATCACTGTGCAGATACTTTGCCCGAACACCATTTTCATTCAGGTAATCTGTCAACTGTTCCGCCATCTTTTTGGTCAACGTTGTAACCAGCACGCGACCAGACGTTTTCTTGATTTGCGCCAACAAATCATCAACCTGATTTTCTGTTGGACGCACATCACATTCTGGATCAAGTAATCCGGTTGGACGAATAACCTGTTCGGCGACGATACCGCCCGCCTGTGTCATTTCCCATTCTGCGGGCGTGGCTGATACAAATATTGTTTGTGGACGCAATGCGTCCCATTCATCAAATGTCAATGGTCTGTTATCAATACACGCCGGCAGACGGAATCCATACTGCGACAGCGTTTCCTTGCGCGCACGGTCACCACGTGACATCGCCGAAATCTGTGGCACGGTAACGTGGCTTTCATCAATAAATAAAATCGCATCACGTGGCAGGTATTCAAACAACGTTGGTGGTGGCATACCCGCCGCACGTCCCGACAGATACCGTGAATAGTTTTCAATCCCGCGACACGTCCCCGTGGATTCCATCATTTCGATATCAAAATTCACACGTTCGCGCAAACGCTGTTCTTCTATATACTTCATATTTTCATGAAAGTATTTCAGACGTTCTTCCAAATCAGTTCTGATTTGTCCGATTGCCTGTAACACGCTGGGCATTGGCGTTGCATAGTGCGTATTTGGGTAAATCGCAATTCTGTCCAGCTTTTGCAATTTTGCCCCCGTCAGGGTATCAAATTCCCAAATCTCTTCGATTTCATCGCCCCAGAATGACAGTTTCCACGCCCTGTCCTGTGAATGTGATGGGAATATGTCCAGTGTATCACCACGCACGCGAAAATCACCGCGCTCAAACGCCATATCATTACGTTTATACTGAATATCAACCAGCGCATGCATCACATCATTCTGGCCAATTTTATCGCCCACATGCAAAACCAGTTTCATACCAGAATATTGTTCCGGCGACCCCATACCATAAATAGACGACACCGATGATACAACGATAACATCGCGTTCTTCCAACATGGCACGTGTCGCACTGTGGCGCATACGATCCAACTGTTCATTGATGGACGCGTCCTTGTCAATATACGTGTCGGTGGTTGGCATATACGCCTCTGGCTGGTAATAATCATAGTACGACACAAAGTATTCAACATGGTTGTGCGGGAAAAACGATTTCATTTCCGTATACAACTGGGCTGCCAAGATTTTATTCGGTGCCATAATCAACGCCGGCCGCGACAGTTCCGCGATAACATTCGCCATTGTGAACGTTTTCCCAGACCCCGTCACCCCCAACAAAACCTGACTGCGCCGGCCATCACGAACACCCGCCACCAAATCAGAAATGGCGGCCGGCTGGTCACCCATTGGGGCGTAATTACTTTCCAGTGAAAATATGCTTTTTTTGTTCACACTATTATTGTAATTCATTATAATCAAATTACAAGGACAGAAGAGAATGGCATTAAAACCCAGATACAAGCGCAGAATAATATGGTCTGTGGTGGCGATTGTTACCACCGCGATTGTGGCATTGGTCATAATTCCGCCAATGATTACATTGGACAGTATGCGTGGCAAAATCGAACAGGCGATTGAAACCCAGACCGGAATCACCGCCCAAATAAACGGCAATGTGCATTTCAGTTTACTGGGACGCGCCACAATCGTTGCGCACGATGTTGTTATTCCCAATGGTCATATTGACGCGGTAATGTTTTCTGTGCCGTTGACACATATCTTTAATCTGGCGGACGCGCCATTGTCAGACCGCATAATCGTCGGCGGCGCGGAATTAGAAATCAGTTCATTGGACGCGCCCGATTTTGCGCATGCGGTTGATATATACGATTCCAACGTAAAATTCCATGGCAAAAACTATGAAATCCAGCGGGCAAAATTCATTGATGGTAAACTGGACGGCACGGTTCGCACACGCGACCACAAATACGACGTAGAATTTGAAAACGACGAATTTATAATCAGAAATTACAATAATAATTTGGAAATCACGGGACAACTGTTCTCGGACGGAACGGCGCGTGGACATTTGGACATTGAAACCGCAAACGTCAATGAATGGTTTGAATTTCGCACACCGCGCATCAACAAAAAAATCAAACTGAGTATGGATTTTAATTGGGACGGGGGTTCTGGGTTTGAATTTACGAATATTGAATCTGATAAATTCTCAGGCAGCATAAAATTATCGTCCGATGGTAATCGCGACATTCACCTGCGCGCAACTGATCTGGATTATGATTTTTCATTCTTGATGAACCCATCACGCCTGTACGCACGCACAACATTTGATTTAGATTTATACGGCAAATTGAAAATCGGCGGACGCACATTTGAACATCTGCGTCTGGACGCAATCGGCACGCATGATTTAATCCAGATATCGACAATCATCGCCGACAATATCGCAATCACCGGTGGCACGATTGACGCAAATGGTGCGCACGATATATTGATAAATATGCCGGTCGATGGCATACAAACAATGTGCCTGTTTTCTGGCACGCCTGACAAATGGACATGCAGCAAGTTTGCATATGGCAACATCGGCGGCAGCGTTGCGGTTGATCAGGATTCTTTTAATGCATTTTTGTCTGCCGACGAAAACATGCCCGATGCCGACAAATTGATTCGCGCGGCGCGCCGTTTGGGCACGCGCGGCGCATTAAACTTTCAGTTCAAAAATATCGCCGGCACATTTGATATTGATGGTGACCGTGTGGTTTCATCGTACACATTTGCGCAAAACAAAAACCTGCGTTGGGCAATGCCGGCGTTCAAATACCTGCCCGACTTTATGTTGGACGCGGCGGGCGATTTTACGTGGAATGGCGCAATTATGAAATTCGCACCGTATAATCAACAGTGGAATATCACAGTTGCAAAAAATCAGTTCTATTTATCAGGAAAAAGTTTCAAAGCATTACTGCCAGACATCAACCTGCAATCTGTAAATGATTTCGAATACACCATATCTGGAACATTTAATGACCGCAATATATCTAATCTGGAATTACAAATTGCGGGCCACAAATTTACCGGCACGGCCAGTGGTCGCAACATCACCCTGCGCACAGATACATTGAACATTGATGCATTCGCCAGCCAGTATTACATTGATAATTACGATGAATTGGAATTTTTAGGCCCGTCCCCACTGACCGTGCCATTCACGTTACCAGTAAACGTATCATTGTCCGCAGACGCTGTAATTTATAATGGCACAGAATATAAAAACTTTGTCTATGCCCTGAAACCAGACACACAAATATTGTCAATCACAGACCGTGCACGCGGAAACCTGTTGGCAACAATTTCGCGCAGTGACAACCAATACGATATATCGGCCCAATTAAATCGTTTCGTGATTGATGGGTATTTGCTGTCGGGACGCATGCCAATAAACATTCGTGATTCTGTGATTACCGCAGATATCAATATGAAAACCCACGGCATAATTGCGCACGACATATTCTATAATCTGGCGGGTGATATTGATATGATTGTCGATGGTGGTTATCTGATTGGATTAGGATTTGATAATTTTTATGCCAGCGCAAATCAAATCACATCATTCAATGCCGAATACGCATTGGCAGATGCACTGACCCATGGCGAAACAAAAATCAAGAATATGCATATTGTCGGCAAATATGATAACAGCGGTTTTATCACGTCGCGCCCACTGACACTGCAAATGCGGCACATTGATGCATACGGCGAATTTGATGTAGATAGCGGCAACATGACAGTTGTTTTGAATATGGTACTGCGCGGCACATCACCCACGCCCGCACCATTACGCCTGACCATTGCGCCCGACGGAACGCGTAATTATTCCCTGACTGATATTATGACTAATTTCGACAGTGGATTTATGCGCAGTTTTGTAAAAACGCATTCGCAATTCTAGTGTAATTGTTCCGATATTGCGCGACGCGCAATGTCGGACGTAATTATATTTCCGTATTTGTCAGACCACAATTTTCCATTATCTGTTCTGATGCAATGATACCCACCCGCCACCAGTTTAACATTACGTGACGCACGCATCAGTATTTTATCGCGCCCAATTAAATCCGCATACGGCGCGGCAAACGGGTGTAATAACCTGTCAATAAAACCACGCACACGATTGCGTGGCGCATACAGCACCCCACCCCGCAATACCAAATGACAAACATCATATTTGCCATAGTTTTGTTTCAGTACATGCGTCTGATATTCATTCAAACCCAATGTGTACGCTAATTTATCAATATCTGGTTTTGCGCGTGGCATATTACACCCCTTTGTATTTATATATGTGAATTATACCCGCACCGCGTCCATATTTTCATAGGTTTGATTTCATATAAAAAATCAGCCCGCATAACGCGGACTGAATAAAAACACAAAAATGTATTTTTTTAGTTTTTCTTGCGAACCTGAATGTGGTCTTCGCGCAGTTGCTGTTCTGTAACCGGCGATGGTGACCCCATCATCAAATCCTGACCACGTTGGTTGGTTGGGAACAACACAACCTCGCGCAGGTTTGGTTCGCGGCGCATAATTTGCACCAAGCGGTCAATACCAAACGCGCAACCGCCGTGTGGTGGTGCACCGTATTGGAACGCAGTGTACATTCCGCCGAACTTTTCTTTAACTGTTTCTTCGTCGTATCCAGTAATGTCAAAACATTTAACCATAATTTCTGGGTTAAAGTTACGCAAACCACCACTGCAAATTTCAGCACCGTTTAACACCATGTCAAACTGTGCCGCCTTGATAGACAGCGGGTCACGCGTATTCAATTCTTCCAATGTTGCCATCGGGAACGAGAATGGATTATGCGTAAACGCGATACCCGTCGGGGATTCTGGGTCTGCTTCAAAGAATGGAAATTCTTCAATCCAGCACAGGCGGAAATCATTTTCGTCAATCAGGCCCAAATCTTCGCCCAATTTGTTGCGCAGTTTACCCGCCGCCTTGGCCGCGTTGTCTGGCGCGTCACATACAAAGAACAACGATGCGTTGTCGCCTGCAATTTCATGCAATTTGGCAATGCGTTCCGCGTCCAGTTTCTTGGCAACTGGGCCTTTGGCCTCGCCCGCAAAGACGATATAGCCCAAGCCACCCAATCCCAGTTCTTTGACCGCATATTCGCCCAGTTTATCGAACCAACTGCGTGGTTTGTCGGCGGAATTTGGTGCTGGGATTGCACGAACAATCGCACCACCTTCAATCGCGTTTGCAAAGATACCAAAATCAGACCCGCGGAAAATGTCCGTCACATCAGAAATGATAATCGGGTTACGCAAATCTGGTTTATCAGAACCGTACTTTAACATTGCCTCGTCAAATGGAATGTGTGGAATGTCCGGACATACATTTGCATTTGGCACAAATTCACGAATGATTGCAGGAATCAATTCATTGCCCACCGCCTGAATATCAGGCAAATCAACAAACGACATTTCCATATCCAACTGGTAAAATTCCAG
Organism: uncultured Rickettsiales bacterium; assembly: GCA_900546225.1. Taxonomy (GTDB): domain Bacteria; phylum Pseudomonadota; class Alphaproteobacteria; order Rs-D84; family Rs-D84; genus Enterousia. The sequence goes on along the minus strand of URBZ01000008.1, from coordinate 2,427 downwards.
CAAGCGGTCTGCACGCAAATCTTCGTCACGGAAACATGGTGCAATTTGGAAATAACGGTCAAATCCAGAAATCTGAATCAACTGTTTGAACTGCTGCGGTGCTTGTGGCAATGCATAGAACATACCATGGTGATTACGTGATGGCACGACAAAGTCACGCGCGCCCTCTGGCGATGACACGGTCAAAATAGGTGTCTGAAATTCCGAGAAACCCATACCCCACATTTTATCACGCATAAATTTAATCATACGATTGCGGAACAAAATATTCTGATGCAACGATTCACGACGCAAATCAATATAACGATACTTCAAACGCAAATCTTCGGACACAGTATCATCATCACCAAACACTTGGAATGGCAAAACATTTGCGTTGGTCAAAACGTCCCACTTTTCCGCCTTGATTTCAATCGCACCGGTTGGGATTTTATCATTGACCGCGGACGCGTCACGCGCAACAACCGTACCTGTAATTTGAATTACAGATTCCGGACGCACACGTTCCAGTGCCTCGTCCCCACCGTCAAATACACACTGTGTAATTCCGTAATTATCGCGCAGGTCGATAAACAGCAATGACCCATGGTCACGCTTGCGATGAACCCAGCCCGACAGAACAACAGATTGCCCAACATTGGACGCATTCAACTCGCCACAAGTATGGGTTCTGTACTTTGATTTTAATGATACCATTTTGGTCCCTTTTTGTATTTTTTATTTCAGGACGCCAAAAGCAGATTGAATTTGGCACCCGAATGATTTTTACAGGGGCGCGGAATCCGCGCGGTGCCACCCTGATTTATAACTTTGTCTGGGTTTTGATTATTCCGTGGTTGTCAGTCACATCAACACAATCGCGCCCATAAAAATATCAGTAATTATAAGATGATCTTATATCTAACCTAATTACTGACGTAAATACTATAATGAAACTATACAAAAAGCAAGAATTATTAAAACAATAATGGCTATATCTATATATACCTCTAACCACCTAGTAATAGTATATAATACTTATCTATTCATTGTCTTCACAAATAGGTTCTCTATTCTCTATAGTTAAATATTTTTTTAACATCTTTGCTAACGAATTTGTGCCATGTAAGTTTGTAAAGCTTTGAACCTCTTTTAATGGAGCTGTTATAGTTTCACAATACTTTTTAGTATCCATCAACGGTTTTAATGCATTTTTACAAGAGTTCACCATTTTATTATATTCTTCTAAACCCTTCCATATATCATTACCAGAACCATACCTAGTATATACTTCACTATCTTTTTCCGCTAAAACCTGTGCCAATATATTCCGTGTTGCGCTTTTTTCTTCCTCTGTATTTTTTATTTCTTCGGTGACCTTTTTATCAACTTTCATACCCTTATATTTTGCACACGCCTTTGTAAAATCCTTAAACTTATACATATAAAATATTTTACCATTCGTACGTTTTATAAATTCTTTTACTAATTCATAGCGAGCACTTATACAATCGTGTTGCGGTTTCCACCACCAGTCATCTTTCTTATCTTCGGTCACAAAAATGATATTTTTTTGTTTTTAACAGCATAGGATAACATTTGCTTCCACAAAATAAAATCACCCGAAGAATTTTTTGCTTTATCTGAATCTTTAAACCCAGGACAGTAGATTCCATTTGTCGTTTTATAACGATACTCTTTTTCTATTTCTTCTATTTCAGCATCTGTAGATTCCTGACCAACACGCCCCTCATATAGTTTTTCAATTTTATTGACTATTGGGTCATTATATACATCTAATTTATTCTGTTTTGACTTTTTTTCTACTTCACTTTTTAGTATTTTCAGCTGCTGATTATCATGTAACAACTCATAAAGACATGATTCTTTATCTATTTTTAATAATTCGTCTATTAAACCGGTGATTCTATCACAACTTTTATTGTGTGTACAAATCTTTGATATTCTCTTAGTATAAAATTCCTCACCAACCTTATACGGTAACCATAATTGGTTATTCAGATTTTCCATAATTTCAAATACAACATCGCAAGTATTTTGAGAATATTCATATAAATTTAACAATATATTTGTATCAAAAACAATTATTGCCTCCGTCCATAATGCTTTTAATTCATCTGTACTAAGACGTGCAAACTCTCTGAATGTGTTTTTCATTATTTATTACCCTATGTCTTCATTTATTTTACATACACCAAAACATATTTTCAATCACAATGTACCACATTGATTACGGTTTAATTTTTTATTTTTAAAATAAATTCAATACGTTAGAACTTTAACATATCTACAAAAAAGTAAAAAATATGTTAAAAAAACAAAAAAAAGTTAACATATCCACAAAAAAGGTATAAAAAAGGTACATTTTTTACAAATATGTTAAAAAAACAAAAAAAAGTTAACATATCCACAAAAAAGGTATAAAAA
>URBZ01000007.1 GCA_900546225.1 uncultured Rickettsiales bacterium | reverse complement strand
CATTCAGACAAAAGACCACCTCCCCCTTCGGGTACTCCTCCACAGGAGGAGAACTTAGCACGCGACAAGAATGACTATATTTCTAGAAACTTGTCGCCTGCGGACTTTCGCTCTTGTTATTTCCTTGCACTGCTAACACCTTTGTCATTGCGAGCAAGCGTAGCGTAGCGCGGCAATCCAGTTTATTTTATGTTGTGCGCAGCGCACAAAATTTTTATCGCGGCGGAGCATCAGCGGAGACGGATGAACTTTGAAAAAACGCGCCAGTGGCGCGTTTTTATTAGAACACAGTTTTCTCTATTTCTGTTTTTGTTGTTTTACTGCAAAGTGCGTCAAAGGCATGAATTGTGAAACAAAACCAGAAAATGTTTTTCTGGATGTGGCGCAATACCACTTTCTCAAACTGACCAACAATGCAACTCTCGAATTTTGTTTATCTATTGGATTGCTGCTGGGGCTGTTATATTTTTTAAGCTGCTTTATATTATACAGAACTTCATTATATTCTTTGCTAACACCGCTCATGTAAATAAGTTCTTCATAACAAACTACTTCTGCATCTGGATATTTTTGCCGTGTTTTTGCAAATTTTGTTTCTGGAACTAAAATGCATTCTCGATTGCCAGCGAAACCGTAACTATTTATTATTTTGTACGTAGATTCTTCAAAACGTTTAATTGTTAAATTCCAATCAATATTTGAAAAGCCGAAATCGACCATGCGGGTCCTCCTTTTTTAGACAACTATAAAATAGACAAAATATAAATAATGTCAAGTTTTATTTGCTGGATTGACGCGCTGCGCCACGCTTGCTCGCAATGAAACCGAGCGGCACGCGAAGGTTGCGGCAAGGACGAAGTCCGCAGGCGACACATGCACAAAAAAACTACTGTCATTGCGAACGTAGTGAAGCAATCCAGTAAATAAAGCAGTGCGCCATTCGGCGCACTATCTATTATCTATGCTCTATTATCTATGCTCTAATAAAAAATGCGCCAGTGGCGCGTTTTTATGGACACAATGTCAGTTGATATAACACATTCTGGACATCGTTGTTGATAGACGTGGTAATTTCGCGTCCCAGTCCGTCCGTGTATGTGTAATTAAACTTGGCATCTTTGAATTCTGGCACGGCCGCGTATGCGTCTGTAAATGGTGCCAGCAGCGCACTGAACCATTGGCGGCCACGGCACAGGCAACCATTGCGCACATCGGCGGCAACCGCCGCGGTCGCGGTATTTGGATACTTGGTGTCCAGTTCCTTGTCCGTCATCATCAGGCAACGTGACCCAAAACCATAGAAATTCGCGTCGTCAGACATGAATTTGTAAATCAGACCGTCCGATGCGCCCGCGCTGCGCAATGCATACACCATACCATCGGTGCAACACGCATTCGCCGAATTCATCAGCATTTTATAGCGCGCAACCAACGGCGCGGCCGCTGGATTTGTGGCATCAATATCGGCATCGCATTTTGTCGCCTCTACAAATTCAGCCATACGAAAGTCCTGAATTTTCGCACTGCGCGGGGCAACAACCTCGTGCACAACGGGCTTGCGACGCCAAATGGTGCATTCTGTTTCTGTTTCAAATGGACAACCGTCGGCGCGACCAAACACAACCTGAACACTTTCGGTCATGTCTTGGGCGGTGTATTCTGGGCGTGGCGCAACAACATCATTTGTCCACAGGTTATCACATGGCTTTTGCGGACTCAGCAATTCTTCGACGCGGGCGCGTGTCGCCGCGGCATCGTCCATTGTCTGGTTGTATAACGTAACCGCTGGGTCAGTCGTGCTGGGAACATCCGCATCACGAATGTATAATTCTGGCAATGGTTCCAAGAACCAGTCCGAAAAATCCTTGTCCCGATATGACACAATCGAATCGTCCCAAACAGGTACGCCATCGCGCCAATCTACGGTCTTGTCAAACTTTTTCTGGGTGTATTTACCCTGAACGCCGTCCCACAACGCGGGGCGATTATCAGGTTCTACTGGTTTAATGCTCAGCAACTTTGTCTGTTGCATTGGTCTGTGATCCAAATAGACATACTGCATTGGTGTGTTTGCAGGTGTCATTGGTTCCGCCATAACCACAGGGGTATCAAAAGTACCCAACTGGACAGGTTGCCCAATCATTGGTTCGATATCACAGCCCGCACCGATACATTCAGATGCGCCGGCATTGTTCGCCCCACACATACACAGCAGGGACGATAAAATTAAAATATTCGTCTTCATACCATGAATAGTATCACAAAAAAGGTTTGAATTAAACAGAAAATTTGCTTGTGCAACACACATGGCATCTATTATTATGAATATAATCACTAACAAAGGAGAAAACATGAAAAAAATCCTGTGCAGTGCAGTTGCTGCTATGATGATTGTGCCGGCGACATATGCCGCAGAAACAACGACACCAGAAACCATAACAGAAAACACATCTGATACAGCGATTGCGGAAAAAACATCGCGCGAATGGTTGCATGGTGTTCAGGTGGGGCTGGGGGCATCTGCCACCAGTGGTTTGAACGGCTTTGTTGGATACGCAAACAAAGATTTTGATTCTTTTTGGCTGAAAAGATTTGGCTTCCGTGTCGACTTTGCCAGCACGCGTCCGGTAAAATCTGCAATAAACTCAGCCGTAGACAGTGCTATGGGCAGCAGTGGCATTGATATTGGTGATAATCTGACCATAAATGATGGCGAAATCAAAGCGCATCATGTGGCAGCGTTGGTTGATTTTTACCCGTTTGGTAACACATGGTTTTGGGGCGGTTTGCGATTGACTGGTGGTTATTATACCGGAAAACTGGACGTGGACGCGAACTTGTCTGGAAAAATAGACGGATTGCCGTCCGATGCGTTTGAATTCAAGTTGATGGATAACTTGTACCGCTATACAGGAAACAGCGTACACGGCACAGCCCGCGCAGATTGGAAATATTCTGGCCCATATCTGGGGACTGGTTTTGATTTTGGACTGTTTGCAGGGTTCAAGATTTATATGGACGCTGGTGTTGTGTTTACAAGCAAGACGGCGCAACTGAATCTGGACGTGCCGTTTGCCGGTTTGGAATATTATGATACCGCGGCCAGCACATGGAAACCAGTCAGCAGTTCTGCGGAACAGGCAGAGGTTGACCGTGTCAAAGCAGAGGCCTTGGCTGATGCCCAAAGCGAACTGGACGATATAAAGTTCTATCCAATGATTAAATTGGGCTTTATGTACCGTTTTTGATATTCGAATCGTTGAAGAAACATAAAAATGCCCGATTTTTCGGGCGTTTTTTCTGAAACCGAATCGTGATTTTCGCAAATATCGATTCGTGCGATAACAATAAAAAACAAAAAAAACGAAAAAGTTTGATTTTTTTCACAATAAAAAAATCTCGAAATTTCAGTGTGTTGTTGGTGTTTTTGTCGGCTGGGTTAAATTTTTTTGAAATTATTTTCCAAAAACCGCTTGACTTTTTCCGAAATAGAACACATACTATGCGGGCTTTCAAGTTGAGAACAAATCAAAAAAAACTCTCAACCCCTGAAATTCTGCGGTTATCGGAACGACCAAATGAAATAGGGTTCCTGATAAACTCGCAAACATTGTGAATAAAAGCAGCTCATCAAGTGATTTTTGATGCAAATCGAAAATCGTTCAAGAAGAGATATGCAGACAGTTGAATTTGGAAATATCCAAACTTTGACTAAGTCAATGTGCATATCCTAGACAGGTAGTAGGTTTAACATATGAAACCTCGTTAAAAACTTGTCTTGCGAATATATATGTAAAGACGAACTGATATTATGTCAGTGTTGTTTGTATGCACAGGACTTAAACCCAAGTTTTTTAAGAACTTGAGAGTTTGATCCTGGCTCAGAACGAACGCTGGCGGCAGGTCTTAGGCATGCAAGTCGAACGGGTGAAGCAGGGCTTGCCCTGTGGAGCTAGTGGCGCACGAGTGAGTAACGCGTGGGAAACTGCCCATCACTGGGGAATAACGTTTGGAAACGAACGCTAATACCGCATACGCCGGAAACGGGAAAGATTTATCGGTGATGGATGTGCCCGCGTTGGATTAGCTTGTTGGTGGGGTAACGGCCTACCAAGGCAATGATCCATAGCTGGTCTGAGAGGATGATCAGCCACGCTGGAACTGAGACACGGTCCAGACTCCTACGGGAGGCAGCAGCTAAGAATATTGGGCAATGGAGGAAACTCTGACCCAGCCATGCCGCGTGAATGAAGAAGGCCTTCGGGTTGTAAAGTTCTTTTAATCGTGAAGATGATGACAGTAGCGATAGAAAAAGCACCGGCTAACTTCGTGCCAGCAGCCGCGGTAATACGAAGGGTGCAAGCGTTGTTCGGATTTACTGGGCGTAAAGCGTCCGTAGGTGGTTTGTTAAGTCAGGGGTGAAATCCCAGGGCCCAACCCTGGAACTGCCTTTGATACTGGCAGGCTGGAGCGTGATAGAGGAAGATGGAATATCTGGTGTAGGGGTGAAATCCGTAGATATCAGATAGAACACCAATGGCGAAGGCAGTCTTCTGGATCATTGCTGACACTGAGGGACGAAAGCGTGGGTAGCAAACAGAATTAGATACTCTGGTAGTCCACGCCCTAAACGATGTGTGCTTGTTGTTGGTTCCCTTCGGGGTATCAGTGACGTAGCTAACGCGTTAAGCACACCGCCTGGGGAGTACGATCGCAAGATTAAAACTTAAAGGAATTGACGGGGACCGGCACAAGCGGTGGAGTATGTTGTTTAATTCGATGCTACGCGAGAAACCTTACCGACCCTTGACATCCCGCACGCGACTTCCAGAGATGGTTGTCTTCTATTCGGTAGGTGCGGAGACAGATGCTGCATGGCTGTCGTCAGCTCGTGTCGTGAGATGTTAGGTTAAGTCCTGCAACGAGCGCAACCCACGCCCTATGTTGCCAGCGGGTAATGCCGGGAACTCTTAGGGGACCGCTCGCGTCAAGCGAGAGGAAGGTGTGGATGACGTCAAGTCATCATGGTTCTTACGGGTCGGGCTACAAACGTACTACAATGGCGCCAACAATGGGTCGCAATGTCGCAAGGCAAAGCCAATCCTTAAAAGACGCCCCAGTTCAGATTGCCCTCTGCAACTCGAGGACATGAAGTTGGAATCGCTAGTAATCGCTGATCAGAATGCAGCGGTGAATACGTTCCCCGGTCTTGTACACACCGCCTGTCAAACCATGAGAGTCGATTTCACCCAAAGTCGGTAGTTTAACGCAAGAGAACGCCGCCTACGGTGGGGTTGGTGATTGGGGTTAAGTCATAACAAGGTAGCAGTACCGGAAGGTGCGGCTGGATCACCTCCTTTATAGAGAATACCGTTTACACGAAAACGGTCAAATCCAAACGCGACTGTCTGAATATCTCTTTTTGATGTGGGAAACTTTCTGCTGGGTCAGTAGTTCAGTTGGTTAGAATGCCGCTCTGATACAGCGGAGGTCGAAGATTCGAGTTCTTCCTGACCCACCACTTAAATTTGATGAGGTTGGAATCAGAAATGATTAAATCATTTTTGATTCCAGATGTTCCAAGATGAATATCGTCGGAATCTGCTTTTATAGCAATATATTGTGAATCGGTTTTTATGTCGCAAATCATAAAGTTTATAGAAATATGAATTTCTTGATTTGTTGAACATCGTAATAATCTCAAAAATCTTTCTATTAGAGTAATCACGAAAGTGATAATTCAATTAGAGAAACAAGAATCAACTTAAATGCTTAAAAGACGTTTTAACGTCTGCTCATTCAAGTTCTTTTTATGGAACATGCATGAAGACATTCTCTTCAAGCATAAGATAAAAAGTAACAAAGGGTGTTTAGTGGATGCCTTGGCAATCAGAGGCGATGAAGGACGTGAAAGACTGCGATAAGTCCGGGTGAGCCGTCAATATGCTTTGACCCCGGAATGTCCGAATGGGAAAACCCAATCCTTTATGGATTATCTTTGGCTGAATACATAGGTCAAAGAAGCAAACGCGGAGAAGTGAAACAACTCAGTACCCGCAGGAAAAGAAAGCAACAGCGATTCCCTTAGTAGTGGCGAGCGAACAGGGACCAGCCCAGTGACCGAGATTTTAGCTAGCAAAATGTGGTGGAAAACACAGCAATAATAGGTGATAGCCCTGTATGCGAAAGCTAGTTTTTTGGTTCAAGAGTAGAGCCGGACACGCGAACCCGGTTTGAACATGGGGGGACCTTCCCCCAAGGCTAAATACTCCTGATTGACCGATAGTGAACAAGTACCGTGAGGGAAAGGTGAAAAGAACCCCGAAGGGGGAGTGAAATAGACACTGAAACTGAATACTTACAAGCTGTCAGAGCCGGTTTTCCGGTGATGGCGTACCTTTTGTATAATGAGCCAACGAGTTATTATTGCATGCAAGCCTAAGCCGCTAGGTGTAAGCGAAGGGAAACCGAGTCTGAATAGGGCGATTTGAGTATGCAGTAATAGACCCGAAGCGGGGTGATCTAGGTATGAGCAGGCTGAAGGCGGCGTAACAGTCGCTGGAGGGCCGAACGCACCAATATGGCAACATTGGGCGATGACTTGTGTCTAGGGGTGAAAAGCCAATCGAACCCCGTTATAGCTGGTTCTCCGCGAAAACTATATAGGTAGTGTCTCAGGTGTTCGTTGTTGGGGGTAAAGCACTGAAATGGCTAGGGGGAGTAAAATCTTACCAACCCATATCAAACTCTGAATACCAACAAATTATAGCCTGGGAAACAGTCCATCGGTGCTAAGGTCGGTGGACGAGAGGGCAACAGCCCAGACCGCCAACTAAGGTCCCAAAATAATGATTAAGTGGGAAAGTGAGTCGAGATTCCAAAACAACCAGGATGTTGGCTTGGAAGCAGCCATCGTTTAAAGAAAGCGTAATAGCTCACTGGTCTATTAGAGTTTCGGCAACGAAAATGTAACGGGGCTAAAATCATTTACCGAAGTTGCGGGTGCGTCGTAAGACGCGCGGTAGCGGAGCATTCTGTAGGCCTGTGAAGCCGAAGGCGCGAGCCACGGTGGAGGTATCAGAAGCGCGAATGTTGGCATGAGTAGCAGCTAATCAAGGTGAGAAACCTTGACGCCGTAAGAGCAAGGGTTCCTATCCAATGTTAATCAGGGTAGGGTGAGTCGACCCCTAAGGCGAGGCCGAAAGGCGTAGTCGATGGGAACACGGTTAATATTCCGTGACCTGCGTGAGAGTGACGAATTGCGTAAATTGTTGCGCCTTATTGGATTGGTGCGGCAGTGAAGCAGTTCCGGGAAATAGCCCACGCGTATAGATCGTACCCAGAACCAACACAGGTGCTCGAGTCGAGTAGACTAAGGCGGTTGAGAGAACTATGTTGAAGGAACTAGGCAAAATACATCCGTAACTTCGGGATAAGGATGGCCTGTTTCAAGGCAACTTTAATCAGGTGACACAAACCAGGTGGGGGCGACTGTTTACTTAAAACCCAGGTCTCTGCTAAATCGTATAAGATGATGTATAGGGACTGACGCCTGCCCAGTGCTGGAAGGTTAAGCAGAGGTGTGCAAGCATTGATGTGAAGCCCCAGTAAACGGCGGCCGTAACTATAACGGTCCTAAGGTAGCGAAATTCCTTGTCGGGTAAGTTCCGACCCGCATGAATGGCGTAACGATCTCCACACTGTCTCCAACATAGACTCAGCGAAATTGAATTCTCGGTGAAAATGCCGGGTACCCGCAGCTAGACGGAAAGACCCTATGAAGCTTTACTGCAGTTTCGTACTGGCACTAGGACTCATTTGCGTAGGATAGGTGGGACGCTTTGAAGAGCAGGTTTCGGCTTGCTTGGAGCGGTTGGTGAAATACCACCCTGATGTGTTTTAGTGTCTAACCCGCGTTCTTGAAGCAGGGCGGGGGACAGTGCGTGATGGGCAGTTTGACTGGGGTGGTCGCCTCCCAAATCGTACCGGAGGCGCGCGAAGGTTTGCTCAGGCTGGTCGGAAATCAGCCGGTGAGTGCAATGGCAAAAGCAAGCCTGACTGCAAGGGGGACACCCCGAGCAGAGACGAAAGTCGGTCATAGTGACCCGGTGGTTCCGCATGGTGGGGCCATCGCACACGGATAAAAGCTACTCTAGGGATAACAGGCTGATGCTACCCAAGCGTCCATAGCGACGGTAGTGTTTGGCACCTCGATGTCGACTCATCGCATCCTGGGGCTGGAGCAGGTCCCAAGGGTATGGCTGTTCGCCATTTAAAGCGGTACGTGAGTTGGGTTAATAACGTCGTGAGACAGTTAGGTCCCTATCTACTGTGGGCGTTGGATATTTGAGCGAACTTGACCTTAGTACGAGAGGACCGGGTCGAACGAACCTCTGGTGTACCTGTTGTCGCGCCAGCGGCACCGCAGGGTAGCTATGTTCGGAACAGATAACCGCTGAAAGCATCTAAGCGGGAAGCTGGTCGCAAGATAAGATATCCCCATGAGTTCAGTTCTAGACTAGGACATTGATAGGCTGTCGGTGTAAGCCCTGTGAGGGGTTTAGCTTAACAGTACTAATCGAACCATTGACTTTTTATCTTTTTGCCTTGACTTGATAGCAAGTCAGGCGTATGCTTGAAGAGAACGTTGAAGTGATTCTGATACAGAATTACGATGTTCGCTGGATTTATTCTGGTGATTATTGAGCGGGAGTCACCCTCTGTTCCATTCCGAACCAGACAGGGAAACCCCGTATCGCCGATGGTACTTTGGCTTAAGCCACGGAAGAGTAGGTCGTCGCCAGAATAAATCCAGTAGTGATATAAAAACCGAAATTTAACCGCCCACGTGGCGGTTTTTTATTTGCCATTTATCAGGGGCGTGGTACAATTGTAGTATGAAGAAATATCGTGATGATTTGACTGATACGCGGGGCAGTTTGCCGCCACAGTTACTGGCGGGGATTCCGCGTGACCAAATTGCCGATTTAACGCGGGAATTTGTTGCCGATATAAACGCGATTGGGGTGGATTTTCATCGCCAATTGGCGGCGAGGCCGGCTGTGGTAAATATCAAAGGGTTCAAATTGACCCCGCCACGTCTGTTGGGGCGCGACACCAAAATAGAATATGTTGCCAGTGGCGCACAGGGCAGCGTATATAAACTGACCATTGGGGACAAGCCATTTGCCCTGAAAATCAGTCGCCAGCCGTATTTTTTTACGTCTGAACTGGATAATATGCATTTGACGCGCCGTGCGCGCAATGTATTTAATCGGGCGTATATTGGTTCGCAATTTGAATACGACCGTGAAAAATACACGTGGATTTTAATGGATTGGGTTGGTGGCAATCGTGCAAACAGTTTTGAACTGGCACGCGAAAAATTATTCTATGCCAATTTGACCAAGGGGTTGGCATACAGTGATGTGCGCGACGATAATATCAAAGATGGCCGCGTGGTTGATATGGGCGGCCTGTACAGACACGAGGTAAAATTATCACGTGGCGAAATAGACAAGGTCAAAAAAATGGTCTATGCCATGAAGACCGAAAATTGGGATGAATTTATAACGTTGATTGATATTGCGGCCCAAAAACATTCCGCAATAATAGAATACATGTTTTTTTATATGAATATGATGCGTTTTGATATGCCGGCGCGATTTGAAAAATATCGCGACATTGTGTCGGCGTATTTTCGTATGTTGCCGGTCAATGCGGACGAACATAAACGTCATGGCCTGTTCCGTTAAAGTTAAAAGCACCACATTTGTGGTGCTTTTTTTATAATTTAATCGCGCCTGTGCGGACAACCTTTATATCGTCCCCGCCGGTTAGGATTGCAACCGTGCTGGGTGCGCCACCCATTGGCGCATATGCATTATCAACCACAATAATGTTCGGAAATTGCGCACGAATTGCGTCCGCGTTATCAAGCGGCGGCATCCCAGAGATGTTCGCCGATGTTGTTGCCAAACAGTGCCCGCGTACCACCGCGCACAAATCGTGAAATGGTTTATAATTCGGCACACGTACCCCACCGAATGACATGGTGTCTGTATCCGCCACCGGCACACCCAGTGTCAATGCCCCAGGCCAATGTCGCGCCGCCAAATCAAATGCGATTTTTGGGTAATCCGCCATATACCCGCGCAGGTGCGCCAATGTGTCTGACATTATAATCAAATGTTTTTCGTGTGGACGTTGTTTTATTTCAAACAGTGCGTCCGCCCCCGCGCGTGTTGGCAATGCCCCCAGTCCCCAAACAGTGTCGGTCGGAAATGCAATAACGCCACCGGCGTCCAAATGCGCGTTCAGTTTCTTGATAAATTCTGGGTTTGTTAAATCTGTCATAATGACGATAAGTATAAAACGTCATCCGCCGGTGTAAAGTAAAAAATCAGATACTGGGGCCCAAGAAATATGTGGCCATTTGTCCGATTATGAATGCCGCGCACGATACGCCCGCGCACACGCCCAGCATTTCAAACGCGCGGTGTTGCCAATGTCGCGTGCCGCGCCGTGCCAATCCCCAGTTAAATATAAATATTATCAGTATCGCCAATGCGAACGTCGCAAACAGTGCCACCGTGCGATTTGCAACGCACGTAAACGGTATTATCAGCACCACACACGTCAACATATATGCCGCGCCCGTGTACAACCCCGCGCGCAGGGCGGATTGCCCATCGCCCGCCTTTTCCGCCAGATAGTTTGATGCCGCCATGGACATACTGGCGGTGATTGATGCAATTATCGCGGTCAGCACTATATCGCGGCGGCGTGGCATCGTAAATGCAATGCCCGCAATCAGTCCGGTCAGTGACACCAACGCATCGTGCATGCCCAGCACCATCGCCCGCGCGGGTATAAAATTTTCATTGCGATATTTCATTTTTTCTTTGTTTTGTCAGCATACATCAAACGCGTTTTTCGTGCCCCAGGAATCTATTGACACACCACACATAAAAAAATACAAATTTCACAAGATTTTTTCTTGCAATCACGGGCTTTTTTTCACAAAATCACAGGGCTTTTTAATTAAAGGAGAAACCATGAGCAATAAATGGGTATACACATTCGGCAATGGTGCCGCCGAAGGCCGCGCAGATATGCGTAATCTGCTGGGTGGCAAGGGCGCAAATTTGGCCGAAATGAACTTGGTTGGTCTGCCTGTGCCAGCGGGGTTCACCGTCACAACAGACGTTTGTACATATTACTATAACAACAACGAAACATATCCGTCGGATTTGATGGATCAGGTGCATGCGGGTATTGCACATATTGAATCTATTATGGGTAAAAAATTCGCAGATATGAATAACCCATTGTTGGTTTCTGTGCGCAGTGGTGCACGCGTTTCCATGCCTGGTATGATGGACACTGTTTTGAATTTGGGCTTGAACGACGAAACGGTCAAGGCGTTGGCGCGTCATTCTGGCAACGAACGTTTTGCATACGATTCATATCGCCGCTTTATCATGATGTTCTCGGACGTGGTATTGGGCGCAGACATCAATTTGTTCGAACACAAATTGGAAGAAATGAAAGAAGCCAAGGGCTACAAGGTTGATACCGAACTGACCGCAGATGACCTGAAAGAACTGGTCGAACAGTTCAAAGAAATCGGCGTCCAGATTGGCAAGGTTTTCCCACAAGATCCATGGGAACAGTTGAAACTGGGTATCGGCGCAGTATTCGGTAGCTGGATGAGCAAAAAGGCCATCACATACCGCAAACTGAACAACATTCCTGGCGATTGGGGCACGGCCGTAAACGTTCAGGCGATGGTATTCGGTAATTCTGGCGACGACAGTGCAACCGGCGTATGTTTCAGCCGCGACCCAGCAACGGGCGAAAACAAATACTATGGCGAATATTTAATCAATGCCCAGGGCGAAGACGTCGTTGCGGGTATTCGTACCCCACAGCCAATGAGCAAAGATAACTCTGGCCGTCTGTCATTGGAAGAAGCCATGCCATCTGTCTATAAAGAATTGTGCGATGTTCGTGAAAAACTGGAACAGCACTACAAAGACATGCAGGACATGGAATTTACAATCGAACACGGCAAACTGTGGATGTTGCAGTGCCGTAACGGTAAACGTACCGCGGCCGCCGCTGTCCGTATGGCGGTTGAAATGGTGAACGAAGGTTTGCTGACCAAAGAAGAAGCGATTTTGCGCGTTGGTGCAGACCAGTTGAACCACCTGTTGCACCCAATGTTAGATCCAAAGGCAACCCGTGACGTAATCGCGATTGGTTTGCCTGCGTCCCCAGGGGCGGCTGTTGGTCAGGCGGTATTTAACGCCGAAGATGCTGAAAAATGGGCGTCCGAAGGGAAAAAGGTTATGCTGATTCGCGTTGAAACGTCCCCAGAAGATATCGCGGGTATGAACGCGGCACAGGGTGTTATCACCGCACGTGGTGGTATGACATCGCACGCGGCCGTGGTTGCACGTGGTATGGGTACGCCATGCGTATCGGGTTCTCCTGACATCAAAATTGACTATGCAACCAAGACATTGACCACAACCGCCGGCGTCGTTATTCACGAAGGTGATTGGGTTTCTATCGATGGTGCACAGGGTCAGATTATCCGTGGCGCAGTCCCAACAGTATCTGTTGAATTGACTGGCAATTTCGGCACATTGATGCAGTGGGTTGATGAAATCAAAACATTGACAGTCAAGGCAAACGCCGAAACACCAAAAGATGCAAAACAGGCACGTGATTTCGGTGCAGAAGGTATCGGTTTGGCGCGTACAGAACACATGTTCTTTGACCCGTCCCGTATTCAGGATATGCGCGAAATGATTTTGGCCGATGACGAGGCCGGTCGTCGCGCAGCGTTGGCAAAATTGTTGCCATACCAGAAAGCGGACTTTGTTGAACTGTTCAAAATCATGGACGGTCTGCCGGTTACAATCCGTTTGATTGACCCACCACTCCACGAATTTTTGCCACACACCGATGCAGAAATTGCAGAATTGGCGGCGCACATCGGCAAATCTGTGGAATTTGTAAAGGCACGCAGCGAAGCATTGCGCGAATCTAACCCAATGTTGGGCCATCGTGGTTGCCGCTTGGCAATTACATACCCAGAAATCTGCGAAATGCAGACACGCGCGATTTTGTCGGCGGCATTGGAATGCAAAGCAGCAGGCACGTCTGTACACCCAGAAATCGAAGTTCCATTGGTTGGTTCAAAGAAAGAAGTCGATATCGTCAAAGCAGTTATCGATGCAACCGCCGAAGCATTGTTCAGCGAGGTTGGTGACCGCGTTGAATACACTGTCGGTTCAATGATTGAATTGCCACGTGCTGCACTGTTGGCAAATGAAATCGCCGAAAGTTGCGCATTCTTTGAATTTGGTACAAATGATTTGACCCAGACAACATTGGGTATGTCCCGTGATGATACTGGTAAAATCTTGGACGAATACCGTGCGCGCGGCGTATATGTCGCAGACCCATTCGCATCTGTTGACCAGTTGGGCGTTGGTCTGTTGATAAAGGACGCTGTTGCCAAAGCACGCGCGACCAAGGGTGATGAAATCCACTTGGGCGTTTGCGGTGAACACGGTGGCGATCCTGATTCTATTGAATTTTTCCACAAGGTTGGATTTAATTCAGTATCGTGCAGTCCGTTCCGCGTGCCAATCGCACGTTTGGCGGCGGCGCAAGCTGCGGTTAAATTCCCGCGCAAATAAAAAATGCCCCACATGGGGCATTTTTTAGAGAATAGATAATAGAGCATAGATAATAGATAGTGCGCCGAATGGCGCACTGGTTTATTTACTGGATTGCTTCGTTTCACTCGCAATGACAGTCGTTCTAGAACCTCTGTCATTGCGAGCAAGCGCAGCGACGCGTGGCAATCCAGTTTATGTTATGTTGCGCGCAGCGCACAAACTTTGAACTTTAATTTTATGCTTTTTCGGTGTATAATCGGGGCATGAAAAAAATCGCAATTGTATCATTGTTATGCGCGTTGCCCATCGTGTCGTACGGCGCAGAAAACCCAATGTTTGGGCGTGGCGCGCAAAATTCGCTGGGGCTGTATGTGGCGCAATCCACCGGTGACGGCACGTTGTTCAAATTGGTTGAACCGTGGCTGTGGGAATTTAATCCGCAAACACTGTTTATGTTCCAATATGCCCAACCGATGGAAATTTTCCGCCTGCCGGCGCGTATAAATTTTGAACTGACGCAAAATGTTGCGTACCATGGTGGACGTGGTCTGTCGTTCTTTGCGGCGGGCGTGTCGTGGGATGTTGCGTTGTTGCAGTGGCGCGGTTTTTATACCGGTATTGGTGTTGGACCATATATGCGTGACTCGCGCGATCGGTGGGTGTCGTCGCGTCTGGTATTTGGCGAACGCTTTTTCGTCGGATACAGGGTTGCGGACAATCTGGCAATTGAATATTTTACCCAGCATTTTTCAAACGGTAATTTCACAGATCCAAATCGCGGGTTTAACTTTACCGGTCTGTCATTCAATTACAGTTTTTAACAAAAGTTCAAATAATGTGTGCGCCATCTGGCGCACTGCTTTATTCATTTGAACTTTGAACTCTGAACTTTGAACTTTTAATATTTACAGCCCCACGCAAAAATGTTATAATTACAACAATAAAGGTGGATGCCGCGTTGGTGTCTGCCACGTTAAACAACGGGTTTTCTGGGGATTTCCCCACGAAACGGGAGAATATTTATGACAAGCCGTAACGTCGCAGATTTTTGCAAAAATGCCATGGGAACTGTGTTCTTGTTGGCGGGGGCATTTTTTGTTTGTTCTACATTGGTGTCAATTCGCGCTGTATTTGCCGATCCTGTTGCACCGGTAAATGTTCAAATGGGAATGGCGCAATCGCCACGTGCAAACACAGCCAATTCGCGTCGCAATAGTGCGAATGTCGTATCGCGTCGTGATGATGCAAGCACCGCCACAACGGTCAGCGCGAACAGCGCGCGTGGTGTCGCGGCACGCACAAACACAGCGCGAAAAACTGTAACAAACACAAATTCATCACGCAGCGTTGTTGCCCGCACAACAACGCCGGCGCGCACCGTGCGAAATCGTGCAACAACAAATTCTGCGCGCGTATCATTACAGGGTAACGCAATCCGCGGCAGCAAGACCACATATACCAGTACGTATACATACCTGAATAACAAGTTGTACACGGGTAACTATTCAAACATCATCGATTCAACAACTGGTCTGATTTCGGCGGATGCATATAACAACTGTATGGAATCATATTACACATGCATGGACGAAATCTGTACTGCGCGTAATGCGGCCCAGCGTCGTTGTGCGTGTGCCGGTCGTGTCAAGGCATTTGCAGAGGCGGAAACCGCACTGGAATCAGCAAACGAAGAATTGATTAAGGTTTCTGGTGAATTGGCATTGCTGATTGCAAACAAGGGCAAGGATGTATCCGATGCATTCCAACTGACCGATGCAGAAAAGGTTATGAACTGCGTTTCATGGCAGGAAACAACCCAGAAATACGGTGTAAATTCTGACGAGGCCATCAAATGGTGTAATAATCATTCTATCTATCTAAAAGATGGAAATAAATTATCTACGTGTGAAAAGCCGTCATACTGTACAGCGGGCGGAAATAACTTTGGCTTTGATATAAAAAATATTGATGGTTCGTCCAGTGATATTTTGGCGTCGCTGCAATCATGGGCCGATGCCAAGGAAAACACATTGACAATTTTGTCTGACGATACCAGCAAGTTGACCGATGCGTTCAAAAACCTGTCTGATGTTGTATCTGGCTTGGCGGGGATTGACGGCGCACTCAGCAGCAGTGATAATCTGAAAGATTCATTGGCGCAAACATGGGGTTATGAATTGTTCGAATATGCCCACAACAATGTTTGCAACCGCGTGTTGGATTCCTGCTTTAACGGTATTTACGAAGCATGTGGTACGCCACCATCATCGGGTCGCAAATGCGGCAACGGTGCGTCCCAGTGCCCATATAACTATAACAGTTATGTCAGCGTATCAAACACAGGTTCGTATGAATTGAATTTCATTACGCCAAATTCTGGCTATACCGCATCTAATTCTGCAACATGCTTTGGGTATTCGTCGGCGTCGGGCGATCCATATTCAAACCTGCGCGGGCCGGTTGCTGATGCACGCCGCAGCATTATGCAGAAATATGCGCTGGACGCAAATGCGGATTGTGATTCTTATGGCGAACAACTGCGCAAGACCGCACAAAACATCGGCTATCAAAAGGTTGCCGCGCAACAGGCCCTGCAACAAAAGCGTTTGGAATTTGCAAATGCGGAAAAGACGTCTGTTCGTAACGCTGCGGTCACCGCCAGCACGAATTTCAGCGAATGTATCAGCGAAATTTACGACTGCTATGAAACACAGGCAAAGGCCAATGCTTCGTGGACAACGGCGCGTATCAGAACATACTGTGCACAGGTTGCAAATGTTCCGCATTGCTATGAAGAGATGATTTGTAATCCGTCTAATTCGCCGTTCAAGGCCGTTATTGACAAGGCGGACGATGCCCAGTGCAAGAACACTCCGGATTACACAACCAACACATGCCGTAATATTGTGACATTGAACGATATATTGAATGGCACGGGCGCGGCGTCAGCAACAGAATGCAAATTCAGTGAAGAGAAAGATGATAAAACTTGTGATTCCGCTGCAATGCGTCAGCAGTGTTTGTTGGATGCAATCGGTAAAGATAGCACCAGCACGGACAAGAACGTCTTGCAAACATGGAAAAAACCAGAATAATAATAAAAAACGGGGCATCGCCCCGTTTTTTTGTTAGAGCATAGATAATAGAGTATAGAGAATAGAGAGCAAAGCGCAGAGAGCAGAGAGCAACGAAGCGCGCCAGTCGGCGCACTTGTTTTTTCGTCGCAGAGCAAGTTCTCCTGCCTGTGCAGGAATGACAAATATGTGCTGCGCAATATTATCAACTGGATTGCTTCGTCATTTCATTCCTCGCAATGACAAAAGAGCTAGAATGGCCATCTTGTCATTGCGAGCGCAGCGTGGCAATCCAGTAAAATAGAGCTGCGCCAACGGCGCACTTCATTGCTCTCTGCTCTCTGCTCTCTGCTCTCTGCGCTTTGCTCTCTTTTGTAACGGTTTGTTGTGAATTTTCGTCAAAACACTTGACTTTTTATGAAAAAATGATACTTTTGTAGCAAGTTTTATACAAAACGCAGAACAAGAACAATATAAAAGAGAAAGAAGTATGAGCAATTTCGCAATCTTTCAAACCGGTGGCAAACAGTATCGCGTGCAAAGCGGTGATATTGTAAAGGTTGAAAAACTGGATGCCGAAGGTACGGTTGAATTTGACCAGGTTTTGATGATTGGTGACAAAATCGGCACACCATTTATTGACGGTGCCAAGGTTATTGCCACAGTCGTTGAACAGAAACGCGCTGACAAGGTTTTGGTGTTCAAGAAAAAACGCCGCCAGAACTATCGCCGCACACGTGGCCATCGTCAGTATATCACTGTTGTGAAAATTACAGAGATTAAGGACTAAGGAGTTTACTTATGGCACACAAGAAAGCAGGTTCGGCGACCACTAATGGACGCGACTCAGAAGGACGTCGTTTAGGCGTCAAAAAATCTGGTGGCAGCCGCGTTATCCCAGGAAACATCATCATTCGCCAGCGTGGCACATCTGTGCACCCAGGGTTGAATGTTGGTATGGGCAAAGACCACACATTGTTTGCAAAAATTGCAGGCATTGTGAAATTCAAAAAGGGTCTGGGTAATCGCAAGACAGTATCTGTCGAACCAGAAGCAAAATAAAAAAAACGGGGCATCGCCCCGTTTTTTTATTCCCCTCCATCGGGTGGGGTGTCCGCGTAGCGGACGGGGAGGGTTACTGATTAGTGATAAAGTGAGAGAGTGATTCAGTTATTTAGTTTTAGAATACAAAACTAAAAAAACTTGTCGCCTGCGGGCTGCTGCCATTGCTACATGCACTACTAGCACCTTTGTCATTGCGAGCGCGGCGCGGCAATCCAGTAAATAGTGCCACGCCATTCGGCGCACTTCATTGCTCTCTGCTCTCTACTCTTTGCTCTCTTTAACGTGGCGCAGCGTCAGCGGATATGTGTTCATATTTTAACTTTCATCTTTTATGTCGCGGGTACTTGTGATATAATTATGCCAAGTATGAAAAAGTTTCTGACATGTTTTTGTGCGTTGGTTTGTTTCGCGCCGACGGCGTTTGCCGCCGACACGGCGTCTGTTACGCCATCGCGCGTAATTCCAACCGCAACCAAGTCAGACAGTAATTCGTCACGCACGGTGTCACCGCGCACCGCCACGCGCACGACCGATACCACAACATCTGTGCGCAGTGCCGCGTCATCGTCAAATACCACCGCCACGCGCAGTGCGACGGCCGCCGCACGTGCGTCCAGTGCAAACGGCAATGTCACAACATCGCGCACTGGATTGGACGCCGCGGTCAATACCAGCGGTCGTAATTCGCGGGTCGAGGCCGCCAGTATAAACAGCAATCCCGCGGTTCGTCGTTTGGGACTGACGTTGCGCCCATCAACCGCAGAGGTTGGCGGTCGCGCAAAAATCGCCGGCACAGACACCCAGACGGGATCAAACATATCATCGGAAATTCGCAATTTATCAACGCGTGCGGCAACCAAAACGGTCAGTGCGGAATCTATTGCTGATGCCAAGGAACGTTTGGAACAGACCGCCAGTTTGAACAAATCGTGTCAGGAACAATATAACGATTGCATGGATCAATTCTGTGCGGTGATTGATTCTAATCAAAAGCGTTGCAGTTGCAGTGCAAACCTGTCCAAATATACCAAGGTTGAAGACGCCGTCAAAGACGCCAATACCCAGTTGAACGAGGTTGCACAGCGTATCCGTTACGTCGGCTTGTCGGCGGACGAAATTCGTGCAATTATGTCCGCGACCGAGGCCGAAGAGGCCCTGTCCGGCACGGTTGATACAACCGAAACCCGCAATATGCTGGAACAGATTGAGGCATTGATAAAAGACCCAAAGAGTTCCACATCGTATTCATCGGACACGTACACCGGTCTGGACATGGATTTGGACTTTACGGCCGATACCAGTGATTTATTCAATCTGGATTTCCTGAGCACGAATACAGGCAGTTTTTCAAACCTGCGTGGCACGGAATTGTACAATGCCGCAAAAAAGCGTTGCAACACCGTCTTGACCCAATGCAAAGAGGTTGGCGCAACGTCCCAGCAGATTACCGGTAATTACGATTTGGCAATCGACAAGGATTGCATTTCGTATGAACAGGGTCTGACCAAGATGAACGAAACATTGGTGTCCAATGTGCGCAGTGCAAATCGTATGTTGCAAAAGGCCCGACTGGCTGTATTGCAAAACAAAAATCAATATGATGCCAAGGGTTGCATTGGTGCGCTGGACGCATGCATGACCGACGACATGGTGTGCGGTGATAACTATGTAAAATGCCTTGATCCGACCAAGGTCTATATTGACGAAAATGGCAAGGTTGTATTGGGCCAAGATATTACGGACATTACCGCTTTTATGAAGGGGTATAATAACGCAGGTATTGATGCAAATTTCTTGCAAAAGTCATATGGTATGTCAATCAACCAGACAAGTTGCAAGGCCACACCAACCGAAAGTACACCGGTCGGCAATAACGGTGCATGTATTGCGGGTTACCTGATGCACAAAATCGGAACGAAGCAAAAGGTTACCGACGAAGGGTTATGCCGCGCGGTTCTGGACAAATGTCAGGCATACACATATGACAAGAATGGTAATTATATGCCATACAATGACATTGTTGTGAATTATGTCCAACGTGCGCTGGTCAATGTTCGCGCCGCCCAGCAACAGATTATATCGGACTATGCATCATCATGTATGTTGGATATCGCAACGTGCTATAATCAACAGGTGACACAGGTCAACGCATGGTCATCATCGGCCAGTATCGGCAGTGTTTACAACGTAATGCGTGGTGCGTGCCGTAATGTTGCGTTGACATGCGCATACGCCGTCTTTGCTGATGATGATGCTGAAAAGAACTTGTGCAACAGTGATGATAACTGTATCGAGAATATTTCCGAAATGTTCTATCAGTCATTGCTGTGTCCAGATAATTCGACATACGCAAAAACGCCAGGCACAGCAGGTGTGAACAGCTATGTAAATGATCGTTGTGTATGTAACAAGGGTTATACACCATTCAGTGGTCAATGCTTGGCAGAATGTGTCAAAGATATAGAAATACGTAACAGTTATGGTACATGTGTTTGTATCGACGGATACACACGTGTCAATGGGATTTGCACGGCAAATAAATAAAAAAACGCCCAAATGGGCGTTTTTTTATTTGTTTAACTTTTCCATAAATGCGTTGTGATTTTCCAGTTCATCTGGGTGCGCTGGGAATGTGCGATGTGGAAAATCGCCACCTGTTTTTGGCGTTTTCAAAAACGCATCGTGTTGTTTTGCAATAATTTCACTGATGTCTGGGGCGGGGGCTGTGTTTTCCAGTTCCTTGTACACCTTGGCCAAGATTTCCGCGTCAATCAACGCGCCGTGTGCGTCGGCACGCGCGGTCAGTGATATTCCATACCATTTCGCCAATGCGTCCAGCGAATAACTTTTTGGGCCGAAAACACGATTGCGCGCAATGATAATAGAATCCAACTGGCGCGAACGTGGAATCTGG
Source organism: uncultured Rickettsiales bacterium (assembly GCA_900546225.1). Lineage (GTDB taxonomy): Bacteria > Pseudomonadota > Alphaproteobacteria > Rs-D84 > Rs-D84 > Enterousia. The sequence goes on along the minus strand of URBZ01000007.1, from coordinate 27,542 downwards.
GGCAGGTTCAGCATTTCCAATTCGTGATTGATAAACGGAAAGTCAAAGTCAATCCCGTTGTGCGCAACCAGTGGCGCATCGCCAATAAATTCCAAGAATTTTGGCGCGATAACGGACATTTTCGGCTTGTCTTCCAAAAAAGCATTGGAAATCTTGTGAACCATATATGTTTCTGGGGGAATAATTTTCCCCTCTGGATTTATATATTCGTGGAATGTGTTGTCGGTAATGCGCCCATCGACCATTTCAACCGCACCGATTTCAATACAGCGGTCACCCCGCAAATATTCAAATCCTGTGGTTTCAATATCGAAACAAATAACACGCGCCATAACCGTCCCTTTCCTGTAATAAAAAATATATTTTTGATATGTTGTTGCGCGTGTATTATAATGAATGCGTGAATCTAAATCTAGAAAATCTTAACCCCGAACAAAAATTAGCCGTCACAACAACCGCAGGGCCACTGTTGGTGCTGTCGGGGGCGGGCACGGGCAAGACGCGTGTGCTGACCACGCGCGTGGCGTATATATTAAATTCCGGTCTGGCAATGCCATGGCAGGTTTTGGCACTGACGTTTACGAATCGCGCGGCGAACGAAATGAAAACGCGTATTGCCGAATTTGCAGATGATGCGGCCACGTGGCGTCCGTCTGACCTGTGGTGCGGGACATTTCATTCCATTTGCCTGCGCATATTGCGCGCAAATGCGGCCGCGGCGGGCCTGCGTCGTGATTTCCTGATTTATGGCGAAGATGACCAAAAGGCAACCCTGAAAAACATTTTTGCCGATATGTCATTGGACGCCAAGGATTATAATCCGTCCGATTGGGTGGAACGCATTTCTGCGATCAAGGACAAGGGTCTGCATCATGGTGATGATATCACGGTCAGTGACGTTGCTAAAAAGATTTTGGACGCATATAACGCAGAATTGGCGCGTATGGGTGCGGTTGATTTTGGTGACATAATATTACACGTGTTGAACCTGTTTGATAAAAATCCGGACATTCTGGCGCGTTATTCGCGGCAATTCAAATACATTATGGTTGATGAATTTCAGGACACCAATCGTGCCCAGATGCAATTCTTGGAAATGCTAACGCGTGATGCGGACGCACCAAATATTTGTTGCGTTGGCGATGATGACCAGTCGATTTATTCGTGGCGCGGTGCTGAAATCAAAAATATTTTGGGATTCGAACAGAAATTCAAAAACGCCCAGATAATTCGTTTGGAAACAAATTATCGCAGCACGCCAAACATTCTGGGGGCTGCAAATTCATTGATACGTCATAATCAGGGCCGCTTGGGCAAGGATTTACGTACCGCCGCCAACGGTAATTCTGGTGAACCGGTGTATGTTTTAACACTGCCGTCCGATTGGGACGAGGCACGTATTATCGCCGACACAATTATGCGTCGCGGTGATGGTGTGCCGTATTCTGATTTTGCGGTGTTGATTCGCGCAGGCAGTTTATCGCGCCTGTTCGAAGAAGAATTTACTTCGCGCGGGATTCCATACAAATTGGTCGGTGCGACCAAGTTCTATGACCGTATGGAAATCCGTGATGCGATTGCGTATTTTCGCCTGTTGGTATATCCGTTTGATGATATGTCGTTCACGCGTATTATTGGCAAACCACGCCGTGGTTTCGGCCCATCTGCGATTGCAAAAATCAGGGCGCAGGGCACTAATTTGATGGACGGATTACGCGCGGCGTCGCTGTCTGGGAAACAGGGCGCAGCGGCCACAGAATTTTTGTCGGCATTTGATTTTGATTGGGCGGGTATGCCACCTATGGATGTCGCCCGCACAATACTGGAAAAATCGGGGTATATAAATTATTGGCGCACGTCCAAGGACACAGATGCCAGCGAACGCTTGGACAATATTCGCGAACTGATAACGAATGTAATTGCAAAGTATGATACGTTGCCGGATTTCTTGGAACATGCGGCATTGATGACGGCGGACGACAATGATAACGATGCTGCCCCCGTGATTGATGCGGTCAGTATTATGACAATTCACGCGGCCAAGGGATTGGAATTTAACACGGTATTCCTGCCCGCATGGGAAGATGGAATTTTCCCAAATGATATGGCGATTGATGGTGGCGGTCTGGAAGAAGAACGCCGTTTGGCATATGTTGCAATCACACGTGCGCGTCGCCGTGCAATAATTTCAAATGCAATGTCGCGTATGGTGTTTGGTTCGCGCCAGTATAATTCGCCCAGCCGTTTTATCACGGAAATGGATAATCATTTCTTGGATTTCCAAGGGGGCGGCCCGCGCAATATTCGCACGTCAAACGCACCGCGCCCATCATATGCCACACGTCGCGCTGCCGTGACGCCCGCCACACCAAAAAGCGTGGTTGGTCGTTTGGTGTCACACGCCGATATGGGACGTGGTGTCGTTATCGAAGACGCGGGCAATATTTTAACGGTTGCATTCCGCACGCGTGGTATAAAAAAGGTTGCGCGTGATTATCTGGAATTTGTGGACTGATTTTATTTCTTGTTTTCCTTGATAATCTTTTTCCACTTTTTATATTCGCCATACGCATTGTTCCACAGACGTGTTGCCTCTGATTTAATCTTTTGTCCCATGCTGTCATCAATACTGCCACCGATTTTCTTGGCAATGTCCATTGCGTGATTTGCCAAGTACGCAACCAAAATTCCCGACAGTAACACGACCATAAAGTTATCATCTTTCAAACTGGGGACTTGGGCGGCCATATTCATATCAATAATTCCCGACAGCAATGCCGCGCACAGCGCAACCACAATCGACAGCGATACAAAATACAATGCCGCATTTATAAAACGCTGAATCTGGGCGGACAATGATTCCACCTTGAACAATCCCAAGAATCCATTGAATATCGTGCCGGCAATTCCCTTGTACGATGTTTTTCCGACTGTTTCAGCAATCGCAGTAAAAGGCAACATTATCACGGCCAAGAATAAATCCGCAATCACACCCAGTGCGATAAATGCAAACTTGAATGCGTTATATACAAACAGCACAACAAACGCGACCCCAATTACAAATGAAAATGCACTGTGCCCAATTCCCGCCAGCATCCATTTGAATCCGGCGGCAACCGCTGTATAGAAAAATCCCGACAACCGCGTTGGTACGCACATCATATCGGCGGCGGCATTCGCGTCAATCAGCATACGCGCGGGTGTGTGCGCGACGGCATATTCGCGAATTGCGGTGCACGTGTCGGGCAAATCCACCCCCGCAATATTTGCAATTGTGTTCAAGATAAAGTCCGACAGATACGTTCCAACCGTAATAATCGGCCCCATAATCCACATAAATACGCGCGCCGGCCCAAATTGCAAGATTATAATCCATATTGCAATCGTTGCACCTTTCTTGACGACGCTTTTTGCCAAATCACGCACGTTGGATTTTGTGGTCATCATCTGGTACGTTTCAAACATCGCCCAAAATATATACGCGATGATAATAAATATTACCACGAATCGCACCAACGACCCGTCCAGTATTTCTGCAACCCATGACATAGCATTCATAAATGCCAGACCGGCCTTGGCCTCAATCGGGACATAATCTTTGACCAACTGTTGATTTTGAAAACCGGCTTGAAATTCTGTCAAATCGCGCGACATATCATTGGTAAAAGATTTCAGATTGTGTTCCGTTGTCCACGCGCCAAATTCGCCAATATCACCACCCGCCGGCAAATTAGTTGCGGCAAATGTCGGTGCGGAAAACATAATCGCAGCGCACATAATTAAATTTGATAAAAATTTCATTGCACGTTTCATCAATCTTTCTTTCCTGCGGCCTTGGATACTGCGTCAAATATTTGTTGTGGCATACCCCAAATCTTTTTGCCCAAATCCTTGGTCCATGTACCAAAATCAAATTGTTCTTTGCTGTCTTTGCCCAGAATCGCATCAACTTTTGGCGATATGGCAAAGAAATACAACACGAACATAAAGAACATTATCAGCAAGAAATCAAACCCGTCGTCCAAGAAATCAAATGCGTTTGGATATGTGCGTTCAACCATTGCGCGTTGTGCGGTAAAGCAATCTTTGAATTTATCAGCGTCCATTTCACCATCTGATAACGCAACGCGTTCACATGTTGCAAACACGTTCATAACCGACATAGTTTGCGCATCTGGGTTTTCCACCGTGCGCCCCAACAGTGGTGGCATAATTGCACTGTACCCATCGGCGGGCCCTGGGAAAAATTCGTCGGCGGCAAACGATACTGTCGCGTATATAATCAGAATCTTTAACGAAATCGCAACAATCTGAACCGCGGATTTAATCAGCATCGTTACCGCATTGGCAACAACATTACTGGCCAGTTTCCATGTCCCTTCGAACGCAGTCGCAGCAATTATCAGCGGCAGGAATATGATAATAAACACCAATTTGAATACAATCGATAACACTTGGAAAAACAGGTCAAATCCAATTATCAAAAACATTATGACCAGTACGAATCCCGCAATCCATGTGAATGCACCACCGCCCATTCCCAGCCACGCATAATTCATCATCGCAAAGCCGCCTGCCGCCCCCGCCAGCATCACGGCGTTCAAATTGCCCATAGTGCACATAAACGGTTGCAGGATTGGGTTTAATAAATCGCCCGATGCAGGGTTAGCAATTGCGCCACACTGCGTTGCATCAACAACGCCCGATGCCGCCATTGACAATTCTGCGCCAACATACAGTACCGGTGTAATTGTGACATTTGAAATCGCGCGCAACGCGGTTGTGCCGCCCATACCCAGTGTCCCCAGAATTGCCCCAACAAACATTATGCGTGCGGCTTGTCGCCATACTTTGTCGAACCACGCAGAAAATTCCAGTTTCTTTTCCTTGGTGTCCAACGCAGTTGTTTTTTTCGCTGCGTCCCAAATATATTGCGTTGTGTATATAAACAGATAAATGCCAAAACCAATTACCAATAAAATCCAAATATTGTCCAGCATCGCTGTCCAGAATATTTCTGCGGCATTACCAATTACGCTGAACAGGTTTGAAATATACCCGCACAGGAAACAACCATTTGCGCTGGCAATATCATCACCCGCACCAATCGCGGTTAAAAAGTTCTGTGTGCTGGTGTATGTCAATGCCGCACCGCCAATGGACGATGATAAATACCAAATCCCCAGCCCAATTGCAATTGCGCCCATCAAAAAACGAATGGCCATGGAAATCAGTTTTGCTTTCATCATTTCGCACCGCCTTTGTCATCTTTCTTTGGTGCATCGCCACCCGACAGAACTGTTTTTGCTATTTTCGTCGCTGCCTGTACCACATCTGTGGTCAGACGCATTGCGTCATCGGCCAACTGGTCACCCATTTTGTGTTCTTCGCTGACGTCAAACGCCGACAGAACCATTTTTGTAACCTGTGGAATTTGGTCATATATGAAATTCAAAACATAGACCAGAACAACCGAACTGATTAAAGTGATTTGGGCCAAATTATCTTCGTTCAAATCGGCTGCAAAAACATCGCCCGACAAAATCGCACCCATCAATTCGGCGGCCGATGTCCCCGGCGCAGAAAAGAATTTTGCAATAATTACCATAATCACCGTGTACGTCAGTACGCACGACGCCAGCGAAATAATCGCGTTCAGCAAACTCTTGAATTGTCCAACGCCCAGTTTTGAACCCAATCCTGACATCCACGATGGCACGTCTGATGCACCCTTGAACGAAACCATAACCAATGACAACGGAAAGAAAAATGCAAAGAACATCATCGCAATGATAATGTCCACGAAATAAAAACAGAACCGCACAAATAACTTGAAAAATCCATAGAACAAATACAGCCCGACAAAGAACAGCATGATATGTTTTATCAGCGCGCCAATACCCAGTAACGCTTTCCACGTAAACGCGCTGTCCATCACGGCAATGCCCAGTTTCATAAACGATTGAAACTGTGTAATTGTCGTTTTCATCAACAAAATAATCGTGTCACGTAATTGCGGGCGATAGAATCCATCATTGGACATTTCCATCGGTTGGTACGAAACTTTTTCATTTACTGTGTCGGTATTGGTTTGCAGCATACTCTGGCTGTATACCAATGCGATTTTTGATGCGGGCTCAAACGTAACCTGTGTCATAAATCGCGGGAACATAACCCCCATGGACAGGAACGTCAACGCCACCAACGAATTGATAAATACCGGCCGTATGGATTTCGCGTACCATGGGTCGCGCACGCCACCCTTGATATTCTGCCACACGGCATTGATGACAAAGAACGCGAACAACACACAGAATATAATCGCACAGAAAATCGCAAATTGTTTATACACTGCGGCGGCGGCCGTTGATACAATCTGAAACAGGCGGTCAAAAACCTCGCACCCCCAGCATTGGACGGCAGAATCAACCAAAGAATCCATGAACCCGTTCATTTCTTTTTAATCCAACCCGCTATTTTGCCAATTTGCTTGCCCAGATTCTTGGCGTCACCCCATGTTCTGGACGCGTCAGAACCAACCTGTTTATATAACTTGTCCATGCCAGACCCAACATAAGAATTTAACTGGTCACGTGTCATTTCAAATATGCGCAACATCAAATAGAACGTCAGTATCGACGAAATCCATAACAGCGAGTGCCCGCCAAACCCAATGCCGGCATTTGCCATCTGGGGCATGTTGGTTGTGGCCGTGCCACCGGCGGCAACCACGAACACAGAATTTGACCAGTTAAACAATGATTTCACAATCGCCAAATTGACACACAGAATAAATGCGCATGCAATCATCGTGATAATCAGGCGTTGCAATGCCTTGGTAATTCCGGAAAAAGCCGGCCACACATCAAACCATTTGTTCGCATCTTTTGGCTTTGCCACCCACGTCAGAACCTGAAACGGGTACAATACCAACGCCATGCCGAAATTAAATATCGCCTGAATAATCAGCAACGCCATAAACAGGTTACTGCCCACAAATGCAACCACCAACAATATGCCCGATATGACATTCATGAAATCTTCGCCACCGTGTGGCACTAACGTAAGTAACCCGCGCAACCCACGCACAATAAATTCAAATCCTCGTTTGATAATCTGGTTGTTGGCGTGCGATATATCAGATACCGGTTGCACCAAAAATTCGCATGATGATTTGCTGATCCAACCGTGCGCCACAATGTCGGGCGGACATTCCACGGCGGGTGCGGCAACGCCTGTTTCATTTATCGTTTCAGTAATGCTGTGTGTGTACAACGCCCCGAATTGCAAGAACGGATTGACCAACCATTCGGTTACGTATACGGGGCGAATCTGTAATAACACGACCGCGGCGAAAATCGCACGAAACCCAGAATGCAAAACGTTTGTGGTGATTTTTTCGGCTGTAACCTTGCCCGACGCAAAATCGCCGCCACCCGAAAATCCAAAGAATCCCACCCATAATTTCGGCAGGTATAATTTAATCAAATACAATGATATGGAAACGGCGACAAAACCCCATATCAGAACATAAATTATGCCGTCGCCATTACCTACAAAAAATTCATAACCGCCCGTCGCCACCGCCATCAGCGCGTCCAGCACAATCGGCACCAGCGGGGCCAGATTTAACGCATCAACAATTTCATACTGTGCAAATGCTGGCACGGGTACGCCCGCACAAAACGCCGCAATCGCCAGCGCGCCCAATGCGCGCATCATGCACGTAAAAAGATTGCGTTTTGATAAAAACATTCTCTCTGGTATCTAAATTATCTGTTCAATTATATCACAATTTGGGACAAAATGTGATATAATTACAAATAAAATGAGCCGTTTGAAACAGTTTTGGATTGTTTTTTTATCGTTCCTGCCAATTTCGGCGGGCGCGGTTGCGCCATTTATAATTCAGGGCCTGATTGGTGCAACGGGCATATTGGGGTATTCAATATATCGTAACATGTCGCCGACCAATATGGCGGACGCAATGAACTTCTTTTCATCGTGTTGGTCGTGCCAGTTGTTTTCAGATATTGTTACGGCAATGTCCAATCTGTTGCCACGTGTGTACAGTGCAATAGGCAGCGTGATAATTCCAATCGCGGCGGGATTGACCGCGGTATGGTTCGCATGGAAAATATTTTCAGGATTCTTGAATGCTAAAATTGACCAGCCATGGTCGATTGCCAGTGCATTCAGTACGCATCTGATAAAATTGACCACGGTGTGTGCATTGCTGTTGATACCATTGCCACGTATGTTAAATGACATTATTTTTGAACCAGTGTTCAGTATTGGTTTTACGCTGAACAGGGCGGTTACCGGTAATGAAAAATTTGCCGAATGTATGGTTGCAACCGCTGTCGCAGATTCTGTGTCGGTCGACACCGCCGCGGCAAATGCGGGTGCATATTCACCAAAACTGCGCCACGGATTGACCTGTGAAATCGCCAATGTGCACCAGATAACAGGTCTGGGTATGACGGTTGGATGGACGATGATGAACATGGCATTTGATACACAATATATGCATAAATTGATGTGGAATGTGCCAGTGTTCCCAAATGTTCCAATCTTTTTTGCTGGTCTGTTGGTATTGGTGCTGTTCCTGATGGCGTTGTTGCCAGTGCCTCTGTATTTTTTAGAGGTATTTATAAAACTGTCCATGGATTTAATAATGTTGCCGTTTATGTTCTTGTCATGGCTGTTTTCGGGCTGGCCCATATTCCCCAGTGGTGGCAAAAATATTCAGGCGATTGTAAATGACGTGGTCAAAGGAACGGCTGGTATTGCCATGGTGGGCGTGTTTATAACATTCGCTGTGATGTTCCTGAATGCGGTGTTTGGCACGTGGGGCGGGGCGTCACGTTTGGCCACCGCGATGGCGCAAAACGATTCGTATTTTTTGATAGATGGATTGATGTTGCGCAATGACAGCATTATCACAATCCTGATGATGGGAATTTTTATCGCGATGTTTATGACCATGATTCCTGCGCTGGTCAAGACGTTGTTTGCCAACGTAAATATTCCGACATCATTCTATGAAGGGGTAAAAAAAGACCTGAATACCCTGTGGGGCGACCTGAAAAAATGGTACGCCGTGATAAAAAAATAAAAAATCAAGCCCTTTATTTAACATGCCCCCCTTTTTTGTGCAGTCCGAATCTGATATAATTCTTAGCAATGAAGCAATATCCGATTCTTTATTGGCCACGCAGAACGACCGGTGATGATGATTACCGCCTGTCGCGCAAGGTCATAAATACTGCAACCGGTATAATGCCTGATGTTATGACTGATGATTTGGATGTGGCGGGTGCGCTGCGCGATAATCCAGACGCGACGATATATTACCCTGTTTTTTGTGAATCAACCGGTTGGTGGGGCGAATTACTGGGGTCTGATGCGGTTGTGACCGATAAACTGATTATATCGCCAGAATGCCAGTTGATGGTTATTCGTGCATCATCTGTGGCGTCGGCCGCGCATAATTCGGGTCAAAATCAATTACTGGCGGCGGAAATATACCCGACCAGCGGATTTTTCAAAAAGATGAATTCCGGCATTGCAACGGTGGCCGATATGCTGGCCACGGACGCGGGCACGATTTTGGCACTGTTTTCTGGTAAAAACCAGTCACAGTTCATAAATGTACTGGAATCTACGGGCAATTCATACCTTGGGTGCATCGGTCGTTACTAATATTTCTTGCAATACAGAAAAATCCTTGTATAATCTGCACGCTAAAAAATTTAAACAAAGGGTAATAAGATGAAAAAAGGAATTCATCCTGAATATCACGAAATCAACGTCACACGTACAGACGGCAAAACTGTAAAAATGTACAGTTCTGTAAAAAAAGATTTGATTTTGTCCACAGATAACTTGAACCACAGTGCATGGACCGGCCAGCGTACAAATTCTGGCGAAAAGGGCCAGCGTGTTGAAAAGTTCAAGGGTAAATTTGCTGGGTTTAACTTCTAATCTAAAATACGGAAACGGGGCGCCGATATGGAACTGTTGATAAAAGGTTCAACGGAATTAAACAAGATGTTTATGGCATTGCAACGCACGGCCAGTGGGTTGCGCCATGATTTTGGTGAAATTGAAAACCTGCAACAGTCATTGCACGGTGCACACGATTTTGTGCAAAAGGCGTCCGCCCGTATCGAAGAAAGTATTCTGAATGATTTGTTGTTGGTGCGCCCATCGGCGGGTCTGTTGACGCCTAATGTAACGCGTGATGGCGATGGTCGCGATGAATTTGTGTTGTCGCTGTCGGGTGCGGCGAACTTTGTTCGTGCAAATCCGCATTTCGCGATTTCACTGGCGTTGCGCACAAACGACGAAACCAAAATCGCGTTGGTGTATTCCCCAATCGACGAACGCCTGTATTATGCAGAGGCAGAGCGTGGCGCATACGCGTTTTCCGCGTTTCATTCCGCCCGCGTCAAGGTTTCTAATATCGAAGAATTGCCAAACGCAACGGTTGCATTTAACACGAACGATTCGCGTACTGTACCTGCGGACATTCGTCGCACGGGTTGCCCAGCATTGGATTTGGCATGGGTTGCATCGGGCAAATTTGATGGTTTCGTATCTGATCCGTTGGATTTTGCGGAAATCGCCGCTGGTGACCTGTTGGTACGCGAAGCGGGCGGTAAAATTTCCATGGGGGCGGATTTAATTGCCACCAATGGTAAAATCGAATTGTAATTTGCGGGGCATTTGCCCCGCTTTCTTTTTGTCATGTACTTGCAAAGTTGAAATAAATATCTTAAACTTTGTGTCATGAAATTCAAAAAGTTCTTACGCATTCTGTTAAACATTATATTCTGGTGCTTTACCGCGGGAATCGCGGCACTGGCGGCATTGGTGCTGATTTACGGCAATGATTTGCCGGATTATAAAAAATTGGCAACATACGCGCCACCGGTCGCAACGCGCCTGTATGCGTCGGACGGGTCGCTGTTGATTGAATACGCCGAAGAACGTCGCGTATTTATTGATTTTGCCGATATGCCGCCCCAGTTGGTAAATGCCTTTGTCGCCGCCGAAGATCAGAATTTCTGGACGCACCCCGGTATTGATATTCAGGGTATTACGCGCGCGGTTATAAACAATACATTGGGTGCGATGGGTTTCCATACCAACTTTTCGGGTGCGTCAACCATTACGCAACAGGTCGCAAAGAATTTCTTTCTGACATCTGAACGCACACTGTCGCGCAAGATAAAAGAGGCGATTTTGGCACTGCGTTTGGAACGCACATTTTCAAAGCAGCATATTATGACCCTGTATTTGAACCAGATATTCTTGGGCGCGCGTGCGTATGGCGTTGGGTCGGCGGCATTGATGTATTTTAACAAGCCCGTTTCGGAATTATCACTGGCGGAATGTGCGTTTTTGGCATCGTTACCAAAGGCACCAAATAACCGTGATCGTGCGGTTGAACGTCGTAATTACGTCCTGCGCCGTATGGTCGCCGAAAAGTATATTACCCAAGAACAGGCAGATGCCGCCGCGGCCGAGCCACTGAATATCAACAGTGGATTTACCGCACAAATGGAATTGGATTTTCAATATTTTGCCGAAGATGTTCGCCGCCAATTACTGAATACAATCGGACGTGAAAAATTGTATAACGATGGTCTGTATATCAAAACAACCATTGTTCCGGAATTACAGCGTGCGGCCGCCGCGGCATTGAACAAAGAACTGGACAGATACAACGCCAACCGTGGTGAAAACGAACCAAAATTACAGGGCGCGATTATCGCAATGAACCCGCACACGGGGCGCATTGTGGCGATGACGGGCGGGCGTTCTTTTGCAGACAGTTCATTTAACCGTGCAACACAGGCGATGCGTCAAATCGGTTCAACAATAAAACCATTTGTGTACTTGGCGGCGTTGGAACGCGGCATGTCGCCAGAGGCGATGATACTGGACGCACCAATCGTTGGCTGGCGCGAAGATGACACATTGTGGAAACCTGAAAATTACGACAAGAAATTCTTGGGCGATGTGCCATTGCGTTTGGCGTTGGAAACATCACGTAATGTTCCGGCGGTGCGCTTGGTTGAAAAAATCGGCGTGTCCAATGCGATCGAGGTTGCCCAGCGTTTCGGTGTATACCCCCAGAATTTGAAGAACATCAATCTGTCGTTGGCATTGGGGTCGGGTGAAACGACGTTGGAAAATTTGGTGCTGGGGTATTCGGCATTTGTAAATGGTGGGCATGTAATTCAGCCGAAATTGGTCGATTATATAGAGGACAGATATGGTCGCGTAATCGATGGCGCGCCAACCGAAATGGTCGCGTGGTCTGATGATATGCAGCCAACACCAAAAACGGTGGAATCAGAACCCCTGTCAGACGCACAGAGTTTGTATCAACTGGTGTCGATTCTGCAAGGCACGGTTGAACGTGGCACAGGCAAACAGGCGCGTGTTACGGGCCACACAATTGCGGGTAAAACCGGCACAACAAACGATGTCAAAGATGTATGGTTTGTCGGATTCTCAAAAAATTTAATCGCGGGCGTATATCTGGGATTTGATACGCCACGACCACTGGGGCGTGGCGCGGGCAGTCATCAGGCCGCACGAGTATTTGCTGAATTTATGACAACGGCATTGGTTGGCCAGAAAAATCAGCCGTTTTCCGTGCCTGATGGTTTAACATTTGTTCGCGTAAATCGTCGCAGTGGCGCGGCCGCCGCATCTGATCCCGATGGCGTGATTATTACAGAGGCATTCAAGGCCGGTCAAAAACCCAACCCAGCACCCGCCGCACGTCGCGCGGAATCAAATCCTGTGGTTGGCGGTGTGTTTTAATTGCATGTCCATATAAAGTATGGTAAAATTTGGCTCGGAATCCAAGGAAAGGAAAAAACATGAAAAAATTTTTGGTAATTTTCGCAATGATTTCATGTGTCGCAGCATGTGACAAGAAAGCAGAAAACGACGCGATTGTTCGTACATGTGGCGACTATGCGGTTGAAATCAAATTGTCAGAAAATGGCGATACAGTTGATGCAACAATAAACGGTGACGCGACAACGCTGAACCATGCGGTTTCTGCATCTGGCGCACGTTATGTCGGTATGTTGAATGACACAAACGTAACCCTGTGGAACAAGGGCGAAGATTGGACATTGTTCTTGGGTGATGATGATACCGCGGTTGCGATTGAATGTGTTGCGAAATAAGATTTATTTTGCCACATCTTTGTGATAGAATAGTCAGCATAAGAAGGAGATTTTTATGCTGACTAATTTTTTTCTGTCGCGCGGATTCAGTTTTTTTGCCAGTGGCTGGACACAATTTGCGGCGGCATTTGGACTGTCTTTTTTGATAATGCTGTTGTTTGGCCGACCATTTATTGCCGCCATGCACGCGTGGCAGAAAAAAGGCCAACCCATCAGTGAAAATGTCCCAGAATCCCACCGACAAAAGGCGGGCACGCCAACCATGGGTGGAATCTTGGTCGTATTGGCCATTTTAATTTCGTCGGTACTGTTTATGCCAACCGACAGCGCGGCCGCGTGGATTGCGCTGACGGCATTGGTAATGTTTGCGGCGATTGGCTTTATTGACGATTATAAAAAGGTTACATCACAATCGAAAAAGGCGGCAAATGGCCTGTCACCATTGACACGTCTGGTCACCGAAGGAGTATGCGTTGTCATATTGGCGTACATGATAAACAGCATTATGCCACCATATATTCCGGAATATTCGCTGGCACTGGGCGCGGGCATAATTTTGCCATTGGGGTTGCTGTATTACGTGTTTGCGTATTTCGTTATTTGTGGGTCTGCAAATGCAACAAATATCACCGACGGTCTGGACGGTATGCTGGCAAAATTGTACATGCCGGTGCTGGTCGTACTGGTGGTTGCACTGTATGGTGCAACACGCATCGGATTTATGGACACGGTTATGTTTTTGCCAACGGCGTCCGGCCTGTATGCGGTTCTGGGCGCGGCATTTGGCGCGGTGTTGGGATTCTTGTGGTATAACGCGCGGCCGGCGGCAATATTTATGGGTGACGTTGGGTCACTGGCACTGGGTGGATTTATGGGCACGGTTGCAATGTTGCTGAAATCAGAAATCATTATGGGCATTGCTGCGGGTATGATGGTGATTATTCTGATGTCATCATTTATTCAAACAATGTGCTTCAAAATCACGCGTCGTATTACGGGTACGGGGCGTCGCGTGTTCCTGCGCGCGCCATTACATCACCATTTCGAAGAATTAGGTTGGCCAGAAACCAAGATTGTTGACCGATTCTTTATCATGTCGGTTCTGTTTTCAGGATTGGCATTGGTGCTGTTAAAGTTCGCATAATGTGTTCCAGCCCGCGCAAGCGGGCTTTTTTTATAAAATATTTTTTGACGGGTATATTTTCGTAAAAATCATGGTATAATACGGGCATGAGCATAAGAACCGAAGACAGTACATTGACCAGTTGGATTCTAGAGGTAGACCGTCGTCTGCTGTGGGCGGTGTTGGCACTGGTGCTGGTGGGGGCGATATTCGTCGTTTCCGCGGGCAGTGTGTCCGCCGAACGCATACACCAACCGTGGTATTATTTCTTGGTAAAATCCATACCATTTTACGTAATTGGGTTGATAACATTATTCGCAGCCAGCATGCTGAAAAAGAAATGGGTGCTGGGTATATCTGCGTTAAATATTTCTGTTGGACTGGTGCTGTTGGCGTGGACATGCATTGCGCCGTATAAAATCAAGGGGTCGGCCCGATTCGTTCATACGCCAATTACAAATATTTCCCCATCAGACATCATGAAACCTGGGTTTGTAATTCTGACCGCATGGTTCTTGTATAAAATGCACAGTGCGTATGGCGATAATATGTTCTTGTCGCGTGATGCGTGGCGTTTCCGTAAACTCAGTTGGTGGACGTATTTGGCAATATTTGTGCCGGTGCTGTTGATTATGTTTTTGCACCCTGACGTGGGGACGGCATTCTTGTACACAATTACGTTTGGCGGTATGACATTCTTGGCGGGATTGCCATGGTCGATTGTAATCGGTTTGGTTGGTTTTGGACTGTTTGCGGGTGTGACGGCGTTTATGATTATGCCACACGTGCATGCGCGTTTTATGTCGTTCTTTACCGGCCAAGGGGACAAGTATCAGGTAACGCAATCAATTCAATCGATTCAACACGGCGGTCTGTTGGGCAGTGGTGATGACGCATTCGTCAAAGAATCGTTGCCCGATGCGCATACTGACTTTATCTATGCCGCCATTGTCGAAGATTTTGGTGCAATCGTTGCGTGTGTGTTACTGTGTGCGCTGGTGTATGTATTAAAGCGTTTGACCACAGATGCCATGACATCACGAAATCCGTTTGTATTTTATGCAACGGGCGGCGCGGCGATACTGTTTGGAACACAGGTGTGTATCAATCTGGCAACAACATTGCATTTGATGCCGCCAAAGGGTATGACATTGCCATTCATTTCATACGGGGGCAGTTCGTTTGTCGGATTCTGTCTGCTGTTCGGTATGGTTTTGGCACTGATACGCGAAGATAAATGGAAATAGGGGAATAATATGAAAATATGGATTGCAACAGGTGGTACGGGTGGACACGTGTTTCCGGCACTGAGTGTCGCAACAGAATTGGTTGCACGTGGTCATCGGGTTATAATTTCAACCGACGGCCGCGTCAAGAAAATGGTGCGCGACGGCGCGCCAGCGGGTGCAAAATTGGCGTGTGTGTGGGCGTCTGGCGTTGGCGCAAAGAGCCGCCTGCACCAAGTCATCGCATTGTCCCAGATTGCGCTGTCGGCGGCGGCATTGACATTGCGTTTTGCGTTTTCGCGTCCTGCGCGTTTGGTCGCGTTTGGTGGTTATGCATCTGTGCCGGCGGTGTTTGCCGCGCACGTGTGGCATATTCCAACATTCTTGCATGAACAAAATGCCGCGATTGGTCGCGCAAATAAATTCACAATGCGTTGGGTTAAAACATTGATGACCAGTTTCCCAACCGTATCTGGCATTCCCGCTGGCACGTCCGCACGCGTGGTTTATACAGGCCTGCCGGTGCGCCGTGAATTTTTGGCATTGGCGGGCAGACCGATTCCAAAGCAGGGCAAATTGTTGGTCACGGGTGGGTCACTGGGCGCGCAAATCTTGGACGATGTTGTGCCGGTGGCAATCGCCGCAATGAAAAATAAAAAGATTTTTGTTACGCACCAGACGCGTCCTGAAAATGTTGCGCGCCTGCAAAAATTCTATGCCGAAAACAAAATCCATGCAAACGTGCTGTCGTTCATTCATGATATGGCGGCAACGATTGCCGATGCCGATTTGGTCATTGGACGCAGCGGGGCCAGCACGGTCATAGAATTGGAAACAATCGGTCGTGGTGCGATTTTTGTGCCACTGGGTATCAATCCTGATCAGGCCGCCAATGCCGCCAGTTTCGCGCGCTTGGGTGGTGGGTTCGCAATAGAGCAATCGAAATTTACGGCGCGTTGGTTGACGGCAACACTGACCGAATTATTTGATAATCCATCACGCTTGGCCAAGATGGCGCAAAAGTCATGCGTGCCGAATAATGCGGTGAATTTAATCGCCGACGAAATAACAAAATAATATCAGACGCATTTTCCGCTTGCGCGCGATTCGTCATTTGTTCTATGATTGAATCAGGAAGGAAAGGAAAATGCGTCATATCGCTGTTTCTGCGTTATCATTGTTTGTAATTTTACCTGCGTGGGCCAGTGCTCGCCTGCCGGTCGTGAATATTGCGGCGGGTGGTGTTTCGGCACGTGCGGCATTTGGCGACGTTGTTGCCACACCCACGGTGACCAAGGTAGCGGTTGCGCCTACCCCAACAACTAAAAAGGTTGTTGCACGCAGTGCAAAAAAAACGGTCGCACCCACGCCGGTTGTGACCACACAAAACGCGTCCGTGGATACGGGTGAACGTATTGCCGCACGTGATGATATTTTGTCCCCACATCGCCCCAGTGCGGATTTGTGGGCACGCAGCACATCGGACGCACCATTACGTATGCCGGACGCGTCTGAATTTGCCGTATACCGCACCGACAGTTTGTTACCCGAAGAAAACATCGATTCGTCCCGCGTTGCATCCACACGTGATGTAATTGCGCGCACCGAAAATGTGTCTGCAAATGTGCCAACGCCAACAGCGGCACTGTCTGAATTTGATGCGCAAATCGCGCACCTGAACGAATTGCAACAGCGTGCGAACGCCAGCGTCGCCGCAAATAACACCAGCGTTGCCACTGCGTCGCGCACCCGTCGTGCCGATGTCACGGTGCACAGTCCGATTGTTTCAACGGCGTCCGCCGCGCCACAGAAAAGTGCGCCAAAAACAGACGATGTTGCGTTATCACGTTTGGTTGTGCCAATGGACAACAATGACGTGATTGTTCGCGCGGTTGAAAAATCCGAATCACCACGTATTGCCGCGGTGCGCGATGATATGACAAAAATGTCGCCAACCGAATTGCGCAAGGCATTTCGTAAAACATTCTTGTCCGAAAATAAACATCTGTCGACATACCAGATGGACAATCGCTTTGACGTGGCCAGTGATATGACCACATCGATTGAGGGGTTCACATCGCGTCGTGATTTGTCAGAGGTTGGCGGTATTCGCCCACTGGAAATCAAAATAAAATTCCGCGACGATGATTCGGCATTGTCACGCGATAATTATAATTTGTTGTCTGAATATGCGGGAATTGTTGTTGCAAATCCAACACGTGCAATTCAGGTTGGTATTCCACAAAACGTCGCAAACAGTAACGATGCCCGCAAATTGGCGGCACGCCGTTTGGCCATCGTGGAACAGGTCTTGCGCGACAGCGGTGTTTCCGAACAGCGTATATTACCCGTATTGTCCCAGCGTAACGAAGATGGGTTCGTCCTGCGTATGATTTCGAATGACCAATATGAAACATTGACCCAAAAGCGTCGCGATATATTCGGCGACACCATTGGCAAAAAAACGTACAAGAGTATGAGTTGGTAATTCGTAATCTGTTTTCTCGCTTGATTGATTTTCTGTATCCGCCGTCATGTCCACTGTGCCAGACGGCGGTGTCATTACATGGTGAATTATGTGCCGATTGTTGGACGGCGTTTAATTGGATTGACGGCCCGCATTGTGCACAGTGTGGTTACCCGTTTCCAACAAATCTGGATTTGTCGCCAAATGCAAAGTGTCCGGTATGTGCGTCCGGTGGTTGTGAATTGGATTTAGTGCGCAGTGCATGCGTATATGACGATGCATCACGTGCGGCAATGTTACCGTTCAAACATTGTGGCCGCACCGCATACGCGCGATTTATGTCGCGTGCATGTATTTGGGCATTGCGTGATGTGGAAATTTCGCCCGACATTGTTATGCCTGTGCCATTGGCGTATCGACGTTTGGTTCATCGTACATATAATCAGGCGACATTGCTGGCGCGGCCAATCGCACGCGCATATGGGGCGCGTCTGGACGTGGACAGTGTGCGTCGTGCATATCGACCCGACATGGGGCATAAAAATGCGCGCCAGCGTGCCGAAAATATTCATGGCGTATTTCGGGTTGTGCGTCCCGACCGCATTCGTGGAAAACGGATTTTAATTGTTGATGATGTTATGACCACGGGTGCAACATTTTCAGAATTGCGCCGCGCATTGATGCACGCGGGTGCATCTGCGGTATACGGCGTATCGTTCTGTCGCGTCGCACGCGTTGTGCAAAACTAGCTGATTGAATTATTGTTCGTGTTGATAAGGGCACTCTTTATCATATGATTTTTGCGTGCCTCGATTTCTTGGGAAATAACCTTGGCAGAACACATACGAATCAGATTTTCCAATCTGTCGGCATATGTGACAGGTTTTTTTGCCTTGCGCTGTGCAGGTCGCTTTGATGCGGGCATATAATTCAAAACACGTTTTGTTGCCTGCATCGCAATATCGCCATTTATGTACATTGTGTACACACCACTCATACCATTGGCGGTCACGCCGGCGTATTGGCAACTCAGAATAATATTCAGTTCGTCCTCATCTTCGGGGTCGGTCAGGTCAATATAGTATTCTGTGGTTTCAGGTGTGTTTAACACCGACACATACGTGTATGGAATTGCTTGTTCCAAAAGAGTAATAAAATCTGTCTGCATCAAGTACCTTTTTTGCTATAATAATACATATCTGGTTTTTGTCAAGCGTCGCGCACGCGCGCGTATATGTGTGCTTGAATTTTGAAATAATTCTGATAGGATTTGCGGGTAATTACAAATAATACGAAGGCAAATTAAAAATGAATATTGAATTGGGCAAAAATATCAACGCACGCGAAATTGAAACCAAAATTCAGGAATTTTGGGACAATAATCATTTCTGGGACAACGATGTTAAATCGGACAAGCCCGCATTTTGCATCATGATGCCACCACCAAACGTGACGGGCAATCTGCATATGGGGCACGCGTTGGACAATGTTTTGTCTGATATTATTTGCCGTTATAAACGTATGTGTGGCTATGATGTTTTGTGGCAACCGGGGACGGATCACGCATCAATCGCAACCCAGTTGTTGGTGGAACGCGATTTGTCAAAGCGCGGCATCAATCCACGTACAAAAACAAAGCAAGAATTGCTGGACATCGCATGGGCATGGAAGGCGGACAAGGGCGGCCAAATTATCAAACAGTTGCACACACTGGGCGTAACGCCGGTGTGGTCACGCGAACGTTTTACAATGGACGCGGGACTGTCTGCGGCTGTAAATAAACTGTTCGTAAAAATGTATAACGAGGGGTTGATTTATCGTGCGCGCCGCTTGGTCAACTGGTGTCCAAAACAGCAAACATCTATTTCGGATTTGGAGGTAGAGGTTCGCGAAGAACACGGCAAGTTCTATTATTTCAAATACCCATTAAAAGACGGTGGTTTTATTGAAATTGCAACAACACGTCCTGAAACATTGTTTGGCGATCAGGCGATTGCAATCCACCCAGATAATGAAAAATTAAAACACTTGATTGGCAAAACGGCAATCATTCCGTTGACCAATATTGAAATTCCGGTTATTGCCGATGTGCACGCCGATCCGGACAAGGGGACGGGTGCAGTGAAAATTACCCCCGCACACGACAAAGACGACTGGGCGGTTGGCCTGCGTCACAATTTGCCGGTGGTGTGCGTTTTGACGGGTGATGCCAAAATGGCGGACATTGATGTCGTGCCTGAAAAATATCGTGGCATGGACAGATTTACCGCACGTGCCGAAATTATCAAAGATTTGGACGCCGCGGGTCTGATGATTAAAATCGATGACAAGATTATTCCAACACCATATTCCGAACGTGGCAATGTTGTAATTGAATACATGGTTCGCGATGAATGGTTCGTCGATGCGCCAAAATTGGCAGAACGTGCCATCGCCGCGGTAGAGGCAGGCAAGGTTAAATTTATGCCAGAACACCGCTATAACCTGTTTATGGCGTGGATGCGCGATATTCATGAATGGTCTATTTCGCGCCAACTGTGGTGGGGGCATCAAATCCCAGCGTGGTACGATGCCGATGGCAATATCTATGTTGCTGAAAACGAAGCGGCGGCGGTCGCACAATCAGGTGGCAAAGAATTGACCCGTGATACGTCATGTTTGGATACGTGGTTTTCGTCTGCGCTGTGGCCATTTTCTACATTGGGGTGGCCGGAAAAAACACCAGAGTTGGAAAAATATTACCCAACCGATTTGTTATACACCGGCGCGGACATTATTTTCTTCTGGGTGGCGCGTATGATAATGATGGGTATCTATGTCATGGGCGATGTTCCATTCCACACGGTGAATTTCCACGGTCTGGTACGTGATGCCAAGGGGCAAAAGATGTCCAAGACCAAGGGTAACGGCACAGACCCATTGACCACGATTGATAAATTCGGCGCAGACGCATTGCGTTATTGGGTGGCGACCGCGCCAATTGGTACCGACATCAGATACAGCGATGACGAGGTTAAACGTGGCTCAAAACTGTTGACTAAATTGTGGAATGCGGCAAAGTACACACTGATGAATCTGACCGATTTTGACCCAAAAACCGCCACGCCGATTGCGGTTGCCGACCGTCATATCGAAGACAGATGGGTTTTGTCTGAATTGAACAAAACAATCGCAGATGTTCGTCGCAATCTGGATAAATACGATAATTATAATTCCCGTGCCGCCATTGACACATTCTTTTACGAGGTGTTCTGTGACCAGTATCTGGAATTTATCAAAGACCGCTTTTGGTCACCAGAAAAATACGATGCCAAATCGAAACTGGCGGCGCAATGGGCGCTGTTTGAGGTTCTGCGTGCCATCATCGGTTTGTATGCGCCATTTATTCCATTCCTGACCGAAGAATTGTGGCAGAAAATTTACCGCGATGTTGAGGGTGGCGAAACCCTGCATCTGACTGCATTTCCGGCGGTGGATTCGTCGCGCGATACCGATGTTGCGGATATGCAAATTGCGCTGGACATTTTGCGCAATGTTCGCGGCCTGCGCACAGAACGCAAGGTTGGCAATGGTGCAAAACTGGAAACATTGACAATTCCGTCTGATACGCCGGTGGCATTGCATGGTGTGATAAAATCTGCCGCGCGTGCAAATGAAATCGTATTGGGTAACGCGATTGATTTCGTTGTTGCGCAAAACATTCAGGGGTAATCGCCGTGTCTGAAAAATTGATTGTAAAACGCATTTTGCAGGCGTACCAATGTGACCGATATGGGTATGTTCGTCCGCTGATTCTGATGAATGAATTACAGGGTTGCGCGGACACACATGCCGAAATATTGGGCTGTGGTCGTACTTTTTTGACCGAACACAACATGGCGTGGGTTGTTACGCACTATCTGGTCGATATTATTGAATTGCCGCGCGAGGGCGAAGAACTGACGTTTTCCACATGGCCATCAATGAAAGAATTACTGCGTGCCACACGTGATTTTGAAATTCGTGGCGCAGACGGTCGCTTGATGGTGCGTGCGACATCTCAATGGGTTCTGATTGATATGGCAACCCGCCGTCCGATGCGCTTGGACGATGCCGTGCCAACATTGGTACAACATGGTGCGCGCGCGTGGGACAGAATATTCTGCAAGTTCCCAGATTTCACACCCGAAAAAACGCACGTGTTCAAATGTCGGTTTGATGATATTGATGTGAACCAGCATATAAATAACGCGGTCTATGCCGTGTGGGCAACCGAAAGCGTGGGCTACACATACCGCAATGAACATAAATTGCGCAGTATTGAATTAAATTTCAAAAAAGAAATCAATCCCGATACGCCCCAGGTTGAAATTGATGTTAAAATTGATGGTGACACATCGCATCATAAAATCCGCACGGGCGACACCGAACACGCATCGGTCATATGCACGTGGGTTAAATAATAAAAAAACGCGCCACTGGCGCGTTTTTTATATTCCCCACCATTGGAGGGGGCGCATGTAAGTGCGACGGTGATGGTTCTGTCATTGCGAGCGTAGCGCGGCAATCCAGTTAGTTTAATGTCGCGCGCAGCGCACATTATTGGAACTCTGAACTTTGCACTTTGAATTTTTAATAAAAAAACCGCCAATCGGCGGATTTTTTTAGTTGGCGGCATTCACGGCCAAGCGTTTACGCCCCGCCGCGCGACGACGATTCAAAACCTCGCGTCCGCCCTTGGTTGCCATTCTTTCACGAAAACCGTGTGTCTGGACACGGCGTGTTTTAGATGGTTGATATGTACGTTTTGTTGCCATAACTAAATCCTTTTGCGCGTATATTTAACCACAGGTTTTTATAAAACGCAACCTTTTTATTTAGATTTTACCAATCCCAGTTTTTTCAGCCCCTCTAACATCAAATAGTAAGAGAATAACAGTGAAAACAAACGCCAAAATGGTAAAAACATCGTTTCTGCCCCGTGTTTAGTGTTATTTTGTGTGCTGTAACCGTTGGCGAATTGCGGTGATTGCAGCGTCCCTGGCGGCGGTGACCCGTGCGGCGGCGGCCTCGGCCGCGTTTATCATGTACAGGGTTACAACCGTGTTGATGCGAATGCCACGTAATTGCATGCGCAAGAAACTGTTGCGGTCGCCGGTCATTTCCAGCATATCATCAACAGTGTTTTGTGTGTCTTGAACAACTCGTTTCAATTTTTTCATGGTGTGCTCAGCGTATCACAAAATGTTCTTTTGTCAATGCGTTTTTTAGGGTTTATGTCTTGACCAAAAGCGTAAAAATTTGCTATTCTCGTTATATCAAAAATAGGGGAAAAGTAAGTATGTCTGAAATTATCAATAATACCGATGACGCGGCCGTTAAAATTCCACAGTCGTCCATTGAACATGAAATGCGTACCAGTTTCTTGGACTATGCGATGTCTGTTATTGTCGACCGCGCGTTGCCTGATGTTCGCGATGGTTGCAAACCGGTGCATCGTCGAATTTTGTACGTTATGAACGATGTTGCACCTGCAACCAAGCCAACGGTTAAATCTGCCCGTATTGTGGGCGAGGTTATGGGTAAATACCACCCACATGGCGACAGTTCTATTTACGAGGCAATGGCCCGTATGGCACAGGACTTTTCTATGGGTGAAACCTTGGTTCAGGGTCAGGGTAACTTTGGTTCGCGCGACGGTGATAAACCCGCGGCCATGCGTTATACAGAGGCACGCTTGTCCAAACTGGGCGCGTCGCTGATGGACGATATGGACAAAGATACTGTTGATTGGCAACCGAACTTTGACGGTTCTTTGCAAGAACCTGTGGTTTTGCCAACCAAGTTCCCAAATTTGTTGGTCAATGGTGGTTCTGGTATTGCGGTTGGTATGGCAACAAACGTACCAACGTATAACTTGGGCGAAATCTGCAATGGTATTTTGGCAATTCTGGACAACAAAGATATTTCAGACGATGAATTATTTGGCATTATCCCAGGGCCTGATTTCCCAACGGGTGCGGTAATTATGGGACGCGCTGGTGCGTACAAGGCGCACACAACTGGTCGTGGTTCAATTATTATTCGCGCAAAAACTCATATGGAAAAATTCCATGATCACGACGCAATCGTCGTGGACGAAATCCCGTATCAGGTCAACAAGGCGCAAATGATTATCAAAATCGCCGAATTAATAAAAGATAAACGTATCGAGGGTATCGCCGAAATTCGTGATGAATCGTCCAAAGAAGGTCTGCGCATCGTCATTGAATTAAAGCGTGATGCGATTGCGGACGTTGTACTGAATCATTTGTTCCAGTACACAGAAATGCAGACGAATTTCCCAGTGAACATGATGGCGTTGAATCGCGGTCGCCCGATGCTGTTCAATATTCGTGGTGTTCTGGACGCGTTCATTGATTTCCGGTGCGAGGTTATTCGTCGCCGCACAATTTTCGATTTGAACAAGGCGCGTGCCCGTGCGCATACATTGTTGGGGCTGTCCGTTGCCGTTGGTAATTTGGACGAAGTCATTGAATTGATTAAATCCAGTCCAAACCCAGATGCCGCGCGTGATGCGTTGGTGTCGCGCGGTTGGCGTGCGTCGGACATCGAATCGTACATTCAACTGATTGATGATCCAAATACAGAATACAAAGATGGCATGTTCTATATGTCCGAAGATCAGGCGCGTGCAATTCTGGAATTACAGTTGCATCGTTTGACCGGTTTGGAACGCGACAAAATTCACGAAGATTTGACTGAACTGGGCGCGTTGATAAAAGACCTGTTGGACATTTTGGGCAGTCACGAACGTATCGTTCAAATCATTCGTGACGAAACCGCATCTGTGCGTGATAACTGGTCATCACCACGTCGTACAGAAATTTCCGATGCCGAAATCGACATTGATATCGAAGATTTGATTGCCCGCGAAGATATGGTTGTCACCGTGTCGAACACTGGTTACATCAAACGTGTTGCGCTGGATACATATCGCGCCCAGAAACGCGGGGGCAAGGGACGTAATGCCATGACGACCAAGGACGACGATTACGTGGTTCAGGTGTTCGTTGCAAATACGCATACACCACTGTTGTTCTTCAGTTCCAAGGGCCTGTGCTATAAATTGAAAACGTATAAATTGCCAGAGGCCGCTGCCGCGGCCAAGGGACGCCCATTGGTCAACCTGTTGCCACTGGAAAATGGCGAAACAATTACAGCAATCCTGCCAGTCCCCGAAGAAGAGGTTGAACGCGTCCGTGCATCGGGCAAGGAACATTTCTTGATGTTCGCAACCGCGTCTGGGACGGTACGTCGCAACCGCATGTCTGACTTTGACCAGATTCGTGCAAATGGTAAAATCGCAATGAAACTGGACGAAGGCGACAGTTTGATTTCTGTCCTGCCATGTAACGAAGAACAGGACGTATTCTTGGCAACGTATCGTGGTCGCTGCATACGATTCCCAGTGGACGAAATCCGCGTATTTGCCGGCCGTAATTCAACTGGTGTGCGTGGTATGAATCTGGGCGCAGATGATCGTATCATCGGTATGGCGATGTTAAATCACGGTGAATCTGACGCGGCGGTTCGTGCGGCATATATCAAGCAATCACGTGCGGCACGTCGCGCGGCAACCGGTGTTGACGAAGAAGCATCTGACGAAGATGAAGAGGCAACATCTTTGGTTCTGACCGATGACCAGATGGCGCAAATGGCGGCGAACGAACAGTTTATTTTGACCATATCTGAAAATGGTTTCGGTAAACGTACCAGTGCATATGAATATCGCACAACGCACCGTGGTGGAAATGGTTTCGCAAACATCAAACTGGGTGGCAAGAATACCGCGGTTGCGGGTTCGTTCCCTGTGGAAAATGGTCACGACGTTATGATGGTAACCGACGGTGGTAAAATCATTCGTACACCGGTTGACGATGTCCGTATTGCGGGTCGCGCAACGGCGGGTGTAACATTGTTCCGTACGGGCGAAAATGAACGCGTGGTGTCTGCTATATCTATCGTCAGTGACGAAGCCGAAGAGGCAGAAGTCGAAGCTGACGCGGCACAAATCGCAGAATAATCACGGGGGCGCGTATGCAAAACACTGAATACTTTGCGTCAATAAACGAAGTGTCCAAACAGTTGGGCATACCTGCGCACACCCTGCGTTATTGGGAACGCCAATTCCCCGTTGCCATTAAACCGACAACGGGGGCGGGCGGTCGCCGTTATTATCGCACGGAAACGGTTGCACGCCTGACGGTGATACGTGATTTGCTGTATACGCGTGGTATGACCATCGCGGGGGTAAAAAAACTGTTGCGTGATGGCACATTCCCAGACACCGCGTCCGCGTTAAATATTGCGCCGACGGCGGTTGCCGTCGCGCCTAGTGCGCCTGTATCACAAAATAACAGCGACCAAATTGATACTGCAATTGATTTGTTGTTATCTGCCAAACAGTTATTGACGGTGTCACAATGATATTTACATCAATGCCACATTTTTTAACAAATCTGTTGTGCGCGTTTGTATGGAACAAGCGTGAACGCAATCGCGTGCGTGCGGTTCTAAATTCACCGGTGGCGCGTGAAATTCGTTTTATTCGTCGCGATTTGGGTACAAAGATATTCAAAATAAAAACATTTGTTGGCTATCAAGGACGCAGTTTACTGATTGCCGTCAATGACCAATGGATATACAAGTTTCCACTGTATCGCAGTAATTTTCGCAAATTGGCAGAAAATGAAAAACGCATTGTTGACGCGCTGCAACCAATTTCGCCAATACACATTCCGTCGGTTGAATTGCTGTATATGGGGCGTGATAAAATCCCCGTTCGTAAATACGAATTTGTGCGTGGTTGTGGTGTGCGCCAGTTAAATCCGAATATGGTCTTGAAACACAAAACAAAATTGGCGCGCCAACTGGCAAACTTTTTGTATCAGGTGGCGTGTGCCGATCCCGCTGAAATTCGCGATTTGAAACCAACGCCCGACGATGCACCACGGTATATGTACGGCTGGTCACAGGGTGATTTGTGCGATAACTTTTTCGCAGACCCAAAAACGATGCAGGTTGTTGCAATTATTGACTGGGAAGATGCGTGTTTCGGCGACCTGTCGCCCCAGATGGGGTATAACAAAAATTCACCCCAGCGTGAATTGATGGACGCGGTGCGTCACGAATATGATGTGCTGTATAAATCTGGGGGTAAACGTGCCCGTCGCGCGACAGCACACGCCAAATAAATTCATTAGATTCAGCCACCCTTGTCATTGCGAGCGCACTAAAAATACGGTGTTCGATTCCCCATGTGACATACAACAAAATAAAATTACCCCGCTGTCGCAGGGCACTTTTATTTTGGCAGTCCCGTGCGGGGCTTGGCTATCGCCGCCCTTGCAAAATTTGCAGGGCAAACCGGCGTGCGCCCGCCCGCCTTTTTGCTGCGGGTCGAACCCCAACCACGGTGTTCGATTCCCCATGTGACATACAACAAAATAAAATTACCCCGCTGTCGC
>URBZ01000006.1 GCA_900546225.1 uncultured Rickettsiales bacterium | reverse complement strand
ACGGTGTTCGATTCCCCATGTGACATACAACAAAATAAAATTACCCCGCTGTCGCAGGGCACTTTTATTTTGGCAGTCCCAAGGGGAATCGAACCCCTGTTCTCAGAATGAGAATCTGATGTCCTGACCGCTAGACGATGGGACCAAACGGCACAATCATATCAGGATTTTTTGCGCTTTGCAAATAATTAGACGTTGAAACGTTTTTTTGTTGGATTACTATGTCTGTTGATGGCGTATTGCTTGTGTGGCACGATAAAAGCAATTTATTGTCTGGCGAATGCGTTTTTATTTAATGCGAACTGTTGCTGCATGGTATTGCTTGTCATTTGTTGCAATTTACGGGTCGCCTGTTCAAACAATATTTTTTTATTCGCAATGATATCTTGGCCTTTTTGACTGTGTTTTATAAACAAAATATCGTTTTTAACCAATTCTGATATTTCTGGCAATAATGCAAATCCATCAGAAACAAGTTCCGTATTCGTTTCTTTTAACAGTTTTCTGATATTGGCAATATCTTTGTCTTTTCTGATTTTATATAAATCGTTAAACAGTTCAACCTGTTGTTCTGGTGTGGCACAATAGTATACAAACAGTGCTGCTTTTGCTAAATATTTTAATCTGATATCACGTTTTGTATTATGTAAATTTGTGTACACGTCCGCCAAAATTTGCCGTTTTGTATCTGTGTCCAGATTTTGCATAATTTCTTTGTCTGTATTGGTGTACGTAAATGCAACGGGTTCATCTTCGCCAATAAAATTGGTGATGAATTTTCTTTTTTTATCTGTGATATTGTTGCGCCACACAGATATGTATTTTTTATCGATTTTTTGATTGATAAGGTCAGAATTGTACAGAAAATTCTTTTTTGTTTTTGTTAAAGCATCTGTCACTGATGCTGTCTGTGATTGTATATCTTTTACATTATCAAACTGTGCAATATCGGCTTGTAAGTGTTGCAGTTTATCTTGGATTTGTTTTGATTCCTGTGCCAATTTATACTTGATATCGCTGATACGTTTTTCGGCATCAGAAAAATACGCCAGTTGCGCGTCATAATTGGTTTCGTTATATTTCGGTTCCGTGATGCCGTCCAGAACATTATTAAAATCTGTAAACGTTTTTAATGTCGATTCGGACAGTTGTTGTATTTCCAGTTTGATTTTATTCAAAGTATTTATTCTGGATTGTTTGTCTTTTTCTATATCTTGTTTGCAAGATTCATAAAATTTATCCATAGGCATTGGCTTTATCAATGGCAATACAGGTTCAGTATTTTTGCCAATCGCCCATGCGTCCAGACGTTTGTTCTTGCCTGGGTTTAGTGGTGCATTATCTGTCTTGGAAAATTCTTTGAATTTTTCCCATTTTTCATCATTTTGTGGAATTTTAACAAATCCATATTTATACGTCCCCGGTTTGGACGGTACAGGGGCGGCAAAAAACATATACTGGCCAACACATTCGTTATTAAATCTGTTGACCATTGTTTCATCAGTATCTTGTTTGTATGCCGCGTCGCTGCGAAATTCAATGCCAGTATTGGTGAAAAAAAGTTGCTTGTCATCTGGTTTTTGTTTGTATACAAAAACAAATCCGTATTTAATATTACCTTTTGAAACTAAACTATACCCATTCTGTGCCTTTATGCGGTCCAGATTGGAATACCCAACTGCATACCAGTAATCTGATGTCGCGTATCTGAAAAATCTGTCTGATTGTCCAGTCGCAACAGAATATGGGTCAGATATAGTCCCCCCAGAAAATATAATATCTTGTGGTAATTGGTTCTGGGCTTGCTGTTTTTGTATTTCTGCACCAAATTGGTTTGTGATATCAAACATATTGTCGCGCAGATTATCTTTTTCTTGGGTGGATATTTCCTTTAACATTTTATCCACATAATCCAGCCGCTCTGGCCAGTTGGCATTGGGCAACTTTGACGGAATAATATTGTCGGCATCAATGATATGAGGATACCCTAACAGGATTTTTGAATTATAATGAGTGTTGTTAAATTCACTGACCAGTAATTCTATTGTCTTGTACAAAGTTTTCATGTTTTCTGGGCTCACCACAGGTGTCAGAATGCTGTCCTCTGACACCATAATTTGGTCGGCCCCCGCAGCAGCACCAGCAATATTTAAGCCACGTTCGCGTAAAAAAGGCACTAATTCAGGGTGGGTTCTGTCAATTGGTATTTCCAATGCGACAGGATTTTTACCAAAATTACCGTCCAGAAAAAAATTTATGTACTTGTCTGCTATCATACGTTTATAACTTTGTTATTTATTGTTTTGTTGGTGACGCACGCATTGCGTATTTTTGTTCAGATTTTTCAAATACTATTATGGGAATAATTATATCACATACGGATTATAAAAACAATTTATCCACAAAAAACAAATTGGGCTTGCCGCCCGAAGCGTCGCAGACGCGAAGGGTGGTTGGGGCGCACGGGTTCCCTCGGTGTCACGCATAAATGCGCGACGCCTGCGGGGCAACCGTAACTAATTCCAGAAATGTCTATTTGCGAATGCCTGACCTGAACCTGTTTTTAAGTATTTTTCAAATTCGGCGGCGGCATGGCGACCGGAAAAGGCAAAATAATTCACCAATTTCCATGGTGCATACTTTGATGTGTGAAAAGAATAACCTGAATTATGTTGTTTCAAACGTGTTGGCAAATCATCAGTCATGCCAATGTACCGTTGCTCTGGGTTTGAAATACTTCTTATGAGATAGACGTAAAACATGTTTATCAGAAAAGCGCGGCACTAATCCGCCACACTTCGTTAAAACTACGTGTGGCACTCCTTCTTGTAACTGTTCCGCTTGGGCTTGCCGCCCGAAGCGTCGCAGACGCGAAGGGTGGTTGGGGCGCACGGATTCGAACCATGATAAAGAGAACCAAAATCTCTTGTCCTACCATTAGACGACACCCCAAAAGCGCTTATGATTATAAATATCTTTTGCTTTTTTGCAATAATAAAAATGCGCACGCGGCAAAATAACATCAAAAAAATTCATTTTTTTGTCTTTTTGTACTTGCTTTTAATTGTTTTGTAAATATAATCATTCAGGTTTTTAATAATTAAAAGTGTTTTAATCATTAAAAGGGAACAATCACACCATCTGCCAAAAGGGGGCAAAAATGGCTCGCAAAGAATTTATTCGTTTGCTGGAATCAAACATACTGGCGTTGGACAAATTGGCCGAACGTCTGCGCAAAGAACCGCTGGATTCGGGCATTTACCCAAAGAACCAGATGACTGTTCTGGTGCGCCTGCATATGGGCGGTCGTGCGCGGTTAAAGGAAATTGCACGTCGCGAACTGGTTCCGACACCGAATTTGTGTGCGACATTTCGCAAACTGGAACGCGATGGTATGGTTACACGCACTATTGATGAAAACGATCGTCGTAACACGTGGTATGAATGCACGGCGGCGGGTGCAAAACTGGCGGAAAAGGCATTGGACGGTTTTCGCAATGCATTGACCCGCATGTTTGAAAACATCACCCCTGATGACGAAGCGGCATTGACCAGTGCACTGAAAACAATGAACAGCATTTTAGTAAAGATGGAGTTAAAAAATGCGTAAAATCGGACGTGCTATGGCGATTTTCTGTGGCGCGGTTGCGGCCATGACGGCGAATGCGAATGCAATGGATTTGTCGTTGGACGCGGCTGTGGACAAGATTTTGGCCGAATCCCAAGACCTGAAAAAGGCAGATGCAAATGTAAAAAAAGCGCAGGCCTCATTGGACGTTGCCAATTCTAACCGTTGGTTCACAGTAGACGGAAATTTTACATATATGAATCTGATAAATGTTAAACAGCCACTAAAATCGTACGGCGTGGATTTGCCGCCTGCAATTGGTGGAATTGTCAGTTCATATCTGGGCAGTGACGGTAATCATCTGGAAATTCCAGACAATATTTTTACAGCGGGTGTAACAATTACACAGCCGATTTACACATTTGGAAAAATAGGTAACGCTGTTGACAGTGTGCGCAGTGCAATAAAAATGGCTGAATCAGGACGTGAAACAACCCGTCGTGAAATAAAATACAGCGCAGTTGATATTTACTGGACTGCAAAAATGACCGATGAAATCGTCAAAATTTCAAAACAAGATTTGGATTCGGCACGTCGCGCAAAACAGAGTTTGGTGTCCGCAGGCCGCGCAAACCGCAGTAATTTGGTTAAAATAGAATCAGATATTGCAACCAAAGAAATCAATTTGTCTGATGCCGAATTTAATCGTGATACCGCATACAGAATGTTAAAAATTCTGGCGGGTATTGATATGGACGAAGAGATAAATTTGACAGATGAATTTCCTGTGGAATTTGCGGATATAAACGCTGGCAAATTTACGACGACGCCTAAATTGCAGGCAATGGCGGATCAGGTCGCGATGTATGAAAAACAGGCGCGTTCAAAACGCGCAGGGGCATACCCAACATTGGCTGCGGTTGGTTCTTATAGTTATTTAGCGATGGACAAAGATTTTGATAATATGTTCAATCGTAATAACAGCCAGTCGGCATATTGGGGCTTGGCCTTGCAAGTGCCTATTTTCAGTGGCGGTGTTAATCGCGCCAATGCCACGGTCGAGGCCATGAATGCAGAGGCCGCACACCAAGATTTAGACAAGGCAAAAAAAATGACCAGCGAAGAATATACCCGTGCAATTGACAAGTATAATCATCTGCGTGGTAATTTGAAAACCTTGGAAAATGCACGTAATTTGGCAGCAAAAGCATATGGTATTTCCAGCGACCGTTTTGCGGCCGGTCAAACATCTGCGGTTGAATTAGCCGAAGTATCTGCGGGTCTGTACCAGTTGGATATGGCACTGCTGAATGCAAAGTACAATATTCTGATGTCAGCAGAATCAGTTGAAAAGTTAGGTGAATAAAGATGGAAAAGTTACAACAGTTAATGGGCAAGATGAAGCAGCCCCGCGCGCGCAAGATTATGTCAATTTGTCTTGGTGTGGCGTTGGTTTTATGGGTGGTATTTCGTTTTACAATGATTGGTATTGAAAATGCGCGTTCGGTCTATAATGCCGCGCGCGTTGCGCAAACAGATGGCGTGCCGGTTGTTGTTCAGCAAATTGAACGTACATCTGGCGTATTGCGTGAACCGATTGCGGTCAAAAGCAATCGCGCATATGTTGCGTCGGGTCGCGCACACAAATTCGGCGCGGGCCAGCATGTTGCGGGTGGCGTGATTGTATCTGTGTCGCCTGATATTGATTTGGATTCTGGTATGCACGTTGTGCGCACACGTGGTGTTGCCGACGGTTTGCAATATGCGGAATTTCGTGCAACGGGTCATTTCGTGCCGGTATATGCCGTGAACAACGGTGTTGTTATGGTGGCCGATGGCAATATTGCGCGTGCCCGCGACGTTGTCGTTGCGCGCCAAGATGCCGACAATGCACTGATTTCGTCCGGTCTGAATGATGGCGATGTCGTTATTCTGACGCGCGTATCAGACGGTGAAAAAATTCAAGTAAAGGAATAAGGGGAAAGAAATGTTAAAGTTTTTCGTTCGCAGACCCGTCACAACAGTTATGTTTGTTTTGATGTGGGTCGTATTGGGTTTGGTTTCGTTTCCAAAGATGAACATTGAACGCACACCGTCGTTGGACTTTCCAATGGTGACGGCATCGTTCGTGTACCCTGGGGCATCACCCGCGGAAATTGAATCACAGGTTATTAAAAAGGCCGAAGACGCCATGTCAGAGGTTGCAGGCCTGAAAAAACTGACATCACAGGCGTATGAAAATGGTGGTTACGTTATGGCCGAATTTAACTTGGGCGTAAACGTAAATGATAAATCCAGCGAGGTAAAATCAAAAATCGACGCATTGTCATCTGAATTTCCAGATGCGTTGAAACAGCCCGTTGTTGAAAAATTGAACCCATTGCAGGAATCGGTTGTTGATATCGTTCTGCGTGGGGCGTCTGCGCGTGATTTGCAAGAATATGTTGATAACATCTTGGCAAACAAAATCACCGCGACCAAGGGCGTTGCCAGTGTGTCTGTATTCGGTGGTGAAAATCGCGCAATCCGCGTTGAAATGAACCCAGAACTGATGGCGGCACGTGGTGCGACGGTTATGGACGTTGTGTCTGCTTTGGCGGCGCGTAACCTGAACGTACCTGGGGGTAAAATTGAAACATCGGCAAATTCATCAAACGTTCGTTTTATTGGTGAATTTGCATCTGTTGATGAAATTGCAAATCTGCATTTGACCACGGCCGAAGGCGCGCGTTTCAAACTGTCTGATGTTGCAACAATTACCGATGCCGCACGCGATATTGAAAATGGTGCGCGTTATAATGGCGAACCAGTTGTTATTGCATCAGTGGTCAAGGCGTCTGATGGTAACGCAATTAAAATTTCACAGGCCCTGCGTAAAAAGATGCCTGAATTACAGGCCGATATGCAGACCCGTTTCCCGAATGCCACAATGGAAATTATTTCGGATTCGTCAACCGCGGTTGCCGACGAAACAAACAGTACTATCAACGGTATTATTTTGGGTATCATATTTACTGTATTGGTTTTGTTGGCGTTCACACGTAATTGGCGTTCAACAATTATCGCGGGTGTTGTGATTCCTGCGTCATTGGTTGCTGGTTTCTTCTTTATGGACGGCAGTGGATTTACAATCAATGCAATGACATTGTTGGCGTATTCGTCGGCATTGGGTACATTGGTGTCAAACGCAATTATTATGATTGAATCTGCATTGCAAGAAATGCGTGCCGGCAAAGACCCAGAAAACGCCGCAATCGATGGTACGAAAAAGGTCGCGGTATCTGTTCTGGCGGGTGTTGGAACAAACGTCGTGGTGTTCTTGCCATTGGCATTTATGGGCGGTATCGTTGGCCAGTTCATGGTTCAGTTCGGTTTGACCGTTGTGTACCTGACACTGTTGTCATTGCTGTTCAGTTTCACACTGACCCCAATGATGATTGCAAAAATTTTGCGCCTGACGTCATCTGACACTGCACCGAAAAAGGTTAAAAAGGCGTCCGGTACAGCGGAATCGCCGGCGGTTGCGCGTCTGCATAAATGGTTTGATACGCAATACAGTCACCCATGGCGCGTTGTTGGTTTGGCGGTTGCAATCTTTATTGCATCAATGTCATTGGTTCGGTTTGTTGGTAATGAATTTACCCCAGCAACCGATAACAATGAAATCAATATCACTGCGCGTGCACCAATGGGCGCAACGTTTGAAAAGTCACGTGATATTGCATCGCAAATCGAAGAACAACTGCGCGATTTCAAAGAGGTTAAATCAACATCTGTGAAAATCGGCGAACGCGGTCTGCAAAATATCAAGGTCAAGGTTGAATTGGTTGATCGTGACGATCGCAGATTGTCTGACAAGGAACTGTCACGTCGTATGTTGCCACGCTTGGCGACAATCCCAGACGTTGAAATCC
Source organism: uncultured Rickettsiales bacterium (assembly GCA_900546225.1). GTDB lineage: Bacteria > Pseudomonadota > Alphaproteobacteria > Rs-D84 > Rs-D84 > Enterousia. The sequence continues at coordinate 54,043 of URBZ01000006.1, read as the reverse complement.
AGATTCGTGCGGGCGCGTCTATGTCATCGTCTATATCGTCTGATATGGTTTTGAATATCACCGGCGAAGATGATGCAAAACGCGAAGCGTACGCCACGCGCGCAATCGAATTGATAAACCAGATACCAGAGGTTCAGAGTGCCGTTTGTGCCCAGCAAACCCCAGGTAACGAAATCAAATTCATACCTGATGAAAACAAGATGAATTTCTGGGGTGTGAAAAATTCGTATGCTGGTTCGACATTGCGTACGGCATTGTTCGGTAACGATGATTACAAGTACAAGGAAGCGGGCGAAGAATATCCAATCGTTTTGGAATTTGCAAAACCGTTCAAGACCGCTGAAATGTTTGACAATGTGTACGTGAACTCTCAAAAGGGTATGGTTGCGTTGTCATCGCTGGGTAAAATTGAAAACACCACTGCGACGCCAAACATCAGTCGTCTGGACAAGAACAGAATTACCGAAATCGATATCAATATCGGTAAATCCACAATGGGCCCTGTTCAGGCCAAGATTCAGTCCGCACTGAATACCATTGATTGGGACGCAGGTTACGGTGCTGAATTTGGTGGTATGTCCGAAATTCAGGACGAAACAACCGGTGAAATCGGTCAGGCGTTTTTCTTGGCAACTGTGCTGACATTTATGTTGCTGGCGGCCATTATGAACTCGCTGGCGCACCCATTCACCATCGCGACGTCAATTTTGACATCGTTCGCGGGCGTGTTTGTGATGCTGTTCCTGTCGGGGGCGTCAATGAACGTTGGTGCTATGTTGGCATTCGTTATGTTGGTCGGTCTGGTGGTGAATAACAACATTCTGGTACTGGAACCAACAATCGCACGTGTTAAAAACGGCGAAGATGCCAAATCCGCCCTGTGGACAGAATTGAACGACAAACGTTACATGGTGTTGATGACATCAATCGCGGTTATCACCGGTATGGTGCCCCAGTTGTGGTCGGCCGACGGTATGAAGGTCGCAATGGCTGCGGTTATGATTGGTGGTATGTTGGCCAGTTTGATATTCACATTTACACTGACACCAGCATTGTTCTTCTTGATAGAACGTGCGCGTCGTCGTCTGAGCCGCAACAAATAAAAGACGGGGCATCGCCCCGTTTTTTAGTTGCTGTAATAGCATGCTTGTGTATAACTAAATGTCCCCGTGTGGTCAGAACCACCATTTACATAACATTGGGTGACGGTTGTTGCACCTGTGCCGGTGGTTTGTCCTCCCGATGGGCATCGGGTGCAAGTTGGGTCTGATAAATTTGGATTTCCATAATAATTGACATCACATATGTAATCTTCGGACACGTGGCATTCGACTATGTTTTGTTCATCTGGGGTGATAGCACATTCCACATCTGTCCTGAAAGTTTCTACAAGTATCACCCCATTGCCCAAATCAGTTTCACGTGTCCCATTCAATGGGTTGCAACAGTTTTTTGTACATTCTGTTTGACTAATGTTATGCGAACACCCCGCGCAACAGTTCTGGGCCCCATATGATGGGGCAGTGCCTAGTAATACGGCTGTACTGACTAATATTAGTTTTTTCATTCTAACCTCCTTGTTTTTCACGACTGAAAAACCGCCGACAAAGCAAAGGCGGTTGGAGGTTAGCGACTATCTTGTAAATAGTGGTGGTATTCAAAATATTTCCACGCCCTCCAACCCAGTGGCTGGAGATAGAAACGCATACCATCACGCATGTATGCCTGCGTACAAGAAAGGGTCGCTAAACCCCGTTGTCATCTGTCCGTGACAACAATCCCATGATAGCAATATAAAATTTGCGGTGCAAGCAAAAGATTGTTATAATGACGCGCGAAATATCAAAAGGATTTGTATATGTTGATGAAACAAGATGTTGTTGTTTTTGATTTTGATGGCACGTTGTCGGCGCGTGATTCAAATGTGGAATTTGGTCGCTATTGCTTTCGCCATTCTGTGCGTCCATGGTTGTTTTTGCCATTGATGGGTGTTGCGGCGATTGTGCGTATGTTTAACCCTGCGGGCGTCTGGTGGCGCGAAAAAATGCGTCGGTTTTTAACGGCGGATATGGTTAAAAAATTTGCCCCTGATTTTATTAAACAGCATAAAATGGAACGTTTTGGCTGGGCCCGCGAACAGGTTGCCGCCGAACGCGCGGCGGGGCGCAGGGTGGTTCTGATTTCGGCCAGTGCGGATTATCTGGTGCCACAACTGGTGCGTGATATCAAATTTGATGCGGTGCTGACATCGCAAATGGATGTGGCATCCCCGTGGAAATATAAATTCCTGTGCTGGGGCGCGAACAAGGTTGTTGCACTGGACACATGGGCATCAAAAAATAAAATCATACCGCGCGTCGTGCGCAGTTATTCGGACAGCCCATCTGATATGCCACTGATGGAAATCGCCGCCGAACAGGTATGGGTTGATGCCAAAACAGGCCTGCGAAAACATGCCTAGGGCGCAATGCAAATAAAACCGTTATAATCCGCACATGGTTATAACGGATTTTTTATATGATTTTTCGGTGGGTATCGCATGCGCATTGATTGGTGCGTTGATAAGTATATTGCTGTCGCGCCGTAAAACGCGCCGCCTGACCAGTGAAATTGTTCTGCGTCGTCATGATTTAGACGCATTGCGATTGGAAAATAATCGATTACTGGAAACAATCAAGAACCGCGAAACCCAAATCTTGGAATTGCAACAGAAAATCTTGGACGCGCATTCCCCCCAAAAAGCCAAACGCCACGGTAAATAGTGCGGCTGGCTTGCTATTTAGTTTTTTTATTGTATAATCCCCGAAAAGAGGTTTCCGTATGGACTTTATTGCTTTTTTCGTTGGGGTTACGGTTGGGTGCATACTGGGTGCATTGGTCACGGCATTGTTTGCCAAACACCCCGATGATAGCCGTATAGAGGTTGCACAATTAAAGGCCCTGTTACAGCAACAGCGCGGCGAAATTGAACGCATGCGCGCTGAAAACAGTGCATTACAACAGAGTGCCGCCGAAAAAAAGCAAGAGGTTGAAACCCTGACGCATATTCGCGAAAAAATGTTGAATGATTTCAAGGCGATTTCCAGTGAACTGATTGAAAAACAAAAAGAATCTGTCACAGAAACCCAGAAAATCGTGCTGACCCCTGTCCAGAATGAAATGAAGGCATTGAAAGAGGGCTTTGAACAGAAAGTCACGGAAATGTTAAAGACCACGACGGAAAACAAAACCAGCATAGATGAACAAATCAAGAATATGCTGAATAAAAGCGAGTCATTACAGCAAGAGGCAACCAATCTGGCCAATGCTTTGAAAAATAAAAAGAGTCAGGGTTGCTGGGGCGAAATGTATCTGGAAAATATTCTGGAAATGCTGGGCTTTGTCGAAGGTGTTGATTACACCAAGGAAGAATTTACCCGTGTCGACGATGGAAAAAATATTCGACCTGATTTTATTGTGAATCTGCCGGGGAATCGCCGTATTATCATTGATTCCAAGGTTTCTATGGAAAGTTATCTGCAATACGAAAATGCCGAAACCGACGAAGAACGTGAAAAGTATGCCAAGGATTTTGTCGCCGCGACCGAGGCACACATAAACGAACTGTCCGACAAAGATTACCAGAAAAAGGTCAAAGATTCTGGTCTGGATTATGTGTTTATGTTTATGCCATTGGAATCCGCGTATGTTTTGGCAATGCGCAGAAAGCCAGAACTGTATTCCAGTGCGCAAAATAAAAACGTCGCGATTATCACATCGTCGCTGTTGTTCCCGATGCTGAAAACCGTGGAACTGTTGTTAAAGATGGACAAACAGAACAAGAATGTGACCGAGGTTATTGCGCTGGTCAATGATTTGTATGAAAAATATTCTGGGTTTATTGATAACTTTAACGCGGTCGGCAAAAGTATAGAATCCGCAATGAAGACGTATAACAATGCGCGCGGGCAACTGACCGATGGACGCGGAAATATGTCCAGATTGTTCGACAGAATCAAAGAAAAAAGTGGTATAACAACTAATAAAAAAATCGCATTGGAATATAAAGATGAATAAATTGCAAATGAAACTTTGCGGGGATTTGGTTTTGCGTGAAAAATGCGCACCAATTACCAAAATCACACCGGAAATACTTAATGCTATGGACGAAATGATTGGCATGATGCGTGACCAATCGGGTGTTGGTTTGGCCGCGCCACAGGTTGGTATGTTACAGCGTTTCTTGGTTATGATGAATCCTGATACCGAACAGGTATTCAAAATGATAAATCCAAAAATCGTTTCGCGCAGTGCAGATACCTGCACAATGGAAGAGGGGTGTTTGTCCGTGCTGGGCCCTGATAATCTGCCGGTGTATGCAAATGTTACGCGTCCTGCATCGGTTGTTGTTGAATGGACGGACGAAAATGGCGCGCCCCAGGGGGCGGAAATGTCCGGCCTGCCGGCGCGAATTGTTCAGCACGAAACAGATCATTTGGACGGTATATTGTTTATCGATTATCTGACGCCGGTGCGTCGCGAAATGGTTATGCGCAAGGTAAGGAAGCACAAAGCATGAAACTGGTACTGATGGGAACACCCACGTTCGTTGTTCCGATGTTTGACGCAATTTATAACGCGGGCCATGAAATATTGGCGGTATTTACCCGTGGGCCAAAGCCCGTTGGTCGCAAACAGGTGTTGACCAAATCACCGGTGCACGTGTGGGCGGAATCAAAAAATATTCCCGTGTTTAACCGCGCGTCTGAATATAATTTTTCGCCTGATATGGTTGTGGTGGTGTCGTATGGTGTGATATTGCGCGATAACGTTTTGTCGTCCGCACCATGCATCAATATTCACCCCAGTGACCTGCCCAAGTATCGTGGCGCATCACCGATAAAGACAGCAATTTATAATGGCGATGCGCACAGTGCGGTGTGTTTAATGCAAATAACCGCTGAAATGGATGCAGGCGATGTATATATGCGACGTGCGTTTGATATTGGCGACAATGATACCAATGATGATATTGAAAATCGCGTATCAAAAATCGGCACTGAAATGTTGACCGAATATTTGGCGAACCCTGCGGCATATGCGCCGGTGGCGCAAACAGGCACGCCAACGTTCACACGTAAATGGACGGGTGCGGACGAAATTATCGATTGGTCACGTGGCGCGCGCGCCGTGCATAACCAGATTCGCGCATTGGGGGCGGGGCGCACAAAAATCAATGGCACAGATGTCAAGATTCTGCGTACACGCGTTGCGTCAAATGGCGAACTGGAAATTTTACAAATTCAACCGGCCGGCAAAAAACCGATGGACTGGAAAAGTTTTACAAACGGTCTGCGTGGTGCAGAAATAAAAATAGGGGAATAATATGGAATTGGGCGAAGATAATAAACCATGTTCATACAACATCAGACATAACACCGATTTCCCGCGTATATGTCAATTTTGCAAACATTTTGCAACAACGTATGTATGGCATGCGTGCTATCGTCCGTTGATGGTGCGTATGGGATGGAAGAGTCCAAAAATGGTGAACTTTTACGACAGTTGTCATCATTTCAAATACGCAAAAATATATGCAGATAAACAAAAAACAAAATAACACAAAATGACACGATTTCGCATAACACTTGAATACGATGGTACAGATTTAATTGGCTGGCAAGAAAACCGCCAAGGTCCATCTGTGCAATCTATCTTGCGTGATGCGATTTACGCTTTTTGTGGTGTGCGGCCTGATATTGTTGCGGCGGGACGTACCGATGCGGGTGTGCATGCCTTTGGTATGGTTGCGCATTTTGATTTAGACGGCGCATTTGATGCCAATACTGTTATGCGTGCGGTGAATTTCTATCTGGCGGAAAAACCTGTTGTGATATTGTCGTGTGACGTGGTGGCGGACGATTTTAACGCGCGCTTTGATTGCACGGCGCGCCATTATCGCTATGTGGTATTAAATCGTCGCGCCGCGCCGGTACTGAACAAAAATCGCGTATGGTGGGTTCCGCGTAAATTAAATATTGATGCAATGCGCGATGCGGCGACGCACCTGATTGGTCATCACGATTTTACCAGTTTTCGCGCCACCCAGTGTCAGGCAAAAAGCCCGATAAAAACATTGGACGCATGCAATATTATTACCGACGGCGACAATGTGATTTTTGAATTTTCTGCGCGTTCGTTTTTGCATCATCAGGTGCGAAATATGGTTGGTACATTGGTGGAAATCGGTCTGGGTAAACCGTACGATATTGATGAAATCTTTGCCGCGCGTAATCGCAGTGCGGCGGGCCCAACCGCACCGGCATCGGGGCTGTATTTTATTTCTGCGGATTATTCCACGGACGCATCGCATTCAGATATTTAACCCGTCCCGATGGGTAAATCATAATACCGCCATCGTGCAAAATTTTGTGTGTGCATTTTGGTGCATCAATATGGAAATATGACACGATATAATCAATTTTGTTATCATTACACAGCGAAACAATATTGTTCATCAGTGGCACAAATTTCTGAATATATACCAGTGTAAATTTTTGTGCGCGATACGTGTAGACGCCGCCTGCGTGCACATAGCGCGGATTTGGTGTGTCTGCGTTCTCGCCATTTATTTGTTTCCACGTATCAAATGCAAAGTAATGATTTGATGCGCGTGATTTATTGAATTTCAGTTTCCCATTTTCAACAAAGCCAACCAATTCGTGGTCATGGGTTGTATAGAATACAGGTCGTGGTGTTGCGTAAACAACCATCACACCAATAATTGCAATTATACCCGCTGATATATAATTCACGCGTCGACGCGTGCCGCGAATAAACATCAGCGCGCACCCCGCAACAATAAATATAATCAGTGCTGCGTTTGGCATATTCGGCATTGGCAAACTGGCATACGGAAAATCTGTAATTATGTGCGCAATACGCAGTGCTGTGTTATAAATCATCGTTGCCAATGTCAGTGGCGCATGCCACCCCAGCATTGCGGTAAATGTCCCCACAATAACCAGTGGCATAATCGCAATCGAAAATATCGGCAACAGCACCAGATTGCCAATCAAACTGTACAGCGGAAATGTACCAAAGTGTGCAATTACAAACGGCGCGGTAAATACGGTCGCAACTATGGACGTCAGCGCAGCTGTGCATAAAACTTTCAAAATTTTATTTTCTGGCATTTTGGGTTTTATCACGCCCCAGAACCAAATCAGTCCAAATATTGCCGCAAATGATAATTGAAAACCGGCCTGCATAACATAGTGTGGATTTATCAAAATGATAGCCCACATTGCAACGCAAACATTACGCAGTGATATTGCGCTGCGTCCAAATACCACGGCGGCAAATATCAGCGTCGTCATCAGAAAAGCGCGCATTGTTGCCACATCGCACCCCGACAAGAACAGATATAATATCAATCCCAGCCACGCGCAAATTGTTGCTGGCACGCGCGCAGGCATACGTCGCGTAATTGGCGCAATCAATCGAAATATGGAATAGAACAATGCAAACAGCCACCCGCCAACCAGTGTCATATGAAATCCACTGATTGACCATACGTGACCGACGCCGGTTGATGTCCATGTCGGATTGTCGCTGCGCGGGACGGCATTCTTGTAACCCAATACCAAACTGTCGACCAAGAATGAATTTGATTTATTATGAATTGCATCACGCACGGTGTTCATATTGCGCGGCGTGGCATGCGATGTAATTTCATAATCCTTGATATAACCTGTCGCCGTCAAATGATTAAAGTACGCCCATCGGGCATAGTTAAACGCGCCATCGGCATACGGCGCGTTTGGACGATATAAATTTACCACCGCGCGAACCGTGTCGCCAATGCGTATCGCACCCACGTCTGATATTGATACGCGCACGATTGGCACGCCGGTGGTATCAATATACTTGCCGTCGGTCTGAATACTCAGGCGGGTTTTGGTATCGGTATAATCTATGTTTTTAACCACACCAACAATTGTTCGGTCGCGAATGTCGCGCGTGATTTGTGGTGTTGCCAAAATATGCGTATATGCCGCCGCATACAGTACGCCAAAGATAAACAACGCACCCGCCCGCGCAATAATGGATTTACGCAAGAATAATCCCGCAATAAATATTATGCACAGTACCCCGATTCCAAAAGTGCTGGGTTCTGTGTTCAGCGAAAAATACAATGCACAACCCATCGCCACCAAAAACGGCGTCCACAAGAACATGTTCTGGGATTGATTTTCAATAAATCGTTGCATAACCAAATTATAGGAATTTATTTCGTTGCGTCGCAATGATAAATTTCGTATGATAAAAGCCCATAAGGGGGCAAATCTTATGGCGAAATATATATTCATCACCGGTGGTGTTGTATCCAGTTTAGGCAAGGGCGTCGCAGCGGCAGGTTGCGGCGCTCTTCTTCAATCGCGCGGATATTCCGTGCACGCGCGAAAATTTGATCCGTATTTGAATGTTGACCCAGGGACTATGTCGCCGTTCCAGCATGGCGAAGTGTATGTCACCCACGACGGGTTCGAAACAGATTTGGACTTGGGTTATTACGAACGATTTTTGGGCGTACAACTGTCGCGCAATGATTCTGTGTCGGGCGGCCGTATTTATTGGGACGTGCTGAATGCCGAACGCCGTGGCGATTATCTGGGGGCGACGGTGCAAATGATTCCGCACGTCAGCAATCGAATAAAAGAGTACATTGCCGCGCCAACTGATACTGATTTTGTCGTGTGTGAAATTGGTGGCACGGTCGGCGATATCGAGGGGAAAATATTCTTGGAATCCATTCGCCAGTTTGCAAACGATGTCGGCCGCCGCAATGTTATGTTTGTGCATTTAACGCTGGCCCCATATTTGGAACAGAGTGGCGAACTGAAAACCAAACCAACCCAGATGTCTGTGCGTCGTCTGTTGGAAAACGGGATTCAGGCAGACATGCTGATTGTGCGTACGCCACGCATGTTGACTGCGGACGAACGTGCCAAAATCGGTATGTTCTGTAATATGCCGGCCAAAAATGTAATCAGCGGGATTGATGTTGATAATATTTACAAGATTCCATTGGCATACGATGCCCAGAATGTCTTTGACATAATCGCCGAACATTTCGGTTTGGAAAATCATGCGGGCGATATGACAAAATTTGAACGTATATCAAATTATCTGGCGGCGGATTTGCCAACCGTGCGTATTGGTATCGTCGGAAAATATTTTGACGTGCCCGATGCGTACAAGTCACTGAATGCGGCATTGTTCCACGCGGGGATTCAGAATAATGTACACGTCGCGTTACAGAAAATAAATGCCGAAACATTTTCGCCGTCGGATTGTGCGGACGTGGACGGCATACTTGTCCCTGGGGGATTTGGCGCGCGTGGGGTCGACGGTAAGATTGCCGCCGCACATTATGCCAGAACAACGGGCACGCCATACATGGGAATCTGTCTGGGAATGCAGGTCGCTGTAATTGAATTTGCGCGCAATGTGCTGGGGATTAAAAATGCAAATTCCACAGAATTTGATGCGAATTGCACCCCCGTTATAAATATTATGCCAGATCACACGGGCGATATGGGTGGAACATTGCGTCTGGGCGCATACCCGTGCGTGATTACCCCAAATACCCGCGCCGCCGAAATCTATGGCACGAATAAAATATCAGAACGCCATCGTCACCGCTATGAAATGGACATATCATTTGAAAAACAGTTTGCCGATGCGGGTATGATTATATCTGGGCGCAGTCCGGACGGTCGCCTGCCTGAAATTGTGGAATTGCCAAATCACCCGTTCTTTGTTGCGGGGCAATTCCACCCAGAATTTCAGTCCAGTCCATTTACCGGCCACCCAATGTTTAACGCATTTATCGCGGCGGCAATAAAACATAAAAAATAAAAACAAAAAATCCCCCATTCGGGGGATTTTTTATTTGCCGAAAATAAAACTGTTATCTGCACTCAATCGTATTATTTCGTCCATATTGTCATCATCGGTCGTATGCTGGCGTATTGTCTTGCCGCATTTTTCGCAACGGTGCGTAATTATAAATCGCGTGCCATCGGGGGTCACAGATATCGGACGCATCATACCGCCACAGGTTGCCGCGCGATCCCCTGGCGTGTTGTCCACATGGCGTGACCACAAACACGCGGGGCAATGATTTGTATAACCATTGCCCCGAACATGTGCGCCACAGTGGGCGCATACAAAATCTTCAACCGTTTTGGTAAAGCGTTTCATTACAGTCCCAACGCGCTGCGGTACATTTGGGTCAGTTCGTCCGCTTCGTCCAATTCATCTGGGTCCAGTTTACGCAGACGTATCATCTGGCGAATATATTTTGGATCGAATCCTGCGGATTTCGCCTCGCTGAAAATCTCTTTGATATCAGCCGCGATTGCTGCGGAATCTTCGTTTAATTTTTCGATACGTTGAATAATGCTCAGCAACTGCTGGTTATCAATCGCCCCGTGATTTGCGTTTTTCATGCTTGTTTTCCCCTTGTCTCTTTATGGTTTTTATGATATAGCATAATTCGTAAAAATCAAGAAAAACGAAAGAAAACAAAAAGCGGAAAAATATGAATAAATTTACAAAAATTACAGCATCAATCGGCCCAAAATGCGAAGACGCTGAAACACTGCGCCGTATGTTCTTGGCGGGTGTGAACGTTTGTCGTATCAATTTCAGTCATGATACCGGTGATGTTCAGGGTGAAAAAATCGATTTAATTCGTCGCACGGCACGTGCGGCCGGTGTTCAGGTTGCGGTCTTGGTTGATTTGCAGGGGCCAAAACACCGTATCGGCAACTTTGCCACCGAAGATAAATATCCATTGAAAATCGGTCAAACATTTACATTTGATAATGACCCAACCCCTGGGGACAGTACACGTGTCCAATTACCACACGATGACGTGATGAAATCACTGAATGTCGGCGACAGAATTTTGTTAAATGACGGTAAAATTGAAATGCGTGTAACGGGCGTTGAAACCGGTAAAATCATCGCGACGGTTGTGCGTGGTGATGAAATCTGGTCGCGTCGCGGATTTAATTTGCCGGATACTGATGTTGCAACATCCGTCCTGACGCCCAAGGACAAGAATGATTTGGAATACGCAATAACCAAGAATCCTGATTGGGTTGCAATTTCATTCGTCCAGCGTCCCGAAGATGTGGCAGAGGTTCGCGATTTCATCACCGCGCGCACATCGCACCCGATAAAGATTATCGCAAAAATCGAACGTCCAAATGCGGTTGAACGCATTGCGGAAATCGCATCTGCGGCCGATGGCATTATGATTGCGCGTGGCGATTTGGCGGTCGAAGTACCATTTGAAACCGTGCCTGCGATTTCGCGCCATATCATTCGTACATGCCGTACGTTGAACCGTCCGGTTATCATGGCAACACAAATGTTGGGCACAATGGTAAACAGCGAATTTCCAACCCGTGCCGAAATCAGCGACGTTGCCAATGCGGCGTACCTGCGTGCGGATTCAACCATGACGTCCGAAGAAACAACAATCGGTATCAATCCGGTTGGTGTGATTGAAACAATGGCGAAAATTGTGACATACGCGGACTATGACGCGATTGCAAATTCGTATGACTGGTCACGTATTGAAAATGTTCCTGAAAACGATTGGTCGCGTTCTGTGGCGTCCATGGCGTATTTGAATAGGGCGTCGGCGATTGTGGTGTTTGCACGCGACACCGTTGCCGCAACCCAAATTTCTTGTCGTAAACCAGATATGCCGATTATTGCTGTATGTCGCGAAGATGTAATTGCAAATCAATTATGCCTGTCGCGTGGTGTATGCCCAATCTGTGATGAAACGTTGTTTGGCCAGCGTGACGCGTTTAACGCCGCACGCGGATTTGGTATAACATCGGGGCATCTGGTTATCGTTGATAGCGATAAAATCAGTTTACGCACATTGGATTAAAAGAACGCCCGTTTGGGCGTTTTTTATGCTTATTATTGTTGACCTGTGCCTGCGATTTTTACTAACATTCATGTTATGAGAAGAATGGCACTATCCATATTTTTCCTGTGCACAATGATGTGTGACGCGGCGCATGCGGCACAGTATCGTGCGGCACTGGTTGCGAATATGGACACGGGTCAGGTTTTAATCCGTGAAAATGCCAACCAACCGAATTACCCTGCATCGTTGACCAAGATTATGACGGTCTATTTAACGTTTGATGCGCTGGAACACGGTCGCCTGCATTTGGACGATTACCTGATTGTGTCGAATTATGCGGCGGCGGCGTCCCCTGTGAAACTGGGCCTGACCGCGGGCAGCAAGATTACCGTCGAAGATGCGATAAAGGCCGTAACGGTAATGAGTGCGAATGACGTCGCCCGCGTATTGGCCGAAAATTTGAAGGGTGGCAAAGAGGGTAACTTTGCCGATATGATGACACGTGTCGCAAATGAAATCGGTCTGAAAAATACAAATTTTGAAAATTCGTCCGGTCTGCCGAACGATGACCATATGTCGACCGCGCGCGATATTGCGCTGTTATCTATGGCGGTGTATAAACATTTTCCGCAATACTGGAAATATTTCGGAATCAAGACATGGACGTATAACGGCAAAACATACACAAATGGTAATCGTTTGCTGGGGGCGTATGCGGGCTGTGACGGTATGAAGACCGGATTTACGAACAAGTCACGTTATTCATTGGTGGCGACGGCAAATCGTGGCGGTACGCATTTGATGGCGGTTGTCTTGGGTGCAGAAAACAAGGACGTCCGTGCCGCGGTCGCAACACAACTGTTAAATCGCGGTTTTGAAATGACCAAAAATAATTCCGCGCCGATTGAACGCACAACGCCTGTCCAGCCAATCGCCGCGGCGCAACCGACGCATGCCGCACCTGCGTCCGCGCCAACATTTACGGCGGCATATAACGCGGCAACGGCGAATGCCGCACCTGCATACAGTGCGCCATCGGTCGCGCGGGGCGGGGCGGGTGTTCAATTTGGCGCGTTTTCATCGCGCGATGCCGCCGCGCAACAGGTTGCAAATGTTAAAAATAAACTGGGCGTTGTTGCCACGATTGAACAGGCATCAAACGGTATGTTCCGTGTGCGCGCAAATGGCATTACGGACGCCGCCGCAACCGAATTGCGTAATCGCGCAACAAACGCGGGCATTGACAGTTACATATTTCATTGATTAAATTGGTCGGGTATCATGAATCAGAAAATTGAAAAGTTGATTAAACAGTTCGCGCGTCTGCCACGTGTTGGCGCGCGCGGTGGCCAGCGTATTGCGTTGGCACTGTTACAGGACAAAACAGGGCGCGCAGAAATGTTGGCGGCGGCGATTACCGATGCGGTGGAAAATGTCGCGCCGTGCCCAAATTGCGGCATCTTGACCGATCGGGGCGCGGGCAAATGCGAATATTGCCGCGACGCGTCGCGTGCAAACGGCGCACTGTGTTTGGTGCGTGATTTGTCAGACGTTTGGACACTTGAAAAATCCGCGGTGTTCCATGGCCGCTATCATATAATTGGCGGATTGCTGTCGGGGGCAAACGGAACAACGCCGGACGATTTGAATATTGCAAATCTGGCCGCGCGCATTCATGATGAAAATATAACTGAAATTATTTTCGCATTGCCCAATACGGTCGAGGGGAAAACAACCCAGCACTATGTCATGTCTGTTTTGACGGACGTGCCAAACGTACGTTTCACAGAATTAGCATCTGGCGTGCCATTGGGCGGCGATTTGGATTACTTGGACGACGGCACATTGTCGTTGGCGTTTGGGGGGCGCAAGGCGATATGATGACTGTTGAAAATTTGCCACCTGTGGCCGAAATGATGCGTGCGGCGGGCCTTGAACCCAAAAAGCAATTTGGCCAGAATTTCTTGTTTGATTTGAATCTGACGGGGCGTATCGCACGCAGTGTGCCCGATATCAAAAATACCGATGTTATGGAAATTGGCCCTGGGCCCGCGGGTTTGACGCGCGCATTGCTGATGGCGGGGGCACGCCGCGTTGTCGCGATTGAAAAAGATACCGCAACCAAACCAATCCTTGATGAAATTGTTGCGGCCTCCAGTGGTCGCTTGACGGTCGTGTATGGCGACGCATTGCGCGTTGACACGGCGCATCTGGGGTTGGGCGAATATGCGATATGCGCAAACCTGCCGTATAATGTGGGAACAGAATTGTTTACGCGTTGGCTGATTGCGGCGGCATCTGGCGCACCGATAAAGTCCATGACACTGATGTTCCAGCGCGAGGTGGCCCAGCGTATCACGGCGCATGTTGGCGATGCACAATATGGCAGATTGGCTGTATTGACATCATTGGTTGCCGACGCAAAAATTTTGTTTGTCGTACCGAATACGGCGTTTGTTCCGCGTCCACGTGTCCAGTCGGCGGTTGTGTCGGTTATTCCAAATGCAGACAAAATTCGTGCGGTGGGTGATGTTAAAAAACTGGAACAAATCACAGCGAAATTATTCGGCCAGCGTCGCAAGATGATACGCGGTATCATACCGAATGTTGATTGGGCAAAATATAATTTAACCGGCACAGAACGCGCCGAAGAATTATCGCCCGAAAAATTTTTACAACTGGCCCACGATTTGATATAATTTGTGTGAGGATAGAGGAGAGAGAATATCATGACAATGTCCCTGACATTATTGGCGTTTGTTACGGTTGTTTTTGCGCTGGTATCATTTCTGCGCGTGGCGCGTATCGGCGCATTGGTTGCATTTTTATTTGCGGGCGTGCTGTCCGGCCCATATGTTTTTAACATGTTTCATTTAACAGAAACATGGACGCTGTTGGGTGATCTGGGCATTATGTTTTTGTGGTTCACAATGGGGCTGAACATCAATATGAAACGCCTGTGGACATTGCGTCATTCGATTTTTGGTTTTGGTGCGGCCCAGGTTTTGATGGTGGCAACAATGCTGTTCCCGTTACTGTTTGGACTGACCGGTTGGTCAATAATTGGCTGCGTAATGGTGGCGTTGATGCTGTCTATGTCCAGCACGTCCGAAGATATGCAAATGCTGGCGGATCGCAACCAGATAAACACCGATATGGGCCGCCAGACATTTTCGATTTTATTGTTCCAAGATTTATTGGCAATTCCATTGCTGGCAATGATGCCGGTGCTGGCGGGGCGCACATTTAACTTTGGCGCGGCGGCGATTGACGTATTTGTGTGGTCGGTTGCGCTGGTGCTGGGCGTTGTAATTGTTGGCCGATTTGTACTGAATCCATTGATGCGATTGGTTTCGCGCCTGAAATCCAAAGAGGCATTCTTGCTGGCCATCATGCTGAACATTGTCGCGTGGGCGGCGGTCGCAAATGCCGCGGGCGTGCCGGCGGGATTGGGCGCGTTCTTGGCGGGTATGTTGCTGTCTGAAACGATTTACAGTCATCAGGTCAGTGCAGAAATCAGTCCATACGCAATGTTGTTCTTGGCATTCTTTTTCATTTCGTTGGGTATGGGATTAAACCTGCCGGTGTTGGGGCAATATTGGTATGTTGTACTGTTTGGTGTAATCGGTTTGATTGCGGCAAAATTTGTTGCGATATTTATGGTCGCGCGCGTTCGTCACGTGAATGTCCCAGACGCAGCAATGATTGCATTGATTTTATCACAGGCGGGCGAATTTGGTTTGTTGATGTTACAGACCATGCGCACGTCTGGCATTGATGCATTGCCAGCGGTACATCAGGAAATCTTGACCGCAATTATCATACTGTCCATCATGATGACACCTTTGCTGATGATGGTATACGATTGGTTAAAGCGTTCGGGACGTCTGTTCTCGCAGTCCATTGCCCAAGGGTTGACGGGTCGCCCCGCGCAAGTCCCATCGGTCATCATTTGTGGTTTCGGTCGCGTTGGGCAAATCGTTGCACAAATGTTGGACGCCCAGAATATTCCATACGTCGCGATTGATATGGACGTTGATACGGTACTGTTGGGGCGTGAACACGGGTTTAACGTTGTGTATGGCAATTCGACCAATGCGGACGTTTTGCGCGATATGGGGTTACAGCCACGTAAAACCCGTGCGGTGGTAATTGCACTGGATAACGCGGCTACGGCGCATGATACGGCCATCACGGTGCGTGAAATTGCGCCACGTGTGAAAATCTTTGCCCGCGCACGTAATTTGACGGAATCCAAATTGTTGATGGCGGACGGGGCAAACGTCGCATTGCCTGAAACGATTGAAAGTTCATTGTTCTTGGGTTATGGCGTGCTGGAACATTTGGGCGTGTCTGAACGCAGTGTGGCGGGCCTGTTGGCGCGAATGCGGGCGGACAATTACAGTGGTGTTGCCGAACCTGTATCAGATAAATAGTATTGAATGAAATGTCCCCCGCGCGGGGACATTTATATTTGCAATTATGCGCCCCGCTTGGTATATTTCACCTGAATATACGGGGAAAGCAGATGAAAAAGAAACTATTGACCTATGTTCCAATCATTCTGGCAATTATCTTGGCTGATATGTTGACCAAGGGGGTATTGCTGTACGCAATAACGGGGACTGTGCCGTTGCACGGTGCGGCGTGGGAAATTGTTCCTGTGCCGTATTTGATGTGGCACGTGTTTGATTGGTTTAATATCGTATTTACGTGGAATCCAGGGGCGTCGTTTTCAATGCTGCGCAGTGTGGGCGAATTTGCACCAATCCTGATTGTTATTGCAACAGGATTTATTATCGGGTTCATCGGGTACTATTTGTTTGTGCGTGCAGAAAAATATGAGCGGTTACCATTAGCATTGATTATGGGTGGTGCGATTGGTAATATAATTGACCGCGTGCGCTTTGGTGCGGTGGTTGATTTCTTGGATTTTCATATTGGTGGGTTGCATTGGCCGGCATTTAACGTGGCAGACATTTGTATTTGCGTTGGTGTTGCACTATATATATTGAACTGGTACATGGCGCGTCGTCGTTGCTTGGCGTCGGTCAGAACGAAAAAGGTAAAATAACAATGGTAAAATATCTGGATAATAATTCGGGCTTTGCCCAGTGGAATGCAAACAAAAATGCCACAGCCAAGAAGTCGATGTTTGGTGGTTTCTTGTGGTGGTTTATTCTGTTCTTTGCGGCGATGTGGGCATTTGGCGCATTCAAAGCACCAAAAACAGAAACCCCAACAACAACAGAATCTGCCGTGGTGGTTGACCTGTCCGCCGTGCCAACGCACGATGTTGCATCTGAAAAATTAAATGCAACGGTTCAGGGCTTGCGTATATCAAATATCAAATTAAATGATTTCGCAGATGACACCGCATTGCTGTCTGGCGATGGCGATTTTGCAGAGGTTGGCGTTCTGGCCACCGGTACATCTGCGCCAACACCAACAACGGTATGGAAATCGTCTGGGGACGCATACTCTTGGCGTAATTCAGATGGGGTTAATTTCCGTCGTCGCATTACAGTTGATGATTATGTGATAACAATCAGTGACGAAATTAAAAACAACACCAATCGCGATATCGCAATCGCGCCATATGCACGCATCACGCGCGGCGCGGGGGCAAAAAAATCTGCGGGTGTTTATACCGGTGCGATTGTACATGTAAATTCAGACACAGAACATACCGATTGGTATAAACTGGACAGAAAATCATACGCATATTCCACAACGAATGGTTTCGCGGGATTTGCAGACCAGTATTCTGAAACAGTCGCGCAGATTGATGCGCCCGACCAAACCATTCGTACTAAAAAGATAGGCACAGATAAATACCAATCTGATATTGCCGCCGCCGCAATCAGTATTGCGCCCGCCCAGTCACAAACAATCACAACAAAAATATTTGCTGGCCCACGCGACCAGACGGTATTAAATGCCTCCGCTGCGGCGATTGCGGGCATTGACCACACGGTTGATTATGGCTGGTTCGGGTTCTTGGCGCGTCCAATGTTGTGGGCGTTAAATGGCCTGTACGCGATTGTCGGTAATTATGGTATTGCGATTATTATATTTACATTGTTGTTGCGTTTTGCGATATGGCCATTGACGCGCAAATCATATACATCAATGATTGCAATGCAAAAAATGCAGCCAGAATTGGCGCGGATTCAAAAATTATATGCCAATGACAAGGTTCGCCTGCAAATGGAAATGATGCGCCTGTATCAAACGCACAAGACGTCGCCAATGTCTGGGTGTTTGCCTATGTTGATTCAGATTCCAATATTCTTTGCATTGTACAAGGCGTTGTTGGTTTCTGTGCAAATGCGCAGTGCAGGGTTCTTGTGGATTTCAGATTTAGCAGTGATGGACCCATATTTTATCCTGCCTGTATTGATGGGTGCAACAATGTGGTGGCAGACCAAATTGCAAACTGCGGCGCAACGTACGTCCGCCACAAATGACGCCATTGCCCAAACCCAGCGGGTTATGAAATGGATGCCGGTTATGTTCACGATTCTGTTCGCATGGATGCCGGCGGGATTGGTATTGTATTGGACGGTGTCAAACCTGTTTGGTATTGCCCAGATGCAAATCATAAAACGTACATCAAAATAAAAATGCCCCATCGGGGCATTTTTATTTAGAGAGCAAAGAGCAGAGTGTAGAGAGCAATGAAGTGCGCCGAATGGCGCACTTTTTTATTTACTGGATTGCTTCGTCATTTCATTCCTCGCAATGACAAAAATTCTAGCACGTGTGTCGCCTGCGGACTAACGTCCTTGCCGCAACCTTCGCATACTGCTCGGTTTCATTGCGAGCGTAGCGTGGCAATCCAGTGAATTAGAGTCGCGCCGAATGGCGCACAAATTAAACAACGTTTAATCGCCTCAGATATTTATACAATGCATCTGGTGTTTGAATCCGCGCACGGCGCATGCCACATGCGCGCTTGGTAAATGCAACACATGTGGGGGCATTGGCGCGCACTAAATCGGGCGGGGGCGTTGCGCCCGCCACGCATACCACCGCCCAACCATGCGCCCGCAGCGTGCGCAGCCCGCGTGCCGTTATCGGTATTGGAACAATTTTATTTCGGTGCACAAATTGATACATGACCATTGTTTTTCCTGCATCGCCCGATGGCACAATCGGCGCACAGTGTTTGAAATGGCGACAAACAATACGTGGCAATAATTTTGATGTTCTGGTACAAAATGCAACTATTATCATTTGTGTTTTCCCCCCGAATAAAGAACGATTATTCATGTACAATCCACCCGCGTGCAAATGCCGCCGCGTCCAGTGTTTCCATCGCACGCCGCCACAGGTCGGCCGCGCGATTTTCCGCCCAGATATATTGATGTGGCGCGCGACGGCGATCGCCAAATTCTTTCATCACGTTCAGTTGTTCTGCACTCAGTTTCCCAGACAAATACAGTTTTGTTATCAATGTTTCCACGTCCAGCAATTCAGCGCAACGACGCGTTGCATGCGATGCGCCATGCATAAACCCATTCTGTACGGATTTAGAATACAAAAACCAAAACCACATTTGTTCTGCACTGTGAAATTTTTCAGGTGCATATTCGTATTGCGTATGTTGTTGTGCTGTCATTTGTTTTCTCCCTTTGTTTTTTGTTTTCCCCCGAACGCACGCGCGTTCATGTGATTTGATATATAACCGAATAAATGAAAGTGGTGAAATATTACAACCAACGGTTGAACATTGATTCGGTTTTCTGATTCGTTGCGGAATTTTTTCCTGTTGTATGCGAATCGAAAAAATGCACTAAAAAAACGCGCATTACTCGTGCGCGTTTTTTATGCGTTGCTATATAGTTTATTGTGTCTTCATATTCAACCCCCGTGATATAAAAATAAACCCGCCATTCGGCGGGATTTTATTACAAGATTGGCGGGAAACAATCGCCACCCGATGATGGACAGCAATTAAACCCTTGGTCACCCATATCGGTAAATACTTCGCCCGTACAGCAACCATTCGCATCTGGGTTTGTGCCATCTTCGCATGTGATGACGGCGGTTGCCTGTTCTTCTTCTTTCTTGACCGTTTGGAACGGATTTTGAATCGAACCATCGGCATTATATTTCAGTCCCAAAACATTTTCATTGTATGTCTTGCTGCCGATACCACCCGTGCTGGCAATACTGTTCTTGTTATTTTCCCCGTCCTTTTGATTGTTGTACAGTGCATCTTGCTTTGCATTATTGATGGCCTGATAATTCAGCGATTTGCAATATGCCGCAACGGTACGATAATCATAGCCCGACTCATACAAACTTGTTGTAGTGTCTTTGTCTTTAGCAATGTCCCACAGTCCTGTGGTTTCATCTTTGGCACAATAATTATCCTGCAAATTAAACGAGCGTACCTGACCAATCCATGAACCATCGGTATAATCGGCCTTGCCTTTGTGTTGCCAATTCGCGCGCTGGTTACGTGATGCCGCATTCGCATACATTCTTTGATTTTTGTCGGTCAGTCCTGTTTCGCCCATAACCGCTTGTACAGAACATTTCTTGCTGGCGTCGCTGCCGCATGTCAGCACCAAATCGGTTGGTGGAAATACGGTAATGCGTGTGCCCGCCGCAATGGAAAATGGTGGTACGGTATTGTCCATCATGTCGACAATAAACTTTTGCGCGACTTGATTCCAAGCGGTGATAATTTCATTCTTGGCCAATTCAGACGAACGCACTGTTCCCGATTGCACAACCGTGTTATTGTCCAAATCAATCTGGTTCACAAATTTATCGGTGATTGGCGCAATCATATTTACCGCCGCCGGTACAACCGCCGTCAGCAATGGCATAACCATCTGTTCGATATAATCGGTGCTGCCGTACCCTGGGACACCAACGCGGCCCTGTGAATCACCCGAAAACGGACTGGTATCGTTGCCATTGAAATTAAATTCAACACCGTTTGGTAACACAAATTGATACCAGCGAATGTCCATACGGCCAACGGTTTTATATGGCCCCGGAATATCGCCCGTCACATACCCCAACAGCAATGTTCCCGTTGGAATAATAACCGTGCGTCCATCATCAGAATAAACATTACGATCAACCGTCGCGCGCACCGGCAGACCTTTTTCTTCGCCATTATACAATTCTGGATCGGCGCGAACCTCTGACACGATTGTGGCTGGAATTGGTTTATACTGGCGCAATACAAACGTGCGGTCAAACGGATCGGACGAGAATATGGCGTCCTGACCACTTGTTCCAACAATGACATCGTCCTGTTTTTCTTTCAACGAAATCCCGCCACGAAATGCATCGTGAATTGCATCTGCATCGGCATAATCGGGCGCAGGCATCGCGGTCGATGCATCAGATGAAATCAGTTCTTCGGTGGACAACTGGTACGCGCGATTTGCAACCTTTTTTACTGGATTCGACAACTGGGGCATATTTCCCCCCGAAATCGTTGTATAACCGATGTGTTCGGCATCTGTACCAATCTTTTTACCGTTGTTTTTGATGTCGGTAATCAGACCGCTGTCAGGGTTATAGATACCCGTCGGGTTATTGCATTTTTTATCGGAAAATGGGTGAAAATAATAAGCACCACGTTCTGGACGAATCCAGCCAATCTGGTTGCCGGTTGAATCATACCCCGGAAACGCAAATTCAGAACATATAACGCTGGGCGTTGGGTCGGGCTGCGCATCTGCGAATGGGTCAGATGGTGCGATTGTCTCAATATCTTTTTTGATTTCAACCTGAACCGGTTTAACGGGTTCAATTTCTGGCTCTGGTTCTGGTTTTGTTTCGACAACCTTTACCGGTTCGGGCTTCGCCACCGGTGCTGGTGCGGTTGCGCCCATAACCAAAACAATCTTGTCCGTTTTTTTCATACCATCAGGTTGCGTTGCACCACGCCAATCAATAAACAGCGATGTTGTTTCCGCGTCCATTGCGGTTGTCGGCACATATTCCAACACCAATGTACATGGAATCTGGGCATCAATATAACCCATACCACGACAAGTATCGGTTGATGTAAATCCTGCAATGTCTTTGTGGCGACGCACGTCCATGATTTTAACGGGCGCGGTGGCCGAAACCTTTAACGTTGTCTTTTGCTTTTCACCAACCTTGGTATTGGCCCAGTTGATGGATTCTGTGGTCGGTGTAATAATCAGATTGATTGGTGTGTCTTCCGCCTGTATATCGCTGGATTTGCCACGCCCACCAATCAGCATGGTCATTAAAATCAGCACAACAACAAACGCCACCCCCAGCAACAACCACTGAACCGACTTTGGCGTAGATTTGCGCATTTGTGAAATTTGTTGTTTGATACCACTCATATTATACCGCCATCATTGACATGATTATTGAATACGAACAACGTTGCAACTGGCCCCGCTGAATTTCAGCAACTGGTCGCATAATTTTTGCGCCGTCTCTATATCAGACATTGGCCCAATGCGCAGACGATACAGACGCGCCGTATGCGATGTTGAACCCAAATCGCCAACACCTTGTTCATCAACCGCAAAGAATACCTTGTCCTTGTATGGGGTCAATAAACCAACACCATCGTCACCGCTGAATTTCGCCAACAAACCTGTCCAGTAATCGTCCAACGCCTTGACCGATGTATCGGATTTCAGTTCGACCGCAACACCCGATTGGTTACTGGTAATAAGTGGGATATTCGTCTGGGGCAGGTACGAACCCGCGGTCAACCGTTCGGTCGGCATCATTGTTACGCCCGCTGTGCCCGATGACACAACCGGCATTGTAACGTTTGTCGTAACCGTGCCCGCCGGCATATAATAACCAGACGTCGCCACCGAATTAGTGTTCGATACATACGTTGGTGAACCGGTATAGTTCAACCCCGCCGCATTGATTGCGTTTTGATCCATCGTGTATGCAATGGTGTTCAACGATTGGCCAGACATCATGGACTGGGCAACGTTCGCCTCTGCCAATGCCATGACCGACGCCGTGTCGGCAATCAAGAATGGCTTTTCACGCTTTTTAATGCAAACGATACGTTGCCCACTGCGCAATACCATGTCGCCAACGGCCTCTACAATCAACAGACGGCCATCTTCGCCATCGGTGCGGAAACTGACAGGGGATTCGCCACCCTCAACCAACAATGACACAACCGGACGCTGGGTCATCGCAATAACCTTGTCACCAAAGTCAATGTACGTGAATATACGATCACGCCATACGCGTTCTGGTGCAATTACATAATCATCAGGGTTTGGAACAAAGATGTCCAAATCAAAACGAAATTCCGATGGGTCAATCTTCATAGATTTAATCCAACCGTAATCTTCGCCATCAACGCCAACTGTACTGCTGGCGGGGGCGGCCTTTTTGAAAATTGACGATGCACCACCCGTTGTTGTGGTCGCCGCGGTTGCGTTTGGCAATGTCGCATTGCCGTCCAGAACAACGTCAACCTGTGAATACGTAATCTCGCTGGAATTTGATGGTTCACTGCGCAGATAGAAAATATACTTGTTTCCCGATTTGCCAGTCACAATCAAATTAGTGTCCGAACCCTGATTGCTGGCGGTTGGGCTGATGACCATTGTGCGGTCGCCCTGATTGGCCTCGATAGTGAACAGGCCCTGATTACCAATAACGGCATCGGCAATTTGTTCGCCATTTGGCAGGGACACCATCGTCACCATACCGTTGCGCAACTTGATCGGCAATACACTGCCTGATTCCCATGACAGTTGTGCGTACCCTGGTTTAATACTGCCTGCGGCCATATTTGCGGTTGGGTTGTCCCACGCATCTTGGACACCGTAATTGATACCGGTGGCCACCCCATGCGCAGATGCACACAATGCCATAACGCAGAAAACAGAAATGTTTAATTTAATCGCAGTTCTAAAACTCATGCCCATGTTCCTTACCTTTCTGTGGCGCGGTGTTTAATTCCCGCTGGCCAGATAGCCCGTATTCAGCGGTTCGCCATTACCGGATTCAACGGTGTATTCGGCAACGCGAATCCCCAACGGGTTGTCCAGACGATCCGACCATTTTAATGTCGCATTATCGTCCATTTCTAATTTTACTATGATTGTATAATCTTTTTTATCGGTCTGTCCACCACTATCTTCACAGAAATACTTAAAATTTACAGCCCATGTTTTATAGTCCGATGTTCTGGGCTGAACCGCACCGTTTTCAAATTCCACACTGCAACTAAATTCAAAGTCCGGCGTGTTGTTCATCAATGCCGTCCACATGTTGGTCTGGGTAAATGCGGCATATACCGCCGGTGTTGACCAAGTGTGCACGACGCCATCTTCGGTATTATTCCATTTGCGCAGCATTACGCGCCCATCGGGCACGATTTCATTGCGTGCCTTGATATATTCGCGAATAAACGCGCGCGTGTACCATTTGAAATTATCGTCGGTCGGTGGTAATTCAGACAGCGTGATTTCCAGATTTTCACGCGGCTGGGTCATCAAAAAGAACACCTGAGGACGATTTAACGGAAACATTTTGTACAGGGTAATGCCCAGCACCCCCAGCACGACAATCGCGCCGGCGAACACAAACGTCATCAATCTGGACAGCAAAATTGGCGGTTCTATGCGGTCTTGCAAGTAAATCCTCTCCCTGTATATGGTCGATTGTAGACAAAAAATGGTACGCGGTGCAAGCGAAAATTACGAAAAATCATATTTTATATGTATGGTTTTTCAGATTTTACTTGCGCCAACGCGATTAAAAACATATAATATTTCAGTTTTTCCACTTGCTTTTTCGTACAGGTGTGCTACTCTGGCGTCGACTGTCGGGGTTCGCGGGGCGTAAAAGTCAGGTGCGATTGCGACCAAAACAGGGGCATAGTTCAACGGTAGAATATCGGTCTCCAAAACCGCGGATAAGGGTTCGATTCCTTTTGCCCCTGCCAGAAATTCCCCAAAACATGGCCTGTCCATGTTTTTGGGAATTTGGGTTTAGTGGTGGTGAAAGGGAGCGAACCCGAATGGGTAAAATGGTGTTCGCTTACGAGTTGGATTTTGCAAGCGCAGTGCGGCGAAATCCGTACGAGTGGTGAGGCGTCAGTCCGAACATTCCTTTTGCCCCTGCCAGAAATTCCCTAAAACATGGCGGATTTCTGGGGTTTGATGGTCAAATATAGTGGGCGATTTATGAAAAAAATTATTGATTATATTAAATCGGTTCGCAGTGAATGGTTCAAGATTGTATGGCCATCACGCGATACTGTTATTCGTGCAACTATCATGATTTTGACATTTTCTGCGTTGGCGGCACTGTTCTTCTTTTTGGTGGACGGCGCGTTGAATGTCATCGTGGGCTGGATTTTCAAGTAATACAAACGGGCAAGGGGAATGCATCATGGAAGAAAAAATGCAATGGTTTGTTGTAAACGTTCATACTGGCTGTGAAGACAAGGTTGCCCGCGGCCTGCGTGAACAGATTGACAAGCGTCGCTTGAATGCGTTGTTTGGCGAGATTTTGGTGCCAACGCGTGAGGTTACGGAAATCAAAGGCGGCAAGCGTGTCAAATCCGAAAAGAAATTTTTCCCAGGGTATATTGTTGTTCAGATGGTTTTGAACAATGAAACGTTTTCCTTGGTGAAATTGATGCCCCAGGTTGTTATGTTCTTGGGTGCGAAAAATAAACCAATCGCCGTCAGCGAAGAAGAAGCACGTCGTCTGCAAAAACAGGTCGAAGAAGGGGCGGTTTCTGTCGAAGATGTTGAATACGAGGTTGGCCAAGAAGTGCATGTTATCGATGGGCCATTCAATGGTTTCAATGGCATCGTGGCCGAGGTTGATAATCTGAAACAAAAAATGACCGCGACGATTTTGGTATTTGGTCGTGAAACCAGCGTTGAATTGAACTTTAACGAAGTCGAACGTGTCTAAGGGAATTTGACAGATGATAGTATTTGACCCAGTGACAGGAAAAAGAAAGATTGTTTTCACGCATGAAGACGTCAAGCGTGGTCTGGACAGAATGAGAGAAGACCCGCGGTGCATAGAATTGTTTGAGCATATTGCGCGTGAACGTCGGGAATGGGTTGATGCATTGGTTGCAACGACATTAAAGGTGCGCAACCGTTAAAGAAAAAAGTTTTTGGATTTTTGCGGGCGACCGCTAAAAATTCGGGTGGGAGATGCGCCACATCGTACCGCCGCACTAACCAAAACAAATGGAGTGAACAAATGGCAAAAAAAGAACTGAAAGGGATTGTCAAACTGGTCGTCCCTGCAAAACAAGCGAATCCTGCGCCACCTATTGGGCCAGCGTTGGGTGCTGCTGGTGTAAACATCGCAGAATTTTGCAAACAATTTAACGACAAAACAGCTGACAAAGAACCGGGTATGCCGATTCCTTGCATCATCACTGTTTATACTGACCGCAGTTTCGAATTTATTATGAAATTGCCACCAGTGTCGTACTATATCAAGAAAGCGTTGAAATTGAAATCCGGCTCGAAAAAGCCAGGTCGCGATTTTGTCGGCACTATCTCGAAAGAACAGGTAAAGCAGATTGCAGAAAGCAAAATGCCGGACTTGAATTGCTCTACCATTGAATCCGCTATGAACATCGTCGCGGGTCAATGCCGTTCTATGGGCGTAAAGGTGGAGGAATAAGATATGAAACTGACAAAAAGACAAAAGACATGGGCGAACTTGGACACAGACAAAGTGTATTCTTTGGCTGATGCAATCGAAACCTTGCGTGGTTATACATCCAAGAAATTCGACGAAAGCTTGGAAATCGCAATCAAATTAGGTATCGATATTACCAAGGCCGATCAGAACATTCGTGGTATGCTGTCCTTGCCAAATGGCACGGGTAAAACAGTCCGCGTTGCAGTTTTCACTGTAAACAGCGCAGACGAAGCAACCAAAGCGGGTGCTGACATCGTTGGCGGCGAAGACCTGATTGAAAAGGTTGCCGGTGGCGAAATCAATTTCGACCGCGTTATCGCGACACCTGATATGATGCCAAAAATGTCAAAGATTGCACGTATCTTGGGGCCAAAGGGTTTGATGCCGAATCCAAAATTGGGTACGGTTACAAACAACGTTGCCGAAGCTGTTAAAACAGCCAAAGCAGGCCAGATTGAATACCGTGCAGAAAAGAAAGGTATCATTCACGCAGGTATCGGTAAAATGTCATTTACCACAGATCAGTTGGTTGAAAATGCGAACGCATTGATTGACCAGTTGAAAAAGGTAAAACCATCTTCTGCCAAAGGCCAGTATATCTTGGGCGCGTCCGTTGCGACAACCCAGGGCCCAGGTCTGAAAGTTGATGTAAAATAAGTTATGTTCTGGTGTGGCACACGCCACCCCAGAACAACAGAGATTTCTGTCCGTGACTGATGGTGTTGGCGACAACTTAATTTCCATCATAGACAAAGAAAAAATTCTTTGGGGCAGGAACCAAGCCCCATCTCAGAGAAATCTGGGTGGAAAGTTTAACAAAGCAGGGATTTTGGGGGTAACCCTGAAATCTGGAAGTAAAGGATAAAATATGAGACGCGAAGAAAAATCAGATTTGATTTCAGCGTTGCAGTCGTCCTTGAAAGATGCAAACGGTGTTTTCGTTGTTGAAAACCACGGCTTGACCGTGAAAGAACTGGAAGGCCTGCGTAATGAATTGCGCCCATTGGTCTCCGTTTTCAAAGTTGTTAAAAACCGTTTGATGAAATTGGCGTTGAAAGACACCAATTTTGAACCTGTGTCCGAAATGATGAAACGTCCAACCGCGGTTGCAGTTGCAACAGACGGTTTGGCGGTTACCAAGGTTTTGGCAAAGTTCGCCGAAGAACACCCAAACCTGACCATCATTGGTGGTAAAATGGACGCAGATGTCTTGGACAAAGACGGCATTGTGCAATTATCCAAACTGCCATCCCTGTTGGAAATCCGTGGCACTATCGCGCGTATCTTGGTCGAACCAGCGTCGCGCTTGGCACGTGTTTCAGCAGAGTATGGAAAGAAAAATTAATATCAAAATGGCAACATTTTGATTTAGCTAAACTAAATAGGAGCTAAAAAATGGCAGACATTCAAAAATTAGTTGAAGAATTGTCAAAATTGACCGTTTTGGAAGCAGTTGAACTGTCCAAAGCGTTGGAAGAAACATGGGGCGTTTCCGCCGCCGCTGCAGTTGCAGTAGCCGCTGGCCCAGCCGCCGCAGCCGCCGAAGAAAAGACAGAATTTGATGTCGTCTTGGCAGAAATCGGTGCAAACAAATTGGCCGTTATCAAAGCAGTTAAAGAAATGACTGGTTTGGGCCTGACCGAAGCGAAAGCTTTGGTTGAATCTGCACCAAAGGCAGTTAAAGAAGCCGTTGCAAAAGATGAAGCTGAAAAAATGAAAGCGACATTGGAAGCAGCCGGTGCCAAGGTTGAATTGAAATAATTCACCACCGCCAGATTAAATTCTGGCAAAAAATAAAAAGTCGCGGTTTTCCGCGCAGCGTTCTGGGCCCACCAGTGGATTTTTCCACGGTGGGCGCACAGGCGTAAAAAGAGTTTGAAATAGTTTCGTTTGCAAAACGCACAAAAAAAAGGATTGATACCCATGGCAGTTATCCAGAAATTTAGAAAATCTTTTGGAAAAAGTTTTTTGCAAACTCCGCTTCCTGATCTGGTTGAAATTCAATATAATTCTTACAAAGATTTCTTGCAGGCCGATGTAGATCCACAAAATCGTAAAAACATGGGACTGCAAAACGTTTTTTCGTCTATGTTCCCTATCAAGGACTATGCCGGTATTGCTGATTTGGAATTTGTTGAATATACACTGGACAAACCGGTTTATAACGTCAAAGAATGCATGCTGCGCAATATGACATATTCCAGCAAGCTGAAATTGAAGCTGAGATTGATTTTGTGGGACATCGCCGAAGACGGTAAAAAAACGTTGCGCGATATCAAAGAACAAGAAATATTTATGGGCGAAGTGCCGTTGATGACAGAACGCGGCAGCTTTATCGCGTCCGGTGTGGAACGTGTTATCGTTTCCCAGATGCATCGTGCCCAGGGTGTTGTTTTCGCAACAACCAAAGAAGCCAAAATCGCTGGCAACCCAATCACATATACCGCACGTATTATCCCAGAACACGGCAGTTGGATTGACTTTGAAGAATCCAAGGGTGTCATCTATGTTCGTATCGACCGTCGCCGCAAAGTCCCAGCAACCGTGCTGTTGCGTTGCTTGCCGGCCGCCGAAGATGAAAAGAAGTTCGCCGCCGACCCACGCAAGCCGACAATCCGTGGCATGAGCGATACTGAAATCCTGTCTGCGTTCTATAACCGCATTCCATTGAAATTCGATGGCAAAATGTGGGCAGGCAACGTTGATGCATTCGCAGGTTTGGATAAATACCGTTTGAATTATGATTTAATCAATCCAAAAGATAAAAAGGCATTGGCGTCCAAGGGTGATCGTCTGAACGCAAAACGTATGGCGAAAATCACGGCCGCATCCAAAGAATTTGGTATCTTGCCTGAATCTTTGATTGGCGAATATCTGTTTGACCCAATTATGTCTGGCGACGAAGTCGTATTTCAGGCGGGTACTGAAATCACAGACGAAGTTTTGTCTGATTTGGACAAGATGGGTGTCAAAGAAA
The DNA here is from genome assembly GCA_900546225.1 of uncultured Rickettsiales bacterium. Classification (GTDB taxonomy): domain Bacteria; phylum Pseudomonadota; class Alphaproteobacteria; order Rs-D84; family Rs-D84; genus Enterousia. Next base: position 24,443 of record URBZ01000006.1, on the reverse strand, counting down.
TCTCGCTGATTGCGATTGACAACACAACAATCACATCGCACATGCGCAACACGTTGGTTGCCGACAAAACAACCAACCGCGAAGAAGCGTTGATTGAAATCTATAACATTATCCGTCCGGGCGAACGTCCAACACTGGAAGCGGCAATCAACTTGTTCCTGCGTCAGGGTTTTGATGCGGCATTCTATGATTTGTCCGCGGTTGGTCGTTTCAAGATGAACAAGCGTTTGAAGATTGATTCTGGCAAGAAACCAGAAGATGAACGTCTGTTGACCAAGTCCGATTTCTTGGCGGTTTTGAAAACACTGACAAACATCATTGACCACAAAGATACAGTTGATGATATTGATAACCTGTCAAATCGTCGCGTACGCGCGGTTGGCGAATTGTTGGAACAGAATTTCCGTACCGGTATGGTTCGTATCGAACGTCTGGTTCGCGAAAGTTTGTCATCGCCAAACATCGCGAATATGCAACCACAGGACGTTATCAACGTCAAACCTTTGATGTCGTTGGTATCTGAATTTTTGGGTACGTCCCAGTTGTCCCAGTTTATGGACGCGTACAATCCGTTGTCTGAATTGGAACACAAACGTCGTATTTCCGCGTTGGGCCCAGGGGGACTGAACCGTGACCGCGCCGGCATCGACGTCCGCGACGTTCACCCAACACACTATGGTCGTTTGTGCCCAATTCACACCCCCGAAGGTGCGAACATTGGTCTGATCAACCACTTGGCAACGTATGCACGTGTCAACCCATATGGCTTTATCGAAACGCCATACTATGTCGTTGAAAACGGTCACGTTACAGACAAGATGGTATATCTGACCGCGGACGAAGAACTGGGTCACAAGATTGCACAGGGTAACACCCCAACAGCAAAAGATGGCACATTGGCCGAAGACACCGTTACCGCGCGTGTTGATGGCGAATTTACAATGGTGCCAAAAGAAGAAATCGATTTAATCGACGTTGCCCCACGTCAGGTGGTATCCATCGCAACCGGTTTGATTCCGTTCGTTGAAAACGACGACGCGAACCGTGCATTGATGGGTTCAAACATGCAGCGTCAGGCCGTTCCATTGTTGCGCGTTCAGGCCCCATTGGTGGGTACTGGTATCGAACGCGAAGTGGCGCGCGATTCCCGTACGGGCAAGGTTGCAAAGCACAGCGGTATTGTTGAATCCGTTGATGCAAACCGTATCGTGGTAAAGTGCATGAACAGCCGCAACGTCGTAACCGGTGTTGATATTTACAATCTGGAAAAATTTGAACGCAGCAACAGTGAAACATTGATTCACCAGAAACCATTGGTCAAGGTTGGCGATCGCATTTCTGCGGGCGACATCATTGCCGACGGTTCATCTATGAACTATGGTGAATTGGCACTGGGCCGCAATGTTCTGGTCGCATTCGTGCCATGGCGTGGTTATAACTACGAAGACGCGATTGTTATTTCCGAACGTATTTCCCGCGAAGATATCTTTACATCGGTCAAAATCGTTGAAAAAGAATTCAAGGTTCGTGATACCCAGTTGGGCCCAGAAAGTTTCACACGCGACATTCCAAACGTCAGCGAAGAAGCACTGAAAAATCTGGACGAATCCGGTATCATTTACGTCGGTGCACGCGTGAAACAGGGCGACATCTTGGTCGGTCGTGTTTCGCCAAAATCCGAAACGTTGCTGACCCCCGAAGAAGCGTTGCTGCGCAACATCTTTGGTGAAAAGGCATTGAACGTCAAGGATACATCACTGCGCGTTGGCCCGAACGAAGAAGGTACAGTTATCGGTGTGAACGTCTTGACCCGTCATGGGGTAAAGAAAGACGAACGTACCCAGATGATTGAATTGCAAAAAATTGAGAAAATCAACAAAGACCGCGATGAAGAAACATCTATCATCGAAAAGGGCTTTGCAGACCAGATTTTCCAAATCGCCGAAGGTGAAACGATTGATTCTGGCACGGGCAGTTTGAAACCATTCGTCGGCAAGAAATTGACCGCCGAAGTGTTCGAAGGTATCAAACCAGCTGACATCAAGAAATTGGTTGTCCGCAACAAAGAAGCACAGGCCAAAATCGATGAATTGCGTGAACAGCATATTGCAAAACTGAAAGCGTTGAACGAAAAAGCCGATGCCGAAGTTGCCAAGACCACAGAAAGCAATTCGCTGAATGCGGGTGTCTTGAAAGAGGTCAAGGTTTATATCGCACACAAGATGAAATTGCAGCCGGGTGATAAAATGGCCGGTCGTCACGGGAACAAGGGTATTGTATCCAAGGTTGTTCCAATCGAAGACATGCCATACATGGAAGACGGTACACCAGTTGATATCGTTCTGAACCCGCTGGGTGTGCCATCACGTATGAACATCGGTCAGATTTTGGAAACCCACCTTGGTATGGCGGGTCGCACATTGGGACAGCAGATTGGCGATGTCTTGGAAGAAGTCAAGGCAAAGCGTGCTGTGACCGATGACCTGCGCACCATCATGGGCAAGGTTTATGGCAAAGAAACCGCTGAAAAGTTGGAAAAAATGACGGACACAGATGTCCGCGCCGAAGCAGCCCTGTTGCGCGACGGTGTGCCAATGGCAACCCCAACATTCGACGGTGCAACGCCCGAAGACATTCGCAGTATGCTGAAATTGGCAAAACTGCCAGAATCTGGTCAGTTCACAATGTACGATGGTATGACAGGCGAAAAATTCGCACGTCCAGTAACCGTTGGTGTTATGTACATGATGAAACTGCATCACTTTGTTGATGAAAAGATTCACGCGCGTTCCATTGGCAATTACTCGTTGGTAACACAACAGCCATTGTCAGGTAAGGCGCACATGGGTGGCCAGCGTTTGGGTGAAATGGAAGTGTGGGCATTGGAAGCACACGGTGCTGCGCACTTGCTGCGCGAAATGCTGACTGTCAAGTCGGACGATATCGTCGGCCGTAACAAGATGTACGAAGCCATCATATCTGGCAGCAACGATATCCAGACCGGCACACCAGAAGCATTCAACGTATTCGTTCGCGAATTGCGTGGTTTGGGTCTGGCGATGACACCAAAGAAAATTGACTAAAAATCGACCGTGGCGGCGGAAACGCCGTCACGGACAAAAGGCATTTTGAACAGCGACTTGAAAGGAGCAAAATTTATGACCAATATGTTGCAGAAGATTTTCGGACAAATTGAAACCAAGGAACAGTTTGACGCCCTGCGCATCACCATCGCGTCACCAGAAGAAATTCTGTCCTGGTCCCATGGCGAAGTAAAAAAGCCCGAAACTATCAACTATCATTCTTTGAAACCAGAGGCAGAAGGTTTGTTCTGCCAGCAGATTTTTGGTCCAGTCAAAGATTACGAATGCGCCTGCGGAAAATATAAAAGAATCAAGTTCCGTGGCGTTGTTTGCGAACGTTGCGGCGTCGAAGTTGGTTCTTCGTCCGTTCGTCGTGAACGTATGGGACACATTAAATTGGCGATGCCTGTTGCGCACACATGGTTCTTGCGCGAAGGGAAAATTGCCACATTGTTGAACAATCTGCCCCAGAAAAAATTGGAACAGGTTATTTCGTACGATGCATACATCGTTATTGAACCAGGTTTGACCAACCTGAAACAGTACGATGTCATCAGCGAAGATGAATATCAAAGCGCGGTCGAAGAATTTGGCGCAGACGCATTCCGCGTCGGCATCGGTGCCGAAGGCGTCCGCAGCATTATCGCCAATCTGGATATGGGCGACGAACGTACACGTCTGCGCGCGGAATTGGCGGAAACAAAATCCGAAGCAAAACGCAAAGGTTTGATTAAACAGTTGAAACTGGTCGAAGCATTCTTGGATTCTAAAACAGATCCAGCATGGATGTTGCCAGATATCATTCCTGTTATCCCACCAGATATGCGTCCATTGGTAACATTGGATGCGGGTCACGTTGCGGCATCTGACCTGAACGATTTGTATCGTCGTGTTATTATTCGTAACAACCGTCTGAAACGTTTTCAGGAAATGCACGCACCAGACATCATTGTCCGCAATGAAAAACGTATGTTACAAGAAGCCGTTGATTCCTTGTTCGATAACGGGCACAAGGCACGTCCAATGGTTTCCCAGAACCGTCGTCCATTGAAATCATTGTCTGATTCTTTGCGTGGTAAATCTGGTCGTTTCCGTATGAACATGTTGGGTAAACGTGTGGACTATTCTGGTCGTTCGGTTATTGTGTCGGGCCCATCACTGAAATTGCATCAGGTTGGTTTGCCCAAGACAATGGCACTGGAATTGTTCAAACCATTCGTTTATGCACGTCTGTTGGCGGGTGATTATGCAAACACATTGAAAACCGCACGCAAGATGGTTGAAAACGGCGAAGATGTCGTTTGGGAAATCTTGGAAAAGGTTATTTACCAGCACCCAGTTCTATTGAACCGTGCGCCATCATTGCACCGTTTGTCACTGTTGGCATTTGAACCAGTTTTGATTGAGGGCAAGGCAATTCGTCTGCACCCATTGGTTTGCAAGGGCTTTAACGCTGACTTTGACGGTGACCAGATGTCTGTGCACGTTCCTATTTCATTGGAAGCACAACTGGAAGCGCGCACATTGATGCTGTCGTCTAACAACGTTTTGTCACCTGCAAATGGTGAACCAATGATTGTGCCAGCACAGGACATGGTTTTGGGTGTGTACTACATTTCGTTGATTGATGGCGAACACACAGATAAATCACCACGTTTTGCAAACATGGACGAAGTGAAAATGGCGTTGGAAAATCATTCCATCACATTGCACACGCCAATCGTTGCACGTATCAATGGCAAGATTTATAAAACAACAGCGGGCCGTATGATTTTGGGCGAACTGTTGCCAAAATCTGACAAGATGCCATTTGATTTGGTGAACAAGGTTATGCCAGTAAAAGAAATCAAAGCATTGTTGGCAACAACATATGAACGTTGCGGCGACAAGGCGATGATTAAACTGGCCGACGATTTGAAGAACACCGGCTTTGAACAGGCGGCGCGCAGTGGTATTTCCATCGGGTTTGATGATATTATCATTCCAGCAGAAAAGAAAACCATGATTGCCGACGCTGAAAAGGCGGCCGAAGAAATTGAATCACAGTATCAGAACGGTTTGCTGTCTGGCGGCGAACGTCACAACAAACTGATTGACCTGTGGCAGAAAACAACCGATAAACTGGGTGATTTGGCGTACGCCGCACTGGGCAAGACAACGGGCGAAAATTGGAACTCGGTTCTGATGATGGCTCTGTCTGGGGCGCGTGGTTCAAAACGTCAGATTCAGCAGTTGGCAGGTATGCGTGGTATGATGCAGAAACCAGACGGTTCTATTATCGAAGTTCCTATTATCTCGAACTTTAAGGAAGGTCTGACCATGTCTGAATACTTTACGTCCACCCACGGTGCGCGCAAAGGTATGTCGGATACCGCGTTGAAAACCGCTGACGCTGGTTACTTGACACGTCGTTTGGTTGAATTGGCACAGAATACAGTTATTACTGAACATGACTGTGGCACAACAGAATACATTACAGCGAAACCTGTGTATCAGGGTTCAACACTGTCGGTCGCATTGGGCGACGTTGTTCTGGGACGTACGGCGGCACACGATATTGTTCACCCAATTACCAAGGAAGTTATCGTTCCTGCGGGCGAATTGATTACCAAGACCGCTGCGAAGCAAATCAATGAATCTGGTCTGCCATCGGTTGATGTGCGCAGTGTTCTGACATGTTGCAGTGATGGTCTGTGTGCAAAATGCTATGGTATGGATTTGTCGCGTAATGCGCTGGTTCATGTCGGCGAAGCGGTCGGCGTTATCGCTGGTCAGTCCATTGGTGAACCTGGTACACAGTTGACGTTGCGTACCTTCCACATCGGTGGTGTTGCGGCTGGTGGTGCAGAAAGCCACTTTATCGAAGTCCCAGTTGCAGGTACAATCAAACTGACTGGTGTGAACACAATTAAAAACACCGCGGGTCGTGTTGTTGTCCTGTCGCGTAATGGCGAATTGGCGGTTGTTGATGCCAAGGGCGAAACACTGTTCTCGTGCGCATTGCCATACGCCGCTATGTTGATTGTCAACGATGGCGACACGGTTGAAAAGGGCGCAAAGGTTGCCGAATGGGATCCATATTCGAACACAATCATCGCTGAAAAAGACGGTATCGTCAGCTTCAACGACTTGGTCGAAAACGTATCGTACCAAGAAGAGGTTGATTCCATGACCGGTATCGTTTCGCGCAAGGTTATCAACTGGAAAGCCAACACGAAAAAGGCATTGCAACCTGCAATCCGCTTGGTCGATGCAAACGGCAATGTAATTTCGTTGGGCGGTAAAAAGATTGCAGAATACATGCTGCCTATGTATTCGGTGCTGAACGTTTCGAACGGTGCATCGGTTGTGGCGGGTGATATTCTGGCACGTATTCCAGTTCAGGCGAAAAAGACAGGCGATATTACCGGCGGTCTGCCACGCGTCAACGAATTGTTGGAAGTGCGCCGTCCTGCAAACCCAGCATTGCTGGCGGAAATCGATGGTACGGTTGAATTGGAAGATGCAAAATCCAAAATCATCATTCGTATCGATCCCGAAGATGGCACAGCCCCAGTTGAATACGCCGTGCCAAAGGGTACAAATCTGATGGTGCGCAGCGGCGACGTTGTGCGCAAGGCCGATAAACTGGTCGACGGTGATCCAGTGCCACAGGATATTTTGCGTATCTTGGGCCAGAAAGCGTTGGCGACATTTATGGTCGAACAGATTCAGCAGGTTTACCGCTTGCAGGGTGTGGTCATCAACGACAAGCACATCGAAATTTTGATTCGCGAAATGACACGCCGTGTTGAAATCACAAACCCAGGCGACACCGGATTCTTGATGGGTCAGGTTGTTGACCGTGTTGATTTCGAAGAAGAAAACGCCCGCGTTGCCCATGACGGTGGCAAAGTGGCCGAGGCATCACAGGTCTTGGTTGGTTTGACTCGCGCGTCATTGACATCACGTTCATTTATCTCGAACGCATCGTTCCAACAGACAACCAAGGTATTGGTTGACGCTGCAATCAGCGGTGCAACAGATAAATTGGTCGGTATCAATGAAAACTTGATAGTCGGCCGTCTGATTCCAATCGGCACTGGTGCGTACGTACGTCGCGTCCGCGAAATTGCCAAGGAAGAAGAACGCGAAGAACGTTTGGCCCGCGAAGGCAATACCCAGCAACAGTTGTTGGATATCTAAATGGGAACAAAACAGCAGTGGGGCGCGATATGCGCCCCGTTGCAACCAATGCAATGACAGAAATACCTGCAATCTTTTGTGATATTGATGGCGTTGTGAATAAGAAGTTCGCAATCGCCAACTATGACCGCTTTGGCGAACCGAACGAGAATATGATACGCATTCTGGAAACGCTGGGGCGCGATTTCACGATTGTGTTTATTACCGGCCGTTGGGCCATGGGTCAGGACAAGGTTCAGCGTCATATTGATGCCTTGTTGCCAAATATCAAAAAACGTGTTTTCTGCAAACCGCATGACTATGCCGGCACAACAGCAGAGTTCAAATTGGCAACGATTGTCGCATTGGAAAAACAGGGGTACAAATTCTATATGGGCTTGGACGATCACAGTGCGGTTATCGGTCTGATGCACAACCATGGTATGTTTGTTGCCCAGGTAATATCGGATTAAAGTTTTCCTTGCATTTGCACAGGATTTTTATAGAATATCAAACTGTAAATTAAAAAGGATAGTAAAATGGCAACGCCAAAAAGCAAAACAAGTAAAGCACGCACAGCACAACGTCGTTCTCACGATGCACTGTCAATCATGCCATGCACAGTATGCAAGGCCTGTGGTGAAAAGAAACGTCCGCATCACGTTTGTCCTGCATGCGGCGCAAAATAATTTCAACCAAGGAATTATAGAAAGGCAGATTTGGCGCATCGCGTGCATATCTGCTTTTTTATTGTAAAAAATATGTCAGACAAGAAAATCATTTCTGTTGATGCAATGGGTGGCGACAAAGGGCCCAAGGCCGTCTTGGGCGGTATGAACCAGTTCTTGTATCAAAATGGCGAAGGCAAGGTGTTCTTTCGCCTGTTTGGAAACGAGGCATTGTTGCGTCGTATGTTGGCAAAATACCCACGCGTCGCGCGTAATTGCGATGTCATTGATGCGCCAAATGTAATTCGTGGCACGGACAAGGTTCGTGATGTTATTCGTCATGCACAGGACACGTCCATGTACATGGCAATCAAAGATGTACGCGAGGGGAAATCTGCCGCGGTGGTCAGCGCGGGTAACACCGGCATATTTATGTCGCTGTCCAAATTGATGCTGAAAACAACGGCGGGTATTGCGCGTCCGGCGATTACAACAATGTTGCCATCGGGCGGTGGTGATTCCCGCGTGGTGGTTTTGGACTTGGGCGCAAATGTCCAGTGCGACGAAACAATCCTGTTTGATTTCTCGGTCTTGGGTACAGTTTATGCAGAGGTTATCGGTAAAATGCCACGCCCCAGATTGGGCGTCCTGAATATCGGTGCCGAAGAAACCAAGGGTAACGAAACACTGGTTCATTTGAATCACGTCCTGACCGAACACAAAGATGAATTGCCATATGAATACATCGGATTTGTGGAGGGGAACGACATCAGCGGTGGTCATGTTCAGGTTGTTGTTACCGACGGATTTACCGGCAACATCGTTCTGAAAACGGTCGAGGGGACAGCCAAACTGATTAAACGTGTGTTGGTTGATAACCTGAAAAAATCTATTCTGGCCATGATTGGGGCGTTTTTCTTGGTTCACGTGTTCAAACGCTTGAAGCACAAGATTGACCCACGTTCGTATGCGGGTGCGGTGTTCTTGGGCCTGCAAGGGTTCGCAGTCAAGACCCACGGTAACAGCGATGCGCTGGCATTTGCGAACGCACTGAAATACGCGACGGATTTAACGAATGCAAATCTGAATGATTTGATTGCCCAGCGGGCTGCATCAGTTTCCAAAATCCGTGACGAGTTCAAGATAGAAGCAGAACAATAAAAAACGGGGCATCGCCCCGTTTTTTATTAGTGACAAAGTGAATAAGTGATACAGTGATAAAGTTCAAAAATATAGAACTTAAAAACAACGTCATTGCGAGCGTAGCGTGGCAATCCAGTAAATAACTTGCGCCGTCGGCGCACAAAATCTATTATCTATGCTCTAAAAAAACACCCCAATGGGGCGTTTTTATTCGCAAATCTTCAAATTCGGGCGGGCTGCGCGCAGGTTGCTCAACGACTGTGCCTGTGCGGCGCGGAATGCGTCCGGATTCCATATCTGAAAACTGTTGCCGCGACCAACAAATACGGCGCGATCAGTGATACCGGCGTGTTGCAGTAAATCGGCGGGAATAACAATGCGACCCGTCACATCAAACGCCAATGGGCGCGCGTCCGCAAACAGCATCGCCGACAAATCGTCCAGTGCATCATCAAAAACGCCCATCTTGTCGGTTGCCGATGCCAACTGTTCCATACGGGACATGGACAGCCCCTCTATACAATTATGGGTAAAAGAACGATATAAAACAACGCCCGCAAATTTTTCATTGGACACCGAAGACCGGAAAGAGGCCGGTACTGAAATACGCCCCTTGGTATCCAAACGATTTTCATAAGATGAGAGAAACAATGACATTTTCAGGTCTTTGTTTGTTAGGTGTACTCGCCGTTCCCTTTCCGTCTTCACACGGAATGTAGCACGGGGATTTTTGGTTGTCAATGACAATTTATAATTATTTTATGGGATTTTATGGTCTGGAAAGTAAAATCAAACTTTTTTCAAATAAAATTAAAATAAATGAATTTTCCCCTTGACCTGCGATTCGTTTTTGTTCTAAGATGTTTGTATAGACAAGGAGAAAAGGTTTCGAAAGTCCCAGAAAACCGCCAAAAACCGGATTTCTGGCGAAAACAAAAAACAAATGAAAATTTAATTGGCAAAAATGTAAATACGTCTGTAAATACATTCCAAGATTAGATTTTCGACAACCCCAAAGCGAAAGGAGGGCCCCGCAATGCCAAAAAATATTAAAGAAATTATGATTGCCTTGAATAAAGTTTTAACAACAACAGTTTGGGTGAATGAGGATCGCCAGATTATATCGCTGGCCGACGAACTGAAAATCGGTCACAACAACGCGCCACGCAGTATCGAAGATTTGCCACGTGCGTCATTGGTTGGTGCGTATGTTTCATTGCAAATTCGTACAGATAATTTCGAAGTAGCCGCTGAAAGCATGGATACAAAAACATTGGCGTTGCGTGTCAAAGGCATGGTCTTTGCCGAAGCGAAAAAGATTATGGACGCCGCCGACATCGAAGAAAAATCGTCTGTTGCGCGCGCTGCATAATGCGTGGGCAACCGCGGGTGTCTGAATCAAGGCGTCAAAACAGTTTCTGGGAATACCAGAAGGAAGGGAGTAGCCACCGTCGAGCAATCGCCGGTGGTTATTTTTATTAGTGATAAAGTGATATAGTGATAGAGTGATATAGTTTTAGAATAAAGCCCAAAAAACATTGTCATTCCGTGGCTTGTCCGGGCCCCGCAAAATCGCAAGATTTTGTGGGTGGTGTCCACCGGAATCTAGGTGAATAGACCCGCGCCATCGGCGCACTTATTATTTCTACTGGATTGCTTCGTCATTTCATTCCTCGCAATGACAGAGATTCTAGCGCGTGTGTCACCCGCGGACTGTGTATTTTTGTTACTAAGCACCCTTGTCATTGCGAGCGTAGCGTGGCAATCCAGTGAGTAATGTCGCGCCATCGGCGCGCACATTATTCATCAAAGAATGACGGCAGTTTTGATTTCTTGCCGTCGTATATCGCCAGTGTGCCCGCTTTGCGTGCGCGGTCATAATACTTGATTTTATAGTCGATGATTTTCAGCATCTTCTGAATCTCGGCCATCTGGGCCATGACCACCGATAAAGAAACAATCGATACATGGATTGACAACAGCAAATAAAAAATGCCCCGTTTGGGGCATTTTTTTATTACCACAGTTTAATTCTGTTTTCTGGGGCGACGTATAATGCGTCGTCGGGCGTGATTCTGAACGCGTCGTACCACGCCGTAATGTGGGGCAGTATTCCATTGACGCGATTTTTCGCCAACGAATGTTCATCAATCTTGGTCAGGCGTAATTCTTCGTCACCACGAATATTTTGCGCCCATGATGTCGCGTACGCGATAAAGAAACGCTGGTCAGCGGATAGCCCATCAACATCACCTGACGGCACGCCAAAGTTTTTATACGCCGTGAACGATACTGTAATTCCGCCATAGTCCGCCAGATTTTCGCCCAGTGTGAATGTGCCATTTGCATGTACGTCACCCGCAATCACAATTTTATCAAAATGCGCGCGCAACACGTCTGCGCGTTTTTCAAATCCCGCGGCATCGTCCGCTGTCCACCAATCTGTCATATTTCCATCACGGTCAAAATGACGGCCGGAATCATCAAACCCATGTGTCATTTCATGACCAATAATGCTGCCGATTGCGCCATAGTTAAACGCATCGTCCGCCGCCATATCAAAGAACGGGTATTGCAAGATTCCCGCAGGGAAACAAACCTCGTTCGTTGATGGATCATAGTATGCGTTGATTTCGTGTGCGTTCATGTACCACAAGGTCGGGTCTTTTTCAGCACCGATTTTATTCAGCCAAAATTCATCTTCGAATGCCGACACCGCCAACATATTTTCCCACAGCGATGCATTCGCATCAATATGCAATTTGGAATAGTCACGCCATTTGTCGGGATATCCGATTTTCGCGTGGAACGTATTCAGTTTTTTCAGTGCCTGTGCCTTGGTCGCATCGGACATCCATTCCAGATTTTCAATACGCATTCCTAACGCGCGCTGCAAATTTTTAACCAATGTCTGCATGCGTGCCTTGGCATCGGCGGAAAAATATTTCTGGACATACAGGTGACCGATTTCTTCACCCAATGTGCCGTCCAACAACGACACCGCACGTTTCCAACGTGGCTTGGGCTCTTTCTGGCCCGCCATTGTGCGGTTATAGAAATCAAATGCAATTTCGTACGTTGCGTCGTCCAACAATGTGTCGGCGTCACCCACAATTTGATATTTCAAATATGTTTTAATCAGGTTCAAATCCGTATCATTCATAATGGCAATGGATTCGGCGATGGCCTCGGGCTGGGCAATATTGATTTGCTTTGCGTGCGCCGCGCCACGCGCCGCCAGATACGCGTCCCAATCAAAATTCGGAAAACGTTCTTTGACCTCTGCAATCGTCATTTTGTGATAGTTCGCGTGTGGGTCGCGCAGTTTCTCTTTTGGGTAAAAAGAGCCCGCCATACGCAGTTCCAAATTGTATAATTCTTGTGCATTGACCGGCACGCCAAAGTTTTTCATTTGGCGCGTTATAAATTCCAGATACTTTTTGCGAACCTGAACTGTTTTCGGATCGTTATCAAAATAGTAATCACGTGCCAGCCCCAGTCCCCCTTGGCCAATATTGTACAGGTAATGCGTGCTGTCTGTTTCGTCCAGTCCAACCCCATCGCCCCAGAATGCCGTCGTTATGCGGTGCATACGCCCTAAAAATGCGGGCAATTCTGCGGCGGATTTTATTGCATCAATTTCCGCCAACTGAGCGACAACGGGCGCGGTCTTGTCGGCATTCAGGCGTTCATCATTCATTGCGATTTTATACAACGTGCCGATTTTGCCATCGTCGTTTTCGGCGATTTCTCGCACACGTTTCAGGTTCGTATCACGCAGAACCTCAAACACGCCATATCGGGTATAGTCATCTGGAATAGGGTGCGATTTGCGCCACCCGCCGGTTGCAAAATCATAAAAATCATCACCTGCGCGAACGGTTGTGTCCATATTTGCCATTTGTATTCCAGAATCCATAATAACCTTCCTTTGCTTTGTAAAATGGTGTGCAGCCACGCATGCGACGATAACCGCAACAATCCCAATTATGTTTAACAATTTGTTTTTCATATCTTTCCTTACCTGCACAAGTTTACCAGTAAATCGTCCAGAATTAAAATACCTTTTTCAGTGGCGCGAATGCGGTCACCACAATCGACCACCAAATCGGGGTGCGTGCGCACATATTCGGTATCAATCATTTGCATCACGTCGTCGGTCTTGGCCACGCCGCGCATTGTTCGCATACCAGTTATGATTTTTTCTGTTGCGCGCGCCGCACGTGACAGCGGGCGCATCTGAATATCACCGCCAACTTGTTCGTACCATGTGCCATCGGCGCAGACGCGACCCGCCGCGCCGCGTCCAATTCCAATGTACGGCGCGCCGTCCCACACGTTTTGATTATGCCTGCACGCGTCGCCTGCGACGGCATAGTTTGACACCTCGTACCGCGGGGTGGTCAAATGTTCGCCGATGGCTGTGTACATGTCCGCCATCATATCGTTTGACGGCATGTCCAAATTCATATGACCAAACACGGTGTCTGGTTCAATGGTGAGTTCATACATCGACACGTGGCGCAGACCAATCGCATTTATTTGTTGGCACATTTTTATCACTGTGTCCGGCGTATCGCATGGCAATCCATAAATAAAGTCCGCATTCACGCGCAGACCACCCCCGCGCGCCGCGTCCAACAGTTCCATTGCGTCACGCACACTGTGACGTCGCCCCAGAAACTGTAATGTTTCGTCGTCCAATCGCTGCACACCGACCGACAGCCGATTGACGCCAGCATCTATAAATTCACGCAATCGCACCGCATCCAATGTTTTGGGATTGGATTCCAATGTGACCTCGGCCGACGGTGCAATATCAAAGTTTGCACGCAACGCGCCCATAATTCTGCGGAAAACTTTTGTTGGCATCAGCGATGGTGTGCCACCACCAAAAAATATGGTTGGAACGGAAATTCGTCCCATTTTTTGCGCCCAAAATTCAATTTCGCCCACAATGCCGTCCGCAAATGCGTCCCAATCGGGCGCACTGCACGCGCGCGAAAAAAACGCGCAATATTTGCACTTTGACATGCAAAACGGGGTGTGAATGTAAATATTGTGCGGTTCGTTCATGTCGTGCATTGTACCGCGCATCACGCAGTGCGCAAGCAATAAATGAAAACTCTTTTTTGTAGGTAAAAATTATGATATAATAACCCCAAGAAAAAGAAATGAAGTCAGGAATTATACCATTTTTAGGTGGCGTTTTCGCGTCTGTTGCGGCGTATGCCGCGACCGAGGGTGCGCCGTCATACTATCAAACAGCGTCTGCGCCAAACGCAAACCAGATTGGTTACAGCCAGTATCAATCCCAAGGGTACACGAAATACGTCGGCCAGTCGGGCAATAAACAAATTGTCGGCAGTCGTTCTTATTCATACCAAGTCCCACGCCAGACCGCGGAAAAACCAAAGTATTCTGGCACAATTACCGCAAATGGTATTGCGATTGTGGACGAACCAGCGACAACACTGACGGCGAAATATACACGTCGTTTTGCGGACTTTGAATTTGAGACGGGCGTCAATTCCATATTGGAATGGGACGACATGGTATTCAACGAAATCGGTGTCGCGGCCCAGCATAATTTCAGTTTGCGCAACTTTGACATGTTTGCGTTTGCGGAATATTCATACGGTTCAATGTCGCATGGCGGTCTGTCCATGGATTATGACCTGAAACCATATGATGCATCTAAACCGACCGAGGGGATATTTACAGTTTCTGTTGGTGATCAATCGGGGCGCACAAATCATTTTAGATTTGGTATGGGGGCGCATCATATTTGGGACATTGGCGGGTGGAAACTGTCACCATCATTTGGTTATGAAATTTTCAAGCATAACTTGGAAATGTCCAATCACTATTACCCGAATCCGGGGGTATATTTGCCCCTGATGACGGACAAGGGTGACTATGTATATGGCGATGCCAAGGGGAATTATTATGCGCGCCCACAAAATTTTGATGCGCCCGATGATTGGTATCAGGTATGTATGTCCCCCGAAGATTTGAAGGTTGTCAATGCCGCGGCCAGCAATATTGATTTAGGCACATCATTTACAACAATTGACTATGATGCGGCGTGGGGCACAACCCCGTGGGGTGTTGCATCGGGCGAATGTGTGATTATCGGTGGCGATGGTCCAATTGTGGTGTCGGGTACAACGCATATCTATAACACAACATGGTCTGGATTTTATGTCGGGCTAGAGGCGGAAAAGCAAATGACCCTGACGGACAAGTTGCGTTTCTATGTCCAGTTGGGTATGCCCAAATATTCGTCAGAGGGGATTTGGCCAAATCGTGACGATTGGCAACAGAACCCCAGTTTCTTGGACGAGGGGTCAAATGGTGCATATTCATACACCGCCGAAATGGAATACAATATGAAATTGTCTGACCGTGTCCAGTTGGCGTTAAAGGTTGACACAAATTGTTTCCACGTTGGCAAAATCGGTGGTGAATTGTACGTTGCATCGTATTCCCGGTTCTTGATTGAAAACGGTCAATATGTTCTGGACGATAACGGCAATCCGATTATTGAAACAGTTCCGGCGCATACTGAAAAAATCAGTGACCAGTTAAAGCAGGCGACATGGCAATCATTTGGGTTGCATCTGGGTATTAAATACGCATTCTAAGGGGTAAGTGTCTGATGACATGGGACAATCGTTTTGCATGCATCACGTGTGCGGCGTTGCTGTGCACCGCTGCGGCGCGCGCCGATGTTGCACCAACGTCGATTGCGCCGGCGGCCACGCCCGTGGTTGGTGCGACGCCGGTTGTTATGTCACAGGTTGCGCCTGTTGCAACAACAGTTGCACCCACACCCGTTGTTATTGTTGAAACCGCGCCCGCACCCGACACGCCACCAATCGCCGAACGCGGCGCATTTGATATGGCACGCTGGGAAAGCGTACTGGACACGGTTCGCACGCGCGCGTCGGCGGAAAAAATTTCCAAAAAGACCATAGATGCCGCGCTGAAAAATCCGGCGTTTATTCCAAATATTGTAAAGCGTGACCAAAACCAGTCAGAATTCAAATTGACACTGGACGGGTATTTGAAACGCACTGTCAATCCAACGCGCATTGCATCGGGGCGCAAAATGGCGCAAAAATACCCAACACTGTTGAACCGTGTGCATGCCCGCTATGGCGTCCAACCGCATGTTATTTTGGCGTTCTGGGGTATGGAATCAAACTATGGCGCGCGTATGGCGGATCACCCCCTGCGTGACGCATTCGTCACGTTGATATACGAGGGGCGTCGTCAAACATTCTTTACCAATCAACTGATTGCATTGATGAAAATCGCCGACAAAAATGGCGATGATATCAGTGACTATGGTGGCAGTTGGGCTGGCGCAATGGGACATTTCCAATTTATACCGACAACATTGGCGGCATACGGTGTTGATGGCAATGGCGATGGCAAAATCGACATCAGTGGCAGTATTGGTGACGCAATGATGTCTGCGGGTAATTACCTGAACCGATTGGGCTGGAATGAAAACGAACGCATTGTGCGCCGTGTTGTCCTGCCGGCGGATTTTGATGTGTCGCTGTTGGACGGCAAAACGAAAAAGCATTTATCTGATTGGGCGGCATTGGGTGCAACATTGCCCGATGGGCGCACGTTGCCGGTAACAGATATGATGGCGGGTATGGTTGCGGACACCGTTGCAATCAATGACGCACGCATGAATGCGGCGATTGCACCAACCGACCCGAACGCCGTTGATATGGACGTTGCGCCAATGCCGGCAATAGCCGCGTATTTAACATACCCAAATTTCTATCGTATCAAGAAATGGAATAATTCAAATTGGTACGCAATCGCGATTGCAGAATTGGCGGACGCGCTGCGCCAGTAAATTCGTTAAAAATAAAAATAATTGCTAATATATACGTTCTTTGATAATCTTCCTGTTATAGATTGATATAAAAGGATTGATTTATGACTATCAAGGTGCGTGATTATGAAGTCCGCTTGACCCGTAATAAAGAAGAACGCAAACAGGTTCGCCAACTGCGCTATGCCGCATTTGTAGAGGAAGAGGGCGCATCTGCCACCGAAGAACAACATGCCCTGCGCGAAGAATATGATTCTTTCGACCGTTTCGCTGATTATATGGCGGTGTTTCATAATGGGCGCGTTGTTGGTACATACCGTATTATTGATCGCGCTGCGGCTGAAAAAATGGGCGGTTTTTATACCGAAAGTGAATATAATATTTCCAAGATTAAAAAGGTCAACGGCAATATCGCCGAAATGTCGCGCGCGTGTGTTGACCGCGAATATCGTGAAAATGCGCTGGTTATGCGTATGTTGTGGGCGGGGCTGTCCGAATACGTTTTCCGTCGCAAGATTTTGGTCTTGTTCGGTGTTGCGTCGTGGGTTGGTAATAAACCGGTGAAATCCGCACAGGCAATATCGTATTTGTACTATCACCACCTGTCGCCATCGAATTTGCGCGCAACGGTTCTGACTGAAAAGATAGACCCCAGCATTGATCCTGCAATGACCCAGATGCGCATTTTACCACGCGCGTTTGTTGATGATGCCGATGCACGCGCCGAAATGACACCATTGATAAAGGGGTATCTGCGTTTGGGTGCTACATTTGGCAAGGGGGTGTTTATCGACAAAACATTCAATTCTTATGATGTGTTTGTCATGTTGCAGACCAAGGATATTGATCGCACATACCAGAAACATTTCTTGGGCCGCGAAGATGCATTGGACGGTTTTGCCGTCAAAGATGGCGCAATGAAAACACTGGGCAAAATTATGCTGTTGCCGGTGACCGCGCCACTGAAAGTTATCGGTGCATTCGTGGAATTTTTGCTGCGCGAAGATGCGGCGGACGTTGAATTTATCGAAGATAATGATAAAGATAATACCAAGGACGACGAAAATGCCGCGCAGTAAATCACAGCGCATCGCGCACCCGAATATTTTCCAAATTGCACTGGGAACGTTGAAATTTATCGCGTTCTGGATTGGTGTCGTAATCCAAGTGCCGATTGTATTTTTATTGCCACGTGGTCGCGTATCGGTTTGGTACATGCGTGTATTTATGAAAATATTGCTGTTACTGGCGGGCATTCGCGTACGCACCCATGGCACATTGTCAACGCATCGCCCATTGTTGGTGGTATGTAATCATCTGTCGCTGTTTGAAATCGCAACGTTTCCTGTTGCATTCGGGGGCAGTTTTGTTGCCAAGGCGGATGTGCGCCGGTGGCCATTGGTGGGGTGGATGTCTGAAAAATTCGGTGTTGTGTTTGTTGACCGTCGTCCATCACATGCCCTAGAGGCCCTGCGCGTCGTCCAAGAACGCGTAAAGCATGTTG
Source organism: uncultured Rickettsiales bacterium (assembly GCA_900546225.1). Taxonomy (GTDB): domain Bacteria; phylum Pseudomonadota; class Alphaproteobacteria; order Rs-D84; family Rs-D84; genus Enterousia. The sequence goes on along the minus strand of URBZ01000006.1, from coordinate 6,020 downwards.
ATTACCCAATGTTCTTGTTTCCAGAGGGGACAACCACAAACGGCGCATATGTAAAGCCATTCAAAAGCACGTTGTTTAATTTTGTTGAAAATTCTGACGTTGCGGTGCAACCTATGGTGGTAAATTATCGCTTTCGTGATGGCACGCCGATTTCAGATGATGATTTGGCAAATCACTATGCGTATTTTGATAATAAAAAGATTGATATGGGCCCACGCGCCGCGCGCGAACGCAGTGCATTTATGCAGGTGTTTCATATCATGATTATTGGCGGTTTCCGTGTGGAAATTACCGTGATGCCGACATTGTCGACCACGGGATTGAATCGCAAGCAAATCGCAGAACAACTGCAAGAAACAGTTGCGACCAAGTACATGGAATTAAAAGACAAGAAGACAGAAAAATGAAAATTGAAAATTTATGTGTAAAACGTTTGTACGGTGATGTCGCCGGTGCAACAACCGCGGGTCATAAAATGGCGGTCAAGGCGGGCTATATCTATCAAACATTCCAAGGGGGCTATACATTGACCCCATTGGGTTGGCGCGTTGTGCGTAATATCGAAAAGATTATTCGCGAAGAAATGGACGGCGTCGATGGTCAGGAAATCTTGATGCCTGTGGTCAGTGGTGCGGAAATCTGGCGCGAATCCGGCCGTTATGATACTGTTGACGTCTTGGCAAAGTTCAAGGGCCGTGGTGGCGCAGAATATGTTTTGAATCCCACCCACGAAGAGGTTGTAACCGACTTCGTCAAATCTGTGCTGACAACATATCGCCAGTTGCCATTTATGGTGTACCAGATTCAAACGAAATTCCGCGATGAATTGCGCGTGCGTGCGGGGCTGATTCGCACCCGTGAATTTATTATGAAAGATGCGTATTCTTTCCACACATCGCAATCGGACTTGGAAAAATATTACTATCGTGTTTTGGACGCGTACAAACGTGTGTTTGCACGTTGTGGCCTGCGTAACGTTGTGGACGTATTGTCATCAACTGGTGACATGGGCGGCAGCATTGCACACGAATTTCAACTGATAAACGAAATGGGCGAAGATACAATTTACCTGTGCGATTGCGGTTTCCGCGCGAACAAAGAAATGGTAACCGAAGGGAACGAGGTATGCCCAAAATGTGGCGCACCAATGCACAAGGTTCGCGGTATTGAAATCGGTAATATTTTCCAGTTGGGAACAAAATATTCCGCATCTATGCACCTGACATACACCGCCGCCGATGGCACAGAACAGAATCCTATTATGGGTTGTTATGGCATCGGTGTTGGTCGCACAATGGCCGCCATTTTGGAAGAAAGCGCGGACGAATACGGCCCACGTTGGAATATGGCAACTGCGCCATTTGCGGTTCAGGTTATCGCCCTGACGGACAAAGAAGGCAAAACAAACGCGGTTGCCGAAAAAATCTATAATGATTTGCGTGCGGCTGGTATTGAAACACTGTTGGATACGCGTGACGCGCGCGCCGGTGAAAAATTCGCAGACGCCGACCTGATTGCCGCGCCAATTCGTTTGGTTGTTTCAACCAAGAATTTGGCCAATGGGGTGGCAGAGGTTAAATACCGTGTCAACGATGTGGACACATCAAATATGCCAACGTCATTTGCGCTGGACACGGTTGTTGCCGACACACAGAATGCAATAAAGCAATTATCAAAATAACAAACGGGGCATCGCCCCGTTTTTTTATTCCCCTCCCACGGAGGGGTGTCGCACGTAAGTGCGACGGGGAGGGTTACTACTTAGTGACAAAGTGAGTAAGTGATTCAGTGATATAGTTTAAGAATCAAATCCCAAAAGCATTGTCATTCCGTGGCTCGACCACGGAATCTAGGTAGTAAGAGCCGCGCCATCGGCGCACTTCATTGCTCTCTGCACTCTGCCCTTTGCTCTCTTTATCTATTCCATAAAAAAACGCCCCAGCGGGGCGGTTTTTATACAAATTTTTCTGGAATCAGGCGCAACATAATTTTCCACCCGCGGCGGAATATGCTGGTGTCTGGGTTGTGATGATATTCGCGTGGCGTTTTGTCCGTTGTGCGCGCCCCCGACCATACTGGATTATTGTGTGCGTCCAATGTTACATGCCACGATGTCTTGGTATCGTCCAGAATCATTTGGCGCAACTTGGTCGCAAATTCGCGGCTTTCAAAAATCGCAACGTTTTCGGTGTTAAAATACGCACTGCGCGGATCCAGATTAAAACTGCCAATCCAAGAAATACGGTCGTCAAACACCATTGTCTTGCTGTGCAGAACCGAGAAATTAGAATGCTTGCGTTCGCGGTCATGATATTTTGCGCGCAGGTTTTCGGCCGACAACATAAATTCGTACACATCTGCGCCCGATTGAATCAGTTTCTTGCGATACTTTTCCCATTTTGCATAGACGGTTGGCGCGTTTGTTGATGCCAGCGAATTTGTCACAATCGTCATATGAACGCCTGATTTTTCTTCGCGCATCATGTGCTCCAAGCCACCCTGGCCAGGGACAAAATACGCTGCGGAAATATAGACCGATGTGTCGGTTTCGTCCCACAGGTGTTGCAACGCGCGCACGATTTCACCGCGGTATTCCTGTTTTTCGTCCATGGTCATTTCAACCTTGGACGGTGGGTCAGCCAAGAATTTACCGTGTCCCCAACTGAAATCGAAATTCTTTTGCTTGTACTTGCGCATCGCCATTTGAATCACGGTGTTGTACATGCGGGCATCGGCGGCACTGCGTTCCTGAATATCAACAAACTTTTGTTCCAGTTTTCGCATCGCCTTTTTGGATTTTGCCTTTGGAAAAACGTCGGCGGGTATTGCCAAGTGGTGATTCCAGTACTTGTCAAAACTGGCGGTGGCATATCGTGTCATATCGCCCAAGAATAAAACGTCGGTATCTGAAAAATTCGCCGATGTTTCGGGATAGAAATAATTACTGCCCACGTTGCGACCGCCGGTAATATACGCGACATTGTCCACAATAAACAGTTTATTGTGCATGCGTGAATTTAACCGGTTAAAGTCCATCAAAAACTGTGGGTAATACAGCAACTTTGAACGATTGGCAACGGTGTTAAAAACCTTGACTTCTATATTCGGGTGCTGGTTCAACAACATCACGTCCACAATATCAGAATCTGTACCATAGTCGTCAACCAGAATGCGAATCTTGACCCCGCGATCGGCGGCATTTTTCAGTTCGCCAATCAAAACCTTGGACGAAAAATCGTTGCTGTAAATATATGTTTGCAAATCGATTGTCTTGGTCGCCATACGGGCAAACGCCGCGCGAATAACAAACGCGGACAGACCATCGTCAATCAACGTCGCGCCCGAAATTTCGTCGCCCGCCGCCAATTCGTCGGCATAGCATTGCGCGATTGGTGTCTGCATCGGGTCATAGTCGAAATCAGCGGTTGTGATTTTTGGTACATAATTGTCCAAACGTTTATCCGCGGTTGTTGTTGGCACGGTCGTGCACCCCAACAGTGGCAGGGTAATTAAAAACATAAAACCTTTCTTGAATACAGACAATTTTTAACCTTTGGCGTGGATTATAGTACAATAAAAACAAACAAGACAAGGAATTTCATTAAAAAAGATAATAATCTTTGCCATAAAAATATTTGGAATGTGTACGAAAATTCGTTTTTTTGTTTGCGCGATTGGGCCTATTATGATAAAATCTTGGTAATTAGGAAGGAATTTTTCGCTATGAAGAGATTGATTGCTGTATTGAGTGGACTGCTGGTATTGCCCGCATTTGCTGAGGTTGCGCCATCATACTATTACGAAGATGTGATGGAATACGCCGACGCAGATGTTGTCGCCGATGACGTCGCTGATGATACTGTTGCGGACGAAATTGCCGATGTTGAACCGGCAGCGCCAGTGAAAAACACCGCGGTCAGCCCACGTAACGCCGGTGCGCGCGTCGCATCGTCGCGTGGCGTGTCAAGTGGCTCTTCTTCGACGCGGACAATTTCTGCACGCAATAATAATACTGGGCGTGTCGTTGCGGCGCGTACGTCAACAACCGCAACCCGTGCGGCGGCATCGCGCACGGCGCAAACAAATAACGCCACCCGTGCAACCGCGGCTGACAATGCGGCCAAAACGGTTTCTGCACGACGCAGTGTGCCAACAACCGGCACGGCGGCACGTGCATCTATTGTTCAAACGGATACGGTAAATACGCCATTATACACGGGGCGTGTCGGTGTGCGCGTGAATAACGCAAAAAACCGCGTGCCAACAATTCGTATGACAACGGCATCAACCACCGCGTCGACCACCGCCGTGGCAACATCTGCAACCGACACCAGCAGTATCGAAGAATTGGCGGAAATGACCGATTTCTGCAAGGCGCAGTATCAAACATGTATGGATAATTTCTGTAACGTTCTGGACGACAATCAGGGCCGTTGCAGTTGCAGTGCCAATTTGAAGAATTATGAAAAGACCGAAAACGCATTGAAACAGGCAACCGAAGACCTGCAAGATGTCGCGCAAAAGATTCAGTATATCGGTCTGTCCGCGGACGAGGTGGAAACCTTGTTCACACAAACTGCGGCGGAACTGGAAATGCAAAAGACCAGTGATAATACCCAGTTGAAAAACGATTTGGACAAGATTAAAAACGCGATTATCAGTGTAAAGTCGGGCAGTGCAACATCAACCGATTCTGGTATCAGTTTGGATTTGTCTGGTCTGTTGGACTTTACCGTCAGCAGCACTGGCTTTGACCTCAGTTCTTTCTTGAATACAACGTCTGGCACGAACAGTATCAGCAACCAACGTGGCGAACAGTTGTACAAAACCGCCACTGCACGTTGCAAGGCGTCTGTCTTGAACAGTTGCACCGCCAAGGGGGTCGATGCGTCGGTTGTGACGAATGCATACGATTTGGAAATTGATAAACAGTGTATCGCATATGAACGCAGCTTGACGGATTCTAATGACCAAATGACGGCGACCGTCCGCAATGCCAAGGGTGTTTTGCAAAAGGCGCGTCTGCTGGTCGCACAACAGAAAAATACGTATGACCTGCGTGGGTGCATCAATGCATTGGATACATGTATGCAGGACGACTTTGTATGCGGTTCAGATTATGAAAACTGCCTTGATCCATCGGGCAAATACATTGTTGATGGCAAGATTGTCGTCGGCAGCACCCCTGGTAAATCTGGCGATAACGCTGGCGCATTGTATGCTGGTTGGGTATATGGTGACAGCAAAAATGCATGGGGAACAAGTGATACCACAGGCACACTGAGTGATTATGTTGAAAAGACCGTGACAACAACATCGGCACAGAAACCATCGACCAGTATGTCAGAATTCTTGCAGTACAAGATTGGTTATCATGATGATAAAGATGGCAAGAACTATGGTATGTGCATGTCTGTCTTGAATAAATGTCAGGACGTAACATATTCGGGCAACGGTCAGAACGCAAAGTACAATGCGGTCAACAACGTTATCAAGGAATACCTGCAACGTACGTTGATTCAGATAAAGTCAAAGCAAGATACCGTTTTGGCTAACTATGCAGAAAGTTGCATATCTGATGTTACATCGTGCTTGGCACAGAATAACTATGATGCAGACAAGAATACATGTGGTGGAAAAACGTGTAGCAGTGCTGATATTACCGCTACAACAGACGTTAAACTAAGTGCGGCAAATACATTGGCGACTAATGCATGCTTGCCGACAATCAAGACATGTATGAGTGTCAACGGCATCAAGGGCGATGCACCGGTCAGTGCACTGGATGCGGAACGTTGGATTGCTGCAATCACCAGTAAATAAAAAAACGGGGCGACGCCCCGTTTTTTTATTCCCCTCCATCGGGAGGGGTGTCGCACGCCAGTGCGACGGGGAGGGTTACTAGTTAGTGAGAGAGTGATTCAGTGATAAAGTGATACAGTGATATAGTTTTAGAATAAAGCCCAAAAAGCATTGTCATTCCGTGGCTTGTCCGGGCCCCGCAAAATCGCAAGATTTTG
>URBZ01000005.1 GCA_900546225.1 uncultured Rickettsiales bacterium | reverse complement strand
CTTTTTTATTCACTGGATTGCTTCGTCATTTCATTCCTCGCAATGACAGTGTTTCTAGAATGAGAAAATCATTCTCGTTGCGGGCTAAGTTCTCCTCCTGTGGAGGAGTACCCGAAGGGGGAGGTGGTCTTTTGTCCGAAAGCATCAATCTATAATTATGCGCTCTCCCGACCACTCCGTCGCATTCGCGACACCCATTCAACGGAGGGGAACTTAGTATGTTCTAGGCACGTGTGTCGCTATCTAGAATCTCTGTCATTGCGAGCAAGCGCAGCGACGCGCGGCAATCCAGTGGGTAAATCCGCGCGCAGCGCGCACATCACTTTATTTCAATTCAGAAATCGTATCGGCGATTTTATAGGACAGTTTTGCAATCAACTTGCTCTGTGTGGCGACGATTGCGTCATAGTCCGGCGCGCCCGATGCGTCATGTGGGGTCGGTGCGGTGAATGTGTTCTTTTTCTGAACCATCACGTCACCACGGTCGTTTGTGACCAACCACCATGCCGACAATGTGATGTCGCCATTTTCAACCGTATCAAATCGCACAAATTCAATCGACACATTGTATTTCGCGGCCTTGCGCGTGCCAATGCGTGACGGGCGTGCGCTGATATTCTTTGCGTACATATTCATGTTTTCAGAAATCACCACGGGCAGGGCGGCATCCAGATTTTCAATCCAGCGGTCAAATTCCGCCAATGTGATTTCCGTTGAATCATTGTGACGCACAACCATCTGGGGGCGCGCAACCGATTGCGGCACAGAAACCGTGTCAATGGCGATGTTTGTAACGGTCGACGGGCCGCGTGTCTGGGACGCAACAGTCGGCGTTGTCAGGCCATAAAAACGCGATTGTGGACTGGTATGGCCACCAAAGCAACCCGCCAGTGCCAAACATGCGGTGGATACAACCAAAATTTTGCTTTTCATCAATAACCTCCTTTGCCTTTCAGTAATGCTTCGGGGTGACGTTCCAAGTAATCACTCAGTCGTGACACCGCCTGTGCGGCGTCGCTGACGTCGCGAATCATTTTGTTCAAATCGGTAATGCTGGTCGATACCGGTTCGCCCAACGCATTTACAACGCGGTTGATTCCCGCCACCGCCGTGGTTGTCTGTTGCAACAGTTCCGGAATTGTCTGGTTCAGATTTTGCAACAATGCATTGGTGTTGTTCGAAATATCTTGCAATGGAATCTTTTGCAGATTCTGGGACAATTCGTCGAATATCGACGGCACGGTTGGAATTTCTGGATCATTGATTCCGTACTTTTTCGCCAAGAATTTCGCCGGATATTGCGGATAGAAATCCAATTCAATCATCATTTGTCCGGTCAAGACACTTTGGCTTTGCAGTTTCCCTTTTAACCCGTGCGCAACCAGCGCGTCCAGCCATTTCGTGTCGCCCACAGAATCCACCGCGGCCTGTGTTGCACTGGTCACAACCTTTGGATCAAAAGTGATATACACCGGAATGATAATTTTATCTTCGCTGTTCGGCATCAGTTGAATCCTTTCAACCTTGCCCACGGGGACACCACGAAAATACACCTGTGACCCAACGGACAGCCCGCTGACCGATCCTTCGAAAAACAATACGGGTGTCATTTCGTTGCGGGTCAATCGCCCACCGAAAAAGAACCCCAGTGCCGCGATAATCAGTACCAGTCCAAATACCATGAATGCGCCGACCGCGCGTTTGTTTGGTTTTAACATTTCTGCCCCTTTGTGTTGCCGCGTGTCAAAAATTCAATGATTTCGCGGTTCTTGGTTGTTGCCAATAATTTCTGTGGTGCGCCGCGTCCCGCAATGGAATGCGTCGCCGCATCGATATAGATAGAATTTGTCGCAATGGACATAATTGAATCCAATTCGTGTGTCACCATCACGATTGTCGTGCCCGCACGATTGATATGCACAATTAAATCGTCCAACTGCTTTGATCGTATTGGGTCAAGGCCCGCCGACGGTTCATCAAAAAACACGATTTCTGGATTTAACGCCAACGCGCGCGCCAATGCCGCACGCTTTATCATACCACCACTGATTTCCGTCGGGTATAAATCGCGCGCATCAGCCAAGCCCACCAATTCCAGTTTTTCCGCCACCCGACGTGCAATCTGCTGCGATGACATTTTCGTCTGCAATTCCATGGGCAGGGCGACATTTTCCCCAACCGTCATTGATGAAAACAACGCGCCCGATTGGAACGATATGCCAAACGTTTCCAGAATTTTATTTCGCGTCGCACCGTCCGCCCGCCACAGGTCGGTGTTACCCACCATAACAACCCCGCTGTCTGGCTGTTTCAGACCAATCAGGGTTTTCATAATCGTGCTTTTACCACTGCCGCTGCCACCCATAATGACGAATATATCGCCACGATTGACGGTAAAGTCAATGTCGCGCACGATAACACGCGGGCCATACGCGATGGTCAAATTCTGGGCTGTGATAAAAGGTTCGCCATTCTTATGCATTTCGTTTATATGTCCAACCAATTAAATATCAGTGTCAGAATCGCCGTGACAACGATACACCACACAATACTGTACACCACCGCGCGTGTTGTCGCGCGACCAATTCCGTCGGCACTGCGTTGCGTGTTCAGACCGCAATAGCATCCGCAAATCGCAATGACCCAACCATATACCCAACCGTGCAGAACACCGATTGCAAAGTTATTAAACGTAATCCATTCAAATGTCATTTTCCAATATTCGGTCATGGACACATTCATCAGTGTCATCGCAATGCATGCGCCACCCAATATTCCAACAATGTCCGCAATGATGGTCAGTATCGGCATCGTAATCGTCAACGCCAACACGCGTGGCAACACCAAGAAATCCATCGGTCGTACGCCCATCGTGCGCAATGCATCGATTTCCTGATTTACCTGCATAGAGCCGATTTCGGCGGCGTATGCCGCACCGGTGCGGCCCGACATAATAATACCAGTCATAATCGCCCCCAAAATACGCGTTGTTGCAATCGCCAACAGGGCGGCAACATAAATTTCCGCGCCGAACATTTCCAACTGCATCACACCGACAAAGGCGATAATGACACCAATCATAAAACTGATTAAACATGCAATCGGCACGGCGCGAATCCCCGCCTTTTCCAGTTCGCCCCACAAATCAATTTGGCGAAATACCGCGCGCCCGCGCATTGCGCGACCAACACTGGCAAATACCGCACCACAGAATTGCAATCCATCGCGTGCATGCGCCGCCATACGCAGCGTGTAATCGCCCACGGAATCACAGATGTTTTGTGCCCAAGATGTTATTTTTGGCTGCTGCATTTTCCTACATTTGAATGGTTAAATTTTATAATAATTTGCGCACCTAAGTCAAACATAAAAGATTTGACAATTCTCCCACACACGCGCAAAATATCACGCATGAAGAATAACGAATACAAAACAAATGTTATGCGCGTTCTGGACGCACATAAAACACCGTATAACCATTATTGCTATGCTGATACGCCAGCATTGTCGGGCGTTGATGTCGCGGCGGCATTAAACCAAAATCCGCATCAGGTGTTCAAGACATTGGTTACAGTTGCACGTTCAAACAAGTATTATGTTTTTATGTTGCCGGTCTGTGCCGAATTGGATTTGAAACGTGCCGCATTGGCGGTCGGGGAAAAGGCAATAGATATGCTGCCGATGCGTGAATTGCTGCCGCTGACGGGCTATGTCCATGGCGGGTGCAGTCCGATTGGCATGAAAAAACAGTTTCAGACGGTCGCCGATGCGTCCGCAAATAATTTTGACACGATTATTTTCAGTGCCGGCAAAATCGGCTATCAGGTAGAGGTCGCGCCCGCCGCACTGGCAAAAATCATTCCACTGAAATTCGCCGAAATCTGTGCCTAGCTGCCGTGTCGCCCGTGGACTGCGTTCCCGCCACTATCCTTTTTTCTTGGCTCTACTAGCATTTTTGTCATTGCGAGCGCAGCGTGGCAATCCAGTCGATAATGTCGTGCAACACATATTCGTCACCCCAAAAAATCTATTATCTATTCTCTAAAAAAAACGTCCGCACGGGGCGGACATTACAAACTAATTTGATTTCTGATCATAATAGCAATCGACACTCAATCTGTACTTGCCAATGGTGTTGGTCTTCAATCCATCGCTTACTTTGTGCGAGTAAGAATCACCTTTTTCCATATAACAACTGCTCTGGCCAGCATTGCTGCCAGGATCGGATGTTCCGTATGACAGCAATAAATTCTTGTCTTGTGCGTATGGACATCTGTTGCATGGTGGAACATATAATGTTGACGAACCTTCTTTTCTCACTATTGCACTGGGGCCATTCATATAATAGCCCGCTTTACAGCGATACAATGTTGTTGTAATGCATTTGCAGTTGACTTTGTCCAACGTTTTGTTCGTCATTATCTGATAGTTGGCATTCTTTACATCCATCCATCGTGGTAACCCAATGAAGCACGCCAGATTGCATTCATCCTTTTCACATTCATAGTATCGAAATTTACATGGTGAAGTTGATTCATTTGTGTTTCCGGTTTTCCCAGTACGTGTATAGCCACTGGGACATGAAACGCAAGAAAACGCCTTTACATTGCCATAGGTTGAATTGCCGCCATAACATGCCGTTGTATACTGATTACCCGAACAAGAACTAAAATCATTTACAGCCGGTACATACCCTAATCCACAATCCTTTTCCATACAAAGCAGCCCAGAAATAGGTTGATCAGTATCAGTTTTTTCGTTCACGGCCATCGCAACAGTTGCGCCACTGACGCAAATCAGCACAAAAAACACACGTGATATACTGCGAAACATTTTACCCAATCCTTGGTATCAATTATAACAAAAAAGATTGTTCGATGCTAGTGTCGATTTAGCACGCCATTAAAGAACCCCAGAATATCGTTCTGGACATCGGCATAATTCGTGTCTAACAGTAATTCATGCCGCGCGTGCGGGTAAATAATCAGCGTCAGATTATTCATATTCTGGCCCTGGTACGCGCGATACAGCGACCGCGCCAATCGGGCGTTCATGCTGACTATGTCGCGGTTGCCACTGATAATCAGTAACGGGATTTTGCGGTTTACCACCCCTGGCAAATGCATCAGATTACGAAACAGCGAATAATAAAATCCATATGAAAAATATTTTGCACGCAACGGGTCGGCGTCGCGCAGGGCAACTTGATGCGCGTCCCGTGTCAGATATCGCGCGGCGTTGCGTCCGCGTATTGGTAAAAACAGTTCGATGGCGCGTGCCGGCGCGTTTGCGCCAAATATGCGTTGACCAATCCATGCCATCGCAGTCCCCACACTCAGTATACTGCGCGGGTATCGTGCCGACCCAGACATACATACGCCCGCGGCGCACAGGTCGGATTCTTGCAAAATGCGTTGGGTGATAAAACTGCCGTAACTGTGACCAAAAACAAATACGGGTAAATTGTATTTCTGACTCAGGTATTTCAAAATTGCTAATTCGTCAGAAACAATGTCCATAAATAAATCGGCACTGCACCCAACGCGACCAATGTTTTGCGCGCCGCCGGCGGTGCGACCGTGCCCACGATGATCATCACCAAACACGATATAGCCGTTCTGGTTCATATATTGGGCAAATCGCGCATATCGTCCAACGTGTTCGTCCATACCGTGAATAATCTGAACCACGCCAATGGGCCGTCGAACGTTGTCCCACAACGTGCAACGCAGCCGCATTCCGTCGCTGGCAATCAATGTTTGTGTCATCATGATATTGTGTGCCTCTTGGGCACGATGATACAGGAATATACGCCCGCTGAACAATAGGTATGTATTCTGGGGGCGCGGGCAAATTATGCGTTTTCGCCGGCGATTGTACCACTGGCCCATGCCCAGTGCAGATTAAATCCACCCAAATCGCCCGCGATATCAATAACCTCGCCAGCAAAGAACAGGCCACTGCGCAATTTTGATTCCATGGTGCGCGATGATATTTGGTCTGTGGCGATGCCACCGCGTACAACCTCTGCACTGCGCAGGCCGTGGTATTTATACGCATCGCGTGCAATGACAGTGTTTTGCACGCGTTCGGCAATTTGGCGCAGGTCTGTGTCGCGAATATCGGCAATATTACGCACGTCGCCGCGCGCAATCCACTGGGCCACACGTGCGGGCATATATTGCCCCAAAATCGTGGCCACGTTTTTGCGCCCATCGGTGCGCTTTGCACGCGACAGAATGTCAAATGTGTTTGCGTTCGGCATCAGGTTTATAATCCAATCCGCATCTGAATTGCGCACGGTCGCGCGATACACCGCCGGCCCGCCAATCCCAACATGTGTGAATAACATATCGTCCGCAATCACATCGCGCCCAATGGTAATTTCAACCGGCAACGATACGCCCGCCAGTGTGTCTGGGAATGCGCCTGTTGCAATCGCACACAGGGCGGGGCGCACAGGAACTATTTTATGACCAAAATGTTTTGCGATTTTGTATCCAACGTCGCTTGTCCCCAGTGTCGGAAATGACACGCCACCCGTCGCCACAATCACAGACGTTGCCCCATATTCGCCAGACGCGGCATGAATGATAAATTGCCCGTCCGCGAAATCAACGGATTCTACGGCATCATTTTGAATGATTTTTGCGCCGCGCACATCCGCCATCAGTGCATCAATAATCGCGCCCGCGCCATCGGCACAGAAATATTGTCCCGCGCTTTTTTCTGTCCATGCGATATTATGCCCGCGCGCCCAATCCAATACATCGCTGTACGTTACGCGTGCCAATGGCCCACGGACAAAGTCCGGATTTTCACCAAAGTAACGATTGCGTCCCGCCGCGGCATTTGTGAAATTGCATCGTCCACCACCAGACACTGCAACCTTGCGCAATGGGGCGTTGCCCATATCAATCACCGCCACACTGCGTCCACGCGCCAGTGCCGCATGCGCCGCCGCCATACCTGACGCGCCCGCACCAATAATCATAACATCGTATTTTTTCATAATGATTATTTTATCGCGGTGCGCCTGAAAAATCCATGGCAAAAATAAACCGTCCATCTGGACGGTCTATTTTGTTTTACCACGATGTGTATCCGGCGTTACATGTACGTACGCATTTCTTGCGACTTGCGTCCCACTTTTCCGTACCGGTTTCATCAGAGTACCCAACAACACTGCAAATTGGTTTGCATTCGTTGTCTTCCAGATTATACATCTCGCCCTGATACATGCACGATGCGATTTCGCATTCGCGTACATAACTGCTGGCCGCAATTTCGCCATCAACCGCGAACTTGTTACGACATACACCACATGGTTTCGATGCGTCGCGGCTGTCAACCAAATCTGGATCATTGGTGTAACCCGCATCGCAATACGTTGCCACACATTTGCCCCACTGGTTCGCAACGTGATCCCATTCCTTGATACCCGTTCCGTGGTCAACGGTGCACTGTTGCTGGTCAGATACGCACGCATTGGACGAAATGTGGAATCCTTCCTCGCATTCCTTGATGGTGCATACGCCGAACGCTTGCAACTTTGCGTCCCAACGTTTCTCAGCGGACACTGCATTTGGTGCTGTGCATTCCTGAACATCGTATTCGCAACTCTGGCCGTTCGGGTGATAGTTCACTTCGCACGACGCAACGATACAGTTGCCGGTCTTTTGATAGGTCAGTGCATGGTCACGATTACATGGTTCACACTTGCCATCTATCATTTCAAAGTCCCCGTTGCACGATGTTTCAACACACTTGTCGTCCACGATTTCGCATGGGTTGCCGCTGTCAGATACGCCCTTGAACTCGCAAACCTTTGGATAGTTTGCTTTTTCACTGACTGGTACGGCCTTGCCACCTTCGATTGCATATTCTTCGCACTTGCGATAGCAATCGTTCTGGCTCTTTGCACCCTTGTCAGACAATGGCCAATCTGCCGGGCACGATTTCACATCTGGTGCGTCTGGATCAGGATTGTCTGGATCGCCACAGAAACTGCCCTCTGGACACAGCACGCATACGCCATTTTCCAGATGCCAGCCCGCCGCGCAACGTTTAATCGCACATGTGTCTGGCGCGCCTTGGTAATCACGGCCGGTCATAGACGCCGCATTGTCCGCCAATGTACAGTTCCGATAGCACATCGCAACATCGGTTGTGCCCGCATCAGACAATGGGTATTCGCCATTGGTCAGTTCGGCGCATGTCTTTTGTGTGCCGTCGCTGCAAACGCTGTTGGCTGGACAATTCACACATTCGTTGCCCACTTGCGAGAATCCTTCGTCGCAAGATGTAACCGTACATGTTGTGCACGATGCCGTGTATGCGTCGTCCGCCGCATCATAGTTACATGTCTGGGTGCCGCTACCATTGGTGACAGGACACGCCATTCCGTCCATATAGCAATCCGCGCTGGATGTGCTGGTTTCGGTCTTGGTTGTGCCGTCTGGCTTGCACTGGCCACGGTCGATATTGTTCATGCTGTAATACCCATAACCAACAACGATACAATCCATCTTGTTCTTTTCGATGTCATAGTAATAACCACCTGTACATTTGGTCATTGTTGGTGTTTCGCACGCAGAATCATATCTGGCGTCGTCACCCGTGCCACTGGTATAGAAGCACACGCGATACCCAACACCATGATCCGCTGTGTATGGCTGACCATCTTTGTAGCACTGCTGTGGTGCTTCGGCGGTGTCGATACGGGTTTTACCACCCGCTGGGCACGCCGTACGTGTGATTTCGTCCGCACCACTGTAGTAGTTAAAGTCCGCCACGCTGCAATCAATGTCTGCGCTGTCTGCCAGCCAATAACCCTTGTTGCACTTGTTGATGGTAATGTCATAACATTCATTGCCATATACCGCGCTGTCGCCTTCGCCAACCGAGTAGTAGCATGTCTGTGTACCGCTGCCCTTGGTTGCATTGTACGCAACGCCTTCTTTATAGCAGTCCTGAACCTTGACCGCGTTCGGCTTTGAATGTACCGCGCCACCAGATGTGTATCCATGGCATGCCGTCTGGGTCAGTGTGCTGGCCGCAGACCAGTACCCATCGTCCACACTGTCACAGTCAGGAGCTGCGTGGTTGCTGGTATCGCGCAGCCAATAACCCGCATCGCACGATGTCATGTTACGGTCGCGACAATCCGCCGTGTAATCTGATGCCGATGTGTCATAGTTACATGTTTGTGTACCACGACCATGATCTGACACATACGTATCCAGATTTTCTTTGTAACACTGCGCGGCCGATGTTGAACTGGTCGGTGATTTACCACTGTCTGGGCACGCCACCAATCCACCAACATTGCCAGAATCCGCACCAAATGTGCCGCCTTCGCAATAGTTGTTTGCTGGGCAAATTGTGCAATCTGGGCCTGTACCGGTGTAATACGTACCCGCATCGCACGTTACCGTGCCGGCTTCTAATCTGGCATAGATTGTGGCCGGTGACCGTGTTGCCATCGTCAACGCCGCCTCTGATGTGCCAAACTTGCCATCTGCACCGACAATCTGCTGGCCGCCGTCAACCGCGTCATAGAATCCTGTAAAGAACCATGCCGCCTTTGATGGTAATGTTGTCAACGCGATAATCGGGTTGGTCGCCGCCGCATTTTCGAACCAGCCGGTTGCATATTTCAGATAAACTGTATCTGGTACTGCAGCAACGTCTGCATTACGGCTGTCCAATTTAACCGTGTACACCTGTGGCGTCCACACCGCGTACAGTGTGACCGCTGTGCCATCAGCCGATATGTTTTCGGCAATGGATTCGCCCGCCGTATAGCATGGTGCGCCACCATTCTTGGTTGAACACCATTTTGCCTCTACACTGTAACCCGCACGATTCAAGCTGCTGGTTGCAGGCAACGTGCACGCGCCGCTGTCAAATGTGCATGTGACGCTTGCCGGTGTAGAACCTGTGCCGCCATTCTTGTCCAACGTGATTGTGTACGCGTTGGCTTGGCATGACGGGGCGGCAGTATTGTTATTGCGCACCGTGTAACCCGTGTCGCATGTCACATTGAATGAACACGCTTCGTATTGGGTCGTACTGATACCATATACCGTATTCTTGGCCGCGGCCACCGTCGTCGCATGTGGAACATCCAACACGCACTGTTTATAGCAGTTCACATAAGATGCCGCATTTTCTTCTGAGTGGACGTATTGGTTGGCCTTGTCCGGACATTCCGTCTGATAAATATTCGGTTTCGGACTGTAATACTTGTCTTGAACACTGCGGCACAAGAATTCGTCCGGCATTGTTGGATTCTGATACCAGTAACCCGCATAGCACGTCTTGACTGTGCGAACCTGACAACGATCATATGCACTGGTCGCGGTCTGGTAATAGCAGATTGCAGATGCCGTACCGTTCTGGAATCCGTCATAATCATCGTACAGTTTATAGCACTGTGTTATGTCGGAATCGCCCGCATTGCTCAAACCACCGTCTGGACACGCCACTGGGTCTGGATCGCAGTAATAGTTTTCTGGACATGCGCCATCACCCCAGATACATGTTGGTGCGGTTGTATAGTCGTCCTTGGCAATATAACCGGTGTTGCAGACCGCATGATATGTACATGCCGGATATGCAGACCCGTCATAATTCTGCTGTGTCTGGGCGTTTTCCAAACGACCGTTTGCGATTATCGCAGGGGCAGGGCACGCAACAAAACAGTCCTTTTTATCTTTCGCACCAGAACCCGACGTACCACCCGCAGGGCAATCCGTCGCACAACCAGACACGCCGATTGCCGAAGTGCCCGTGCCGTCACAGTATTTGCCCGCTGGGCATGTGACGTGGTTTGCACCGTCATAGTACTTGCCCGCCTGACATGTTGTGGCATTCTGTGACCAGTGTGCATACAATGTCGTATTTTCGGTGAATGCCGTATTAGAAGGCAACGTACCGTCATCACTAATCATCATGCTGCCACCGGTCTGGGTTGTATAGTAACCCAAGAATGTCCAGCCATCACGTGTTGGCGCGGTCACCTTGTTGATGCTGTTGGACTTGGCCGCATCGCTGAACCAGTCAGTGTTATACTGCTGATACACTGTGCCGTCGCCACCCGTTCCATCATTGTCATTCAATGTGATTGTGTACAGAACCCCTAGGCACGTACCAGTGTTGGGATCCAGTTCATAGTTCGGGTCGCAAGTAATGGTCATTGGACAATTTGTTGATGTAACCTGACAAACCGTTGGGTTATCATAGTGTATCGCACCTGTATCAAATACACTTTCATAAGAGCAGCTGCCATGACCTGCCGTGCAAGGTGCTTTTTCGCATTCTTGTTTGCATGACTTATAACAATCCTTTGAACCATTAGAATTTCTGGCCAATGACAGAGTGAACGAACCATCATCCAACGTTTTGCACG
The DNA here is from genome assembly GCA_900546225.1 of uncultured Rickettsiales bacterium. Lineage (GTDB taxonomy): Bacteria > Pseudomonadota > Alphaproteobacteria > Rs-D84 > Rs-D84 > Enterousia. Next base: position 58,359 of record URBZ01000005.1, on the reverse strand, counting down.
CTGTGCACTTGTCGCCATCTTTGAAATAACGCGCTTTACACGTAAAGTCCTTTAATGGGCATGCGGTTTTACCTTGACCTACACATTGGGTGCTGTTGTAATATTGAATACCAGAAACCTTTGCGGTCATATCGTATTTGCAATCACCATCCGTTGTCCACATCGGCGATACACAACTGGCTGTATCTTCGCCAGAGCAGGCGGCATCACATGCCTTGAAACATTGGGTGTTGGCCGATGCACCAACATCAGACGCGGTGTATTCACTGCCCAGTGTTGTGCACTCAATCGCACAGCCCGCGCCACCTTCGATGGTTGTACCCGTTCCTGGGCAATATTTACCCGACGGACAATCAACCTGTGCCGTGCCATCATAATACTTGCCGGCCTCGCAGGTAACCTGATTCTGTGACCAGTGTGCGTACAGGGTTGTATCGCTCAATTTATCCCACGCGCGCACCGCTGTACCGTTAGACGCATAGTATTGTGTGCCACCGGCTGTCGCATCAAAGTAACCAACGAATGAATATGTCGCACGTGTTGGCAATGTTGTCAGTGTTGCCATCTTTTTACCAAATTCAACCGTTTGTGGGGCTGGGCCACCTGTGCCTTCGTTCGCATCAAATGTCACTGTGTACTTGTTTGGTTCGCACTTATTGTCTTTTAATGTATAGCCATCTTCGCATGTGATTGTGTCATCGCCATCGCAAATGGCGTTTTCTGGACATGTAACACACTTGCCATCAGACAGGTAATAGTTAGTATTACACTTTGTCGCAGCACAAGTATTGCTGACCGCATTGTATCTGACAGTCCCTGTCACGGTCGCAGAGCCCGGTACGTCAGCCGTTGTGCAGTCGCGATAGCATCCATCAGCAACAGTTTGGGATTGGCAAACGTTATAAGACCCCTTGGTATAAATAGATACCGTTGCACATGACTTGACGCAATTACTACATCCACTGCCATTCGGGTATTGATTGCTGCCACAGTTGCATGTACCCGGTGATGTAATCGCGGCATCGCACGCCGTCCATGACGCCACCAGTATCGTGTCACCAGCGGTGCTGTATGTGTATTCCGTGCTGGGTTGTGGATAGCTGCCACCCCAACTTTGGAAACTGTACCCCGGACGACTGAATGTGTTTGCCGGTAATGTTGTGAACTTTTCCAAATATGTCACCGATTGGGATCTGCGTTCCTGATTAAAGCCAGTTTTTCCAATCAGGTACGTGATTGTATAGCTCGCTACCTGACACCCTGTGCCATCAGATGTCTTGGTATAACCATTTTCACATGTAAATGTCATAGGACATGTTGATTCCGCTGCACTGCAAGTGTCACCATAGTGCTGTACACCTTCAGTTTCTGTTTCTGTGTATGAACAGATTGCATGCAATGGGCATGTTGGACGTGTGCACGCCGTTTTGCAATTCTTATAGCATGCTGTCGCACCACCAGTGTTGCTGTGTTCAGACAATGTGTATTCTCCGTCAGGTGTCAATGTCGAACACGCTGGACATGTAAGGCCATTTACGTAATTACCCGACCACGCATTGACAGAAAGTTGTTTCTGTTTGCATGCTTCATTGTTGCTTGCACAACCTTCTCTGATTTGACCATCGGCCGTGCCATCTTCATTAGAGTATGCAATGTACTTGCACGCATCGCGTTTGCATTCTTCGCAGGTTACGCCCACGCATCCATCTGGCAAATCACATGATTCTTGCGTACCCGTCCATGGACGATTGGTTTCAACACCATAACATTCTGTTTTCTTGCTCATACCAGCATCAGAATTTGGATACGCTGGTGGACACGGCTCCAACCCTTGGGCGATGCTGCTGTAATTAAAGTCGCCGCCACCGCAGTAGTTACCTGGTTTACATGACGAGCATGTCGTTGAGTTCTCCGGCAGATATTCGCCCGCTGAACAATGAATGGTTAACAACACGCACTTGTTGTTTTCCAGTTTATAGCCAGTTGCGCATGCTTTGATAGAGCAATGATTGCTGACATAGTTTTCCTGCCACGTTGCGTTATTCCATTCTTTCACGTTGTCTGCATTAGAGCAGGTCGCGTTACAACTGATTGCACCAGCACCATTGGTTGTCTGGCCATTTTGACATGCCTCGCAAGCTGTTGCCTCTGTATCACTGTATGCACCACGTGCGCAGGCCACGCCACCACCAATGGTTGGACGCGAATCTGTCAGGTCGCGTTCGTCGCCATTTTTATCATAATAGATGTTTCGACCACCGTGTTTGCAGTAATAACCCTGATTGCATAACTGAGAGCCCCCATTTACAGCTGAAACAAAGCTACCATCGGTCAATGTCAGATAGCAATCATTGATAGATGAACTGCCCGCGGCACTGTTGTTATACAGCGCGCCTGTATTTGATGAGCAGCTGGAAAGCCCAAAATCTTTTTCCGCGCCGGTAACCAATGAAACGCCCTTGACGTTTACGCCTTCGCAGTAATTGCCAGGGGTGCATGTTTCGCATGCCGTTTTACCCTTTGGTAAATATTCACCTGGCTGACATTTGACATCAATCGTGACTGCCTGTGGTGCGCCTGTGCATCCATCATCGCCCGCTGGGCAAGTATAATTAGCACCATATACCGAACATGGACGACATGCATTTGCCACCACAGGGTTACCATCATAATCAGTTGATGTCGCGGTCTTGGTCATATAATAACCCGCCGCACAGCAAGTGTACTTTTTATATTCGGGACATGAATACCCCCCCTCAGATTCTACAGGGCGGGCCGTACCACCGGCACATGTGTAATTAGACCCCATTCTGGAACACGGTTGGCAATAGTTCCCGGCCTTTGGCGTACCATCATACGTCGTCGATGACGAACTGGCCGTCATGTAATAGCCGTGCTGGCAACTCAGATACGTTGGCAACGATGGATCGCACGTATAGCCCGCGGCAAACGCATTACCAACAAAAACAGTCATTGCTAAATATGCAAAAAAACGCAGAAATCTGGACATTTTTCCCACTTCTTTTCCTCTTTTAGTTTCATTCTAGAAAAAAAACGGCATATGACGCAAGAGAAAAAATAAGCATGAATAATGAAATAAAAAAACGCGTCATATCGACGCGTAAATTTCAGTGGTGGGTTAGGTAGGACTTGAACCCACGACCAAAGCGTTATGAGCGCTCCGCTCTAACCAACTGAGCTACTAACCCACGGACGCAATTATATATGTTTTCGCATGCGTTGCAAGTGCTTTTTATTATATGCTTTATTTTTTCGCGGTTCTGTGGCAATATGTTGCACATGAGTTTGATTAAACCGATTTTGAATGATACCCAGATGGCGGCATTTGACGCGGTCGCACATTCTAATTCAAATGTATTGATTCTGGGTCAGGCGGGCACGGGTAAATCCACATTTGTAAATTATCTGAAATCCGCATTGAACAAGCGGGTTATATGCGCGTGTCCGACGGCCGTATCGGCGTTGAATATCGGCGGGCAAACGATACATTCACTGTTTCAAATCCAACCGCGCGATTTTATTATGCCGGAATTATTAAAGTTAAAGGCAAAACCGCGAAATATATTAAATGCAACCGATGTGCTGATTATAGATGAAATTTCAATGGTTGCACCCGATTTGCTGGACGCCATGGACATCTTGGCACGCAGCGCGCGTCGTAACAATGCGCCGTTTGGCGGGATTCAGATTGTTGCAATCGGCGATTTATTCCAGTTGCCACCGGTTATCACCCGCGATGCGGCGCAATTCTATCAACAGGCATACGGTCATGAAAACGCGTACTTTTTTGATGCAAATGTTGCACATCGGTGCGATTTTCGCCGATTTGACTTTGAATGCGTGTATCGCCAGAACGATACAGCGTTGCTGGACAACCTGATTCAGTTACGTCATGGTGAACTGGGGGCGTTGGATTTCTTTAATAATTGCCAGATTGCGGACGCCGCGCGTCGCGCAAATGCCGTGATAATCACGCCGTTTCGTGCGGTTGCCGAACGCATCAATGCCGATCGGTTGGCGCAAATCAATGCGCCCGTTGTATCATATACTGGTGTTTTATCAGGAACGTTTTCCGAACGCGATGTGCCCGCGCCAATGAATCTGACGTTAAAGGTTGGGGCGTTGGTCGTATTTGTGAAAAACAGCGATAAATGGCACAATGGTTCGATGGGTATTGTCCAGAACCTGTCCGCGCGTGAGATTACGGTGCAATTATTGAACAAAGAACGCGATATTGTGACGGTTCGCCCCGACAAATGGGAAAAAATAGAATACACCCGCGATGAAAACGACCGCGTTATTGAAAACGAGGTCGGCAGTTTCAAGCAATTTCCGCTGAATTTGGGCTATGCCATGACGATACACAAGGCACAGGGTAAAACACTGGATGCGGTTGTGGTTGATATTTCGCGTGGCGCATTTGCCCACGGCCAGACGTACGTCGCATTGTCACGTACGCGCAGTGCGGCGGACATGCACATCGCGACGCCCCTGCGACCACGTGATGTTATTTTTGATTCACGCGTGCTAAGTTTTGTTGATGCAAATCAGCCAGCATAATATTGTACAACGCATCGCCGGCGCGTTTCATCTGGTCAAAATTGACGGTTTTTCCATTTACCAATTCCCGTACAGACGGCGCGGCGCGCCCCGTCAACATGTTTTTTGCGCCGCGCGTCAACGCATTGCGTTCGGCGTCAAATAATATACCACCATCGTCCGACGTCATCATTTGTTCGCGTTCATCACGCAGAATCCCGCGGTGGTCATGTTCGCCAATAAAAGAACTGCGTAAACGCTGGACAACAAACAGATTTCCGCGGTCACCCGCAAAGAATGCCGGCACAACATCGGCAGAATTTTCGGACATATATCGCGCAAATGCATTGCCGTGATTCTGCATCGTGGTATCTTCGGCGGACGCAAACGACAGTGTGTTAAATCGGCGACGGTTCGGGTTCAGGGGACTCAACGGCCCATGTTGAATCACCAGTAAATTACGCTGAATCTTGGCAATTTGTTCGGGTGTGCGTCCCGCATCGTACAGTTGTTGTGCCATATAATCGCCCAGTTGGGTTATCACGGCCGCGCCGTGGCTGTGTCCGTAAAACATGATATTGCGCATGTTTTTTATCGCCGTATTTATCGGGCGCACACGACCATTTTCGTCAAACAGACGCGGTCGCAACAGTATGTTATATAAATCTATAACATAATTGGGCACGGGTTCTTTTGCACGCATTTCGTCCAAACGGGCGGTCTGGGCGGCGCGCGCGATTGGGTGTTCGTCTAATTTTAATTTGCGTCCTGCACGATGAAACAAATCGGCACGTTCCAGTGATGGACTGCGCGATGCAAAATCATATACCACCGAATAAACATTTACCCCTGATACGTTTTCTTCGGCCAATGCGCGATACAGCATTTTGCCATATGAATTTGCGTGACTGTCAGAATTAGTCAGTTCGCCACCAAATGCCACGACCGCTGGTACGTCTGTGGGTACAGCCAGTGCTATTGACATATGGTACATGTCCGCGCCATCTGGGGCGGTACGTTGAATAACGTGGGCGCGACTGGGGCGATATGCGGTCATAATTCTTTCTCCATCATAATGGCGTCAACACCATCGTAATATTTTGGGCGAATGCCAATTTGGTGAAATCCCGCGCGTTCATACAATTTGCGGGCTGGGGCGTTGTTTTCTGCAACCTCCAAGAATAATTTTTTTATGCCGCGGGCGCGCAAGTCCTGTTCTGCAACGACCAGCATTGCAGACGCAATTCCACCGCGGCGCGCGTCGGGATGAACGCCGATGGTGATAATTTCCGCCTCGTCCGCGACGGCGCGATATACGATAAATCCATTTTGACTGGCAATAATGTCACAGCCCGACTTCTTCAAATCGGCAAAATCCTGTGCCGTCCATGGTTTTGACGGGAAACAGGCGCGGTGCAAATTTTCCAGTTCATTCAGCATGTGCGGCGTGCTCTTCGGCATAACTGGGGCGCAGATACATTGGAACAACGGCGTCCAAATTGCCCGCGGCCAGTTTCTGTTCGGCGATTTTTGTCGCCAGTGTTAAATCAAACGGCTTGTGCCCAACGGTTTGCGGACATTCCATTTGGCGTGTTTCTAATTCATCAATAGACATCGTTTGGGGCTGTGTTTTCGCAGACGAAACAAAGAAATCACCGCGGCCGGATTCAATCGCAACAAATGCGTCCGGCGTGGCCGCCAAATACAGTTCAAATGCATTGATTGGCACAACCGGAATATTCAGTCCCATCGCCAACCCCTTGGCATAGGCAATGCCCAGACGAATGCCTGTAAAACTGCCGGGGCCGACAACAACGGCGATGGCGGTCAAATCACGCCAAGATGCGCCACATTCGTGCATAAATTTTTCGCATTCGGTTGGCAATGCGACGGACTGTTTTTCGGCATCAACACGCACGTGATGCGCGCCCAGTACAAATTCCAATCCCGCCCCAGATGTATTTATAACCAGTATCATTTTACCGTGCCTTTGTTACTTTATTTTGAATTATACGCAAAACTATGCGTGCAAACAACCCATTATGCATATCGCTGGTATTGTTTTGTGTGTTTCGCGCGTACACCAATGCGTGGCTGCGTCGTTCCAATGGGTGAACGCAAACCAATTCGTGTACGCCCGCGGTGACCCGATATACATTATTGTCAGACGACCGCACGCAATGCACTGTCACATCGGAACGGCGCAGGTTTTTGCAAATAGAATATTGTTCTGTTAAATCCATAACTGTATCTTTTGCTGTTTATGCCCGCGCGCCAAAGCCAATACGCTTTGCCATAATTGCAGATTTGTGCGCCGCCAACAGTTCGTCGATTTTTGCAATCGTAAATTCTGTCTTGGCATCTTCGCAATTATTCAGCAACAATTCGCGACGCAAAATCGCGGTCAGTTCACGCTGTAATTCACGCACCCCTTGTTCAGATGTGTAATCGTGAATAATATGCCGCAACGCATCATCAGAAATCACGATGTTGTCCGGATTCCAGCCCGTATCATGCGCCGCACGCGCAATCAGATGTTCACGCGCAATGCGAACCTTTTCATCTTCGCTGTACCCTGGAATTTCAATAATTTCCATACGATCTTTTAATGCCGCCGACATATTCAAACTGTTCGCGGTTGCGATGAACAACACGTTGGACAGGTCAAAGTCAACCTCTAAATAATGATCGCGGAATGTCTTGTTTTGTTCTGGGTCAAGGATTTCCAACAACGCAGATTCCGGATCGCCGCGCCAATCACGCCCCATCTTGTCGATTTCGTCCAATACAATCACGGGATTGTTCGCCTTGCACCGTTTCAGTGCGTCCATAATGCGGCCGGTCTGTGCGCCAATGTACGTCTTGCGATGACCGCGGAAATGTGCCTCGTCCGAAACACCGCCCAGTGAAATACGGTGATATTTGCGTCCCAACGCGGTTGCAATGGATTTTGCCAACGATGTTTTGCCAACCCCAGGTGCGCCAACAAAACACAAAATACTGCCCTGATTACCACCGGTCTTTTTCATAACGGCAATGTGTTCCAAGATGCGCTCTTTGACCGACTGCATGCCGGAATGTTCACTGTCCAACACGCCACGTGCCACATTCAGATCGATTTCAGATTTGTCGGATTTGCCCCATGGCATGGACAACAATTCGTCCAAGTATGACTTTAACAACGCACCATCATTGGACATCGGCGCAAAAGAACGCATGCGTTTCCATTCTGTCATCGCCTTTTCACGCACGTCCGCGGGCAGAGGGGCTTTTTCAATACGCTTGCGCATATTTTCAGAATCAACCTCATCACTGTCTTCGCCCATTTCGTGCTGAATTGCGCGCATCTTTTCCTGCAAAATCGCCTCGCGACGGCCGCGTTCCATCTGTTGCTGAATACGGCGATTGATGGAATCCTCGATTTTGGCCGTTGCCATAATCAGGTTTATTTGTTCCAGCAAGATTACCAGTTTGTCGTGCCAACTGGTTGTGCGCAAAATACGAATTGCCACGTCGGGTTCCAGCCCCGCCATCTGAATCACGCCATCAATAAATGCTGCCAATGGGTAATTCTGCATCAGACCACGCAGACGATCGGCCTTGAACTTGCGCACACCGGACAGTTGCTGCATATTTTCGGCAATTTTATCACGCAGGGCGATTGTTTGTTCGTCGCGTTCATCATTTGCAACAATAATCGGTGTGACGTCGGCCGTAAACAGACCGTCTGATACCATAATATCGGTCAAATTCACGGCATGTGTGGTCAAAATAATAACGTGCGCCGACCCATCTGGCATGCGCAAGACATGCGCAATATCGCCAAGCGTGCCGACGTCATAAATATCTTCGGGTGCGGCGGGATATGACCACGAATGCTGGGGCACTAAGACAATGCGCCCACCAGATGCGGCGGCGGCCTCTATACAAGCGATGGACTGGGGGTTGTCAACGTACACCGGTACGGTATTATCGGGGTGAACAACCAAATCACGAACGGGTAAAATAAATTCTTTCATAGCGCAATAAATATAAGATATTTTTATAATAATTCAAGGGCAATAAAAATCCCCTGAAAAAATCAGGGGATTTCAATTATCAACCGTCACAGATTTAGCGGCGACGACCGTTAAAACCGTTGTATTGTGCGGTGTTGCTGGAACGTTTTGACAAATAACGTGCCGCAATCAAAATCAACCATTCCAACGCCAACATGCCCATATAGAACAATTTGGTTTCAATACCCTGTGCCCAGCCCAAAACATAAACGATTTGTGCCATGAATGATACGTACAAAATACCAAACATGCTGGTAAAGAATACTTTTTTAACTTTTCCAAACATTTTTCTGCCTTTTTCCCTTGTATTAAAATTTATCAATGTCGGGTTTCTGGTGCCAGGTACCCGACCGACCCCGCAATAAGCGAAATGGATACAATCAACAATCGCCAATCATATCCGATGCCATATTAGGCAGCCATTGCAAGGCGAACATTGTCGTTCGCAGCGATTCTATCGCCATTCAGTTTTTAATTGGCTTTTAACGACGCCATGTCGGATTCAATCTTTTGTCTTTACTGCGCCTGTCGAAACTATGTCAGCCCCATAAATTCCCCTCTGTGGAGGGGTGGATTGAACGCATTGCGTTCAAGACGGGGAGGGTTCTTGTTGCCAAGTGGTGGGAACCCTCCCTGCCGCGTTTCACTTGGCACCCCTCCTGTGGAGGGGAAAAAATTGGTGGAGCTGTGGGGTACCGCCCCCCAGTCCAAAACGTCTATTCCACAAAGATTTCAGAATCATCATCGCTTGCGCGACGTGTGTATTATAAATATTTACGGTGGAAATTGCAAGTTTTTAAGTTATAATCACGGAAAACAGGATTAAAAATGAAGTTCTTGGACAAGGCAAAAATTACAATCAAAGCAGGAGACGGGGGCAACGGCAGTGCCAGTTTCCGTCGTGAGAAGTATATCGAATTTGGTGGCCCAAACGGTGGCGATGGCGGCCGTGGTGGCGATATTGTCTTTCGTGCCGTACCAAATGTGAACACACTGATTGATTATCGGTACAAGACGAATTTTGCCGCCGGTCGTGGTGAAAACGGTATGGGCAAAATGCGTACGGGCGCGTCGGGTGAAACATTGGTTTTGCCTGTGCCAACGGGTACGGTCATTTTGTCTGAAAACGAAGAAATCGAATACGCCGACCTGTCCGCCGATGGTATTGAATATCGCGCGGCACGTGGTGGTAATGGCGGGTGGGGCAACCTGCATTTCAAAAGCCCGACAAACCGCGCCCCGCGTCAGGCAAATGATGGTCTGCCTGGGGAATCACGTACGGTTGTTTTACGCCTGAAACTGATTGCAGATATTGGTCTGGTTGGTTTTCCAAATGCGGGTAAATCAACACTGTTGTCGGCGGTAACATCGGCACGGCCAAAGATTGCAAATTACCCATTTACAACACTGAATCCGCAACTGGGTGTAATGTATGCGCACAATCACGAATATGTGCTGGTTGATCTGCCCGGGTTGATTGAGGGGGCGCACACTGGCGTTGGTTTGGGTGATCGCTTTTTGGGACATGCCGAACGCACGAAAATGATTCTGCACGTCATTGACGGCACAGAACCAGATTGGGCGGCGCGTTATGCGGCAATTCGCTATGAAATGGATTCGTACGGTGGCGGATTGGTGCACAAACCGGAAATGGTCATTATCAATAAAATCGATGCCATTGACGCAGATGAATTAAAGGCGCGCTTGGCCGATTTCAAGAAATCGTTTGGACGCAAAAAGAAACCAGAAATCATAACCATCAGTGCCGCCGGTATGCTGGGCATTCATGAATTGATTTCTGCGATTGAAAAGAAATTTTTGGAGATAACAGAACATGAAAATATACAGAAATCCGCTGGCGACAGCGTTTCAGACAAATGACGACAAGATTTATGCGTATTCAACCGCGTGCCTGAATGGCGCGGTTGCGCATCGCCCAGATTACACAACAGTGCCACTGAAAACATTAAATCCCGCACAGGTTGAATTTATTGGCGGTCTGTGGCGTGTCCAGACACCATGCGATTACAATGTGCAAAATGTCCGTGGCAAGGATTTGATTATTGGTGCGCGCCTGCCACATCAGGAAAAGACATTCTTTGAATATTACGAGGCCAGTTTGTTGACATTTAACTGTTATGGCCCATTAAAACCGTGTTTCGACAGCGTTGTTGCCAAATACACCACAGACCACGGCACATATTGGTCTTATGGTCGCAATATTGCCGATGCGCGCGCGTTCTTGGGAATCCGTCTGTACGACGAATATATGGATTTGATTCATTCGGTCGCGTGCCAGAAAACCGCCCAAAAGTCCAAATAATTGCGCTTTTTGTGATTTGTTTGCTTTTATCTTTTTTTCTGGTAAAATCCAAGTGTCAAAAATGAAAGTAAAAAGGAGAAAGCAAACATGGCACAAGTATCATTAAAAGGTACACAAACAGAAAAGAACCTGTTGATTGCGTTCGCGGGTGAATCACAGGCACGTAATCGCTATTCATTCTTTGCGTCCAAGGCCAAAGATGAGGGGTATCAGGCAATCGGCAAGATTTTCTTGGAAACGGCCGAACAGGAACGCGAACACGCATCTCGTTTGTTCAAGTTCTTGGAAGGGGGCGATTTGGAAATCACAGCATCTTTCCCGGCTGGTAAAATCGGCACAACATTGGAAAATTTGCAGGCGGCAGCATTTGGTGAACACGAAGAAAACACCAACATGTACCCAAAATTTGCGCAAATCGCGGCCCAAGAAGGTTTTCCAGCAATCGCAGATGTCTTGAAAAACATCGGTTATGCGGAACGTTATCACGAATCCCGCTATCGTGCATTGATTGACGCGATTGAAAACGGCACATTGTTCAAGCAAGATCATATTGTTATGTGGCGTTGCACAAACTGTGGTATGTGGCACATTGGCACAGAGGCACCAAAGGTTTGCCCAGCGTGTTTGCACCCACAGGGCTATTTCATCAGCGAGGGTACGATTTCCCGCTGTGACACGAACGAAGGGTTCTGTGAATACACAAACATTGATGAATAAAAAACGCCCGTTTGGGCGTTTTTTATTCCACTAAATCGGGTGGCGCAAAGCGCGGAAGATTATCACGTTCCAGAAACATTGTCATTGCGAGTGAAACGAAGCAATCCAGTGAAAATAATAAGTGCGCCGAATGGCACAATGCAGTTTGCCTAAATGCGGTTGGTATTCAATAAAACATAACCACCTTGCAATTTACTGATAAATATTTATAATAGTGCGCAAATGCACCCGTGGCTCAACTGGATAGAGCATCGCCCTCCGAAGGCGGGGATTGCGCGTTCGAATCGCGCCGGGTGCGCCAGAAATACCACCCGAAAGGGGGACTTTGCATATGAAACGTTTTGCAATTTTTATGTTGCCATTCGCATTGGCCGCATGCAACAGCATGTACATCAAACCAAACACGCTGGACGTGAATCAGACCGTTTACGCCACGCGGGGTGGTTATGCAATGAAACGCAGTATCAAGGAACGAATGGAATCGCGCGGTTATCACGTTGTTGTTGGCCGAACGAAAACATCAAATGACTATTCTGGTGATGCATACGATATCGCGATTGATAAAGATGAAGTTCCATCTGATGCGCGGTATATTGTGCGTGTTACTGAACGTCGCGAGACATTCAATCCGTTTTGGTGTCCGCTGAATGGATTCTGGTGGTGGAACTTTAACGTATCTATTGCTGACCAGAAAACAGGCGAAGAATTGATGACATGGCGCGGTCGCGGGTGTCAGAACAGTTCGTTGCGCAAACTGGACGCCGCATTGGACGAACTGGAAATGACCGAACAACCGGTCATAACAGAATAAAAAACAAGCCGCCAATTTGGTGGCTGTTTTCTTATTTTTGATTCTGACGCAGGCCCGCTTTCCACATTGCCCAACGGCCAAATTCATTGATTTTGCCGATGCGTTCCAAGTGTTTGTGATCCAGTCCTTCGCCGGAAATACCTTCGTACATATCAATCAGTTCATTTGGATTATAGCCCAAGCGTTCGTACTGGGTGGCCATAACGCCAAATGCATAGTTTTTATTGCTGATTGCGACATCGTCCATATCAATCAGACCAGCGTATTTTCCGTCTGGGGTAACGATAATGTTCTTTGGCGAAATGCCACAGTGATACAGACCTAAATCATCTTTCTTGCCGTGGTTCATTATACGCACCGCGCCGGCAAATAACGGGGCGGCCAATTTGCTGGTGTTTGCGGCAACATCGTGTTGTGTCACCTGATGAATCTCTGCAAATTCGGTTTTCGGCAATTCACGTATGTCGATCTGTGACATTTTGATAAAATCTTCGATAATATCGTGATAGACATTGTGAACCATATTGTTCGGCAGGCCGTCTTTGACGCTTTCGTACAATGTGCGCCCGCGCATCATCTGGTATGTTTCCATCCATGCCGCTTTGTATACATGTTGTTCCAAGTTCGGTACAGAAATGCCATTTTTACGCAACACTTTGTTGAACTGAATGTTTTTGAACACCATGTCAAAGTCATTGAATTTGAACATGTATTTGTTGTTTTCTTCGTCTTGGACGATAAAAGTGCAGTACCCATTGCCCGGAACGCGTGGACGTTCAATTTTTGTCGCGTATGGGATTATACTGCGAATTGCTTGAAAATAGTATGTCGGAACAGTACTGTTTTTGTTCATATATTTTGTCCTTTTGGATTGTTGTCAAATATATTTTATGTCAATTTTTGAAAAAGTCAAGGGGTGGGGTATAAATGCCTTAGTCGCGCGCCAACGCGGCCAACATAAAATCGTCCAAATCCCCGTCCAACACGGCGGCGGAATCCGTTTTTTCAACACCGGTGCGGACATCTTTGACCAACTGGTACGGATACAGGACATAATTTCTAATCTGGCTGCCCCATTCAATCTTTTTCTGGGCGGCCTTGGCGGCATTTTCTTCGGCGGCACGCTTTTGCAATTCCAATTCATACAGGCGCGAACGCAACATCTTCATCGCCATATCTTTGTTTTGAAACTGGCTGCGCTCGTTCTGGCACGTAACGACAATACCCGTTGGAATATGGGTAATGCGAACCGCACTGTCGGTTTTGTTTACGTGTTGGCCACCCGCACCAGATGAACGATACGTGTCAATGCGCAAATCTTTGTCGTTGATTTCAATTTCAATACTGTCGTCCACGTCCGGCCACACGTCCACAGACGCGAAACTGGTCTGGCGTTTGCCATTGGCGTTAAATGGTGAAATACGAACCAGACGGTGTACACCAATTTCATTTTTCAGCCAACCGTACGCGCGATCGCCGCTGATGCGATAAGTAATGTTTTTAATACCGGCGGTGTCACCTTCGTGTTCTTCGATAACCTCGGTCGTAAATCCGTGGCGTTCCGCCCAACGTGCATACATACGCGACAGCATTTGCGCCCAATCTTGGGCCTCGGTTCCGCCAGCCCCCGCTTGGATAAACAAGAAAGCACCATTATTGTCGGCGGGTTCGCGAAACAGGGTAATGAACTTTGCACGATGTGCCGCATCGCCCAGTTTTTCAATCGCGGCCAAAACATCTGGGTCTTCGGGTGCCATTTCGTACAAGTCGACCAGATTATTATAATCAGTTTCCAGTGTTTTCAGTTCAGACAGTGATTTTTCCAGCCATGATTTCTTTTGCAACAGGGCGCGCGCCGCATCGGGATTGTCCCATAAATCTGGCTTGTTCGTCTGTTCGTTTAATTCTGCAATTTCAGATTCCAGTTTGGCTGGGTCAAAGAAACCCCCTGACGGCAGAAATGTCGTCGCGGATTTGTGTCAAAGTTTCATTTGGTATCAACATGCGACCCATAGTATCAATTTATTTGTTCAAATCAATATTTTTCTGGTGGCGGACACAAATGAACGTTTGCGTTTTTTTGTCGATTATGTTAAAATTTTCATAACGAGAGGGATTTTAATGAAAAACATTTTCGGTATATTTGCCTCGCTGGGGCTGATTTTCTGTGGTTTTGATGCGTATGCGGTATCGGCGGGTACAACGGCAACCAATTCGGGTTCTGCGCGTTATGTGTCGGTAAATACTGCAACCACCAGTGGCGGTCGTGGTAACGCGGGATTGGCAAATGCATACAAAACAAACCAGCGGAATACATATTTCATGGTGAATCAACCGGACGTGGATTCGGCGTGCCGTGAAAAAATCTATAAATGCTTGTCTGATTACTGTGGCGATGTGACCGTTGTCCCCGGCCAGCGTGAATCAAAATGTCAATACGCAACCGAAAGCGAACTGTACAACTATGCACTGTTGTGCTTACAGAAAGATACGTCGGTATTACTGCCCCAGTATAACACAAACACGCGTACGGGCGGGGCGGGTATGAATACTGCGGCGCGTCTGTGTCCACCATATGTGCAACAGGAATTGATGTCGTATCTGTCTATGAGAAATATGGCGACCCAGTTGTCAAAATCTCATTCAGACCTGTGCCTGCAACGCCGTCAGGAATTACAGGCCGCAATGGCGTGCCATTCTGTTGCGTTGGCGTATGGCAATGAAACAACCAGTATGCTGACCACACAATTGACCGATTACTGTGGTGCGGGCGTCCCAGGGGGCAGTGCGGAAATGGTAACTCGTTTCGCCAATGCCGGCAATGTTGGTGCAAACATTTGGGGCTGGGCCGAAAAAATTGTCAGTTTGGATTTGAACAAAAAGGGTTCAGAATGGCAGGCGGCGGTTGACTCTGTCTTGGCTGGCTATACAAATCGTATGAATCTGGCGTGCGGCGACGATATGACAATCAACACGTCGGGTACGTCCGGCACATCATCGAACCAACCAACAGCGTTGCAAACGGCGGCGGCATTGGCGGTCGGCGTTGCATTCCCGTCCACTGATACAAACGTTGAAAATCCATATGGTGACCAGTCGATTTATATGGAGGTTACATCGTCCCATACACTGGAAAACTACGCCACCGCGTCACAGGTTGTTCAGGCGGGATTGTCTAATTCTGCATTGACCCAAAATGCGTTCTTGTCATCGTCCCAGATGGACAATATGCAGACCGCATACAAGCGCGGGACAAAAGTATTTATTATTCGCGACAGTGGCCGTTGCTTTATCGTGCCGGTTGCAACATTGTCGTCCACCGAAACAACAATGGTGGCGCAAATGTTTGCAAATTGTGTCAGCCAGTAACGCGTGCCGCACACACAAAATTAAACCGCCGTTTGGCGGTTTTTTCTTGTGTTATTTCTTGAATGCGGGTGTGAATTTTGATATAATTTTACGCAAATGAAAATATCAAGACGTAATCTGTTAAAAGTTAGTGTTTTTGCGGTATCTGCGGTTGCATGTATGCCGCGCGTGGTGTTTGCGGCGCGCAATTCGGTTAAATCATTGCGCACGGGCGCACAGCCCAATGGAAAAACGCGACTGGTCATTGAAACTGCATCGCGGCCGACTTATTCGTTGTCGTATCCGCAAAACCAACTGGTTATAAATCTGGCAAACACAACGGTAAATACCAATGCAACCAAAAAGCTGGCGTCGGGCACACTGGCAAAATCCATCGCACAGGTGCAAAATGGTGACAGTGCGCAAATCGTTGTGAACCTGACGCGACCAATCGCCGATATTGCTAAATCACAGATTATGATTTTGTCACCAAACGGCGATAATGACTATCGCTTGGTCTTGGATTTTGTTGCGGGTACTGGTGCGGGCACGACCAGCACCACATCGGCCGCCACGACAACATCAGCATCAACGTCAACCAAATCTGCAACCACCAAGGCGCAATCCACCACCGCGGGCAAATACGTGATTGTGATTGATGCCGGCCATGGCGGCAAAGACCCTGGTTGCATTGGGAAAAATGGCACAAAGGAAAAGACGGTCGTCTTGTCAGTGGCACGCAAGTTGCGTAACAAATTGAACAACGCCGGATTCAAAACATACCTGACACGCAGCGATGACACATATCTGAAATTGGCGGATCGTGCCGCCATTGGTGAACGACGCAAGGCGGACTTGTTCATATCGCTGCACGCCAACGCCAATCCCAGCCGTGCGATGAAGGGTTTTTCGGTTTATACATTATCTGAAAAGGCATCAGACGAAGAGGCCAAGAAATTGGCAGAGGCCGAAAATGCCGCTGACAAGATTGGGGTAGAGGGATTCACAGATTTCGAACCCAATATTCGCAGTGCGTTGTCTGCATTGCAGCAACACGCGGTTGCCGAAATGTCCGAAGAATACGCAAATGGCGCATCGCGCGCATTTCGCAATGCAAAAATCGAACAGCAACGCGGGCCGGATGTTCGTCACGCACCATTTGCGGTATTGCGTTCAACCGTTCCGGGGGCACTGATTGAATTGGGACATTTGTCCAACGCGGGCGAAGAGAAACTGTTAAACAGTGACGCACACCAAAACAAACTGGTTGCGGCAATCGTTAAATCCGTAAAAAACTACAATTTTGACGTCTAAATGCCCTGATACATGCAATCAACAGAATATAAACACTTGCAAAGCAAAACAAAATCTGTATAATACCGACCATTGCGGAGAAGTGGCAGAGTGGTCGAATGCGCGCGACTCGAAATCGTGTATACGGGCAACCGTATCAAGGGTTCGAATCCCTTCTTCTCCGCCAGAATTATTAAATTCCCATGAAAACATTTAATGAACAAGTTTATGACGTTGTTGCACGTATCCCGTCGGGACGCGTGGCGACATTTGGTCAAATTGCGGCGATGATTGGCCGCCCGCGCATGGCGCGATTTGTGGGGTATGCATCAAACAATAAAAACAGTTGGCATCTGCCGTGGCATCGCGTTGTATTCAAAGATGGCAGTTTGTGTGGCGGTTTTGCGGACGAACAGTATAAATCCCTGCGCGCCGAAGGGGTAAAATTCACCCCCGATCGGCACGTTATAATGGAACAATACCAGTGGAATCCCGACCGCGATGGTGTCCCATTGGACATTCGCGATTTTCCGTTGGTGTTCTAGTTCTTTTGTTTTGGTAACTTACGGAACGTCAAAAACCACGCCTGAACGTCCAGACCGCGATTACGGTTGTTTAACCGCGCGTCCATTTGCGCCGTTGTGGCGGGCGCGGGCGCAACAACGTCATCGTTTGGTTTCCAATTCGCAGGCGTCGAAACGTGGTATTTGTCAGACGTCTGTAATGCAATCAGGGCGCGTCGTATTTCGTCCATATTGCGTCCAACCGACGCAGGGTAATATAAAATCAATCTGATTATGCCATTCGGGTCAATAATGAATACCGCGCGCACCGTTGCCGTATCAGACGCGTGTGGGTGAATCATACCGTATTTGCGTGCAACAGACATCGTCATATCGTCAATGATTGGGAAAGTAATGTGAATATCATGCAAATCACCGAATTTCAGGTTGCGAATGGCCTCTATCCATGCCAAATGCCCCGTCAGTGTTCCAACCGACAGGCCTATGATTTCCGTATTCAGTTTATGAAAATCGTCAATCATTGACTGAAATGTCATAAATTCAGTTGTGCAAATCGGTGTGAAATCCGATGGGTGCGAAAATAAAATCACCCATTTGCCGGCATAATCGTCGGGGAAATTCACTGTGCCGTTTGTCGTGCGCGCAGTAAATGCGGGCGCATTATCGCCAATCAGTGGCATTGGTTTTGTGCAATTATCTGAAAATTCATACATTGTTGCCTCCGTTTTTATACGCTGAACGTACCATTGGATGCCATCTGACGCACCAAGAACGTTTTCATATTTTTCATATGCAGAAAAAACTTTACTCTTGATAAAATGTGCTATGATATAAATAATATGCAACACACCAGAAGGAAAAAAGGAAGAGTTATGAAACGTTCTGATATTGTACGTACTATTCAGGTTCAATTTCGCCACATGCGCGCGTCGGACGCCGCCGCGATATTGGACACCGTGTCTGATCATATGATGGAGGCGATTGCCGCCGGCGATCGCATAGAGGTTCGTGGTTTTGGCACATTCCAGCCACGTGCCCGCGCAACCAAGGTTGGTTATAACCCATGCACAGGCAAACCAATGCCATTGCCGGCCAGCACAACTATTTTGTTCAAGCCCAGCCGCGAATTGACCAAGAAAATGAATGGATAAAACATGTTATTTGGTAAAAAATCTGGAATTAAAAACGACGACCGCGCGCGATATGACAAAATTCGTCGCCTGATGTGGATTAAATGCGAATCCTGTGGTCGCTTGGTTTATTACAAGGATTACAAAGACAACTTATACATCTGTCCGCGCTGTGGTCGTGCGTTTATTATGACGCCGAAACAGCGTTTTGACCTGTTGTTTGATAATAACGAATGGACGCGCTTGGATTTGCCAACGGTGTCCGATGACCCATTGGAATTTGTTGATCGTATGCCGTACAAGGCCCGCTTGGCCGAGGCCCGCAGCGACAACGGCAATCACGACGCCGTTGTGTCGGCCGATGGCGTTCTGGGTGGTGTACCAACAACGATTTGCGTGTTAAACGGTGACTTTATGATGGGTTCAATGGGACGTGCCGCCGGCGATGGCATTATCGCCAGTATGGAGCACGCAATCCAGACCCGTCGCCCATTTGTAATGGTGGTCGCATCTGGTGGTGCACGTATGCAAGAAAATATCTTGTCATTGATGCAGATGGCGCGCACAACGGTTGCGGTAAATCGCCTGCATGCGAACGGCATTCCGTATATCGTGCTGTTGACCGACCCAACGTATGGCGGTGTAACCGCATCGTTTGCAATGCTGGGTGATATTCATATTGCAGAGGCCGGCGCACGTATCGGATTTGCTGGACGTCGCGTTATCGAACAGAATATTCGTGAAAAATTGCCGTCTAATTTCCAGACCGCCGAATACCTGTACGAACACGGTATGGTTGATATGGTTGTGCCGCGCGATGGCCTGCATGACGCACTGTCGCGTGTTTTGGCGGTGTTGACCAAACAACCGCACGAGGCCAAGCCAATCAACGTTTCAACCCCGCTGAATGACAACAAAAAGGTTCGCGGTATGGGTGAAACAGACGCCTATGACAAAGTGTTGTTGGCACGTAATGAAAACCGCCCGCATTTCTTGGATTATATCAACGGGATTGTTGACGAATGGACATATCTGGCGGGCGACCGTCTGTATGCCGAAGATCCCGCCATGGGCAGTGGTATTGGTTATTGGCGTGGCATACCGGCTGTAATCATCGGTCAGGAACAGGGCCGCACCATCGAAACACGTCAAAAGCACCGTTTTGGTATGGCAAATCCTGATGGCTATCGCAAGGCCCAACGTATGATGCGTTTGGCGGAAAAGTTTAACCTGCCACTGATTTCGCTGTTTGATACCGCCGGCGCGTTCGCTGGCCGCGAGGGCGAAGAACGCGGCCAATCGCAGGCCGTTGCGGCATCAATGTCGTTGGGGTTGTCCATCAAAACGCCATATGTCGCCGTCAACGTGGGTCAGGGCGGTTCTGGGGGTGCAATCGCAATCGGTACAGCCGACCGCGTACTGATGATGGAAAACGCGATTTATTCGGTAATTGCACCGGAATCTTGCGCCAGTATCTTGTGGAAAGATAACAAGTTCAAGGCCGTTGCCGCACAGGCAATGAAATTGACCGCACGTGATATGGCAAACCTGAACGTTATCGACGGGATTATTGACGAGCCCGCCGGTGGTGCACACACGGACTGGCAAACAACAATGGAACTGTTGTCCACCGCGGTTGCGGAAAATATTGCAGAATTGCAAAAAATCCCCGCCGACCAGTTGCCGGCACTGCGCGCAGAAAAGTTCATGGCAATGACACGCGATGTCGAAATCTATGGCCCTGAAACTGGGTCAGACCATGAATAAAATCCCCGCCCCGTAAATTACGGGGCTTTTTTATGTTTGCACCCCACATGCGGGCGCACTTTTATTTGAACTTTTATCTTGAATCTGGGGCAATTTTGGTGTATATTGCCCCCAGCAACAAGAGGATTATTCATGAATTACCCATATATGCCAAAATCCACTGCACTTTGGTTGATTGAAAATACTGCATTGACGTTTGAACAAATCGCTGATTTCTGCGGTCTGCATGAATTAGAGGTTAAAAATATCGCCGATGCCGAAACGTACAAGATTCAGGGTCTGAACCCAATCTTGAACGGTCAGTTGACACGTGAAGATATTGAAAAATGCGAAGCAGACCCATCTGCACGCCTGACATTGCGCGAAGAAATTGTCGAAGCGCAACAGAAACAAAACAAGAAAGGCGTTGGTTATACACCAAAATTACATCGTCAAAACCGCTTGGGTGGTATTTTGTGGATTCTGAAAAATTATCCAGAATTGTCCGATGGTCAAATCGCGCGCCTGATGCGCAGCACGAATCCAACCGTCGCATCAATTCGTAATAAAACGCACAAATCTTACTCTCTGATTCAAATCCAGAGCCCGATTGTATTGGGTTTGGTGTCTGAATCCGCCGTGCACGACGCTGTGGCCAAGGCGACAAAAAAGAAATAAGTTTTAACCGTTTAATTTACTTTTACAAATTCTTGGGGGTCAGTTTATGGCTAAGAAACTGGACGACGCGACAAAGTTGTTGATTGAATCGTTGCCGGAAAATCTGCAAAAACTTGCAACATCAGCGGTCGAGGTTGGCTATCTGTCCAAAATGGACTTTGATGCCGCCACCGAAGCGGACGAAGTGCCTGATGAAGAACAGGAAGAGGTTCTGGATTTCTTTCAACAGGATTTGGGACTGGAAGTATTGGAATCCGATAATTTTTCCCAAGAAATGGAAAAGTATTATGACGACGATTCCGACGAACCACGCGACAAAACACGCAATTTGCTGAATGCGGACGCGGAACAGGTTGACGTCAACGATGACGATTATGAACATTATGCCAAACAGTTGGAACGCAGCCAGACGGGTAATCTGGTGTTGGGCGTTCAGGATTCTGTTCAATCATACCTGAAACAAATCGGCACGGTTCAGTTGTTGACCGCCGCTGGCGAGGTTGCGATTGCCCAACGTATCGAAGCCGCCACACGTCTGATGGTCTATGGCCTGTGCGAAAGCCCAATGACAATTCAGGCAATGTTGGATTGGTATCAGCAGTTGTTGAACGAAGATATTCGTCTGCGCTATATTCTGAATTTGGAAGTAATGTATTCGTCTGAATCCGAACAGAAATCGTTGGCCGCATTGTCAGAGGCCCTGAAATCCAAGGGTGTTGAACACGTCGACGAATTGGACGATGATGAACTGGACGATTTGGAAGAATCCACCACATCTGATGACGACGAAGATGACGAAGACGACGAAGATGATGACGAAGATGGTGTCAAGAAAGAAGATACCCCACGTGGCACATCTGGCGTTCCAATTCCAGTAATGGAAGAGGCCCTGATGCCAATGGTCACCGACCTGTTCACAAAAATCAAACGCATCTTTAACAGCATGCAGAAATTGCAGGCAAAGCGTCTGGAAAATCTGTTGACATCGTCCAAGCCAGACGATGCGTTGGAAAAGAAATATGCCAAAATGCGTCTGGAATTGTTCGAACACGTCAGCAAGATTCGCCTGAACGATGATCGTATTGCCGAAATTCTGGAACACCTGACCCAGCGTGACCAACTGTTGATGGGGCTGGAGGGGAAATTGTTGCGTTTGGCATTGGCAAACAAGATTAAACGCGAAGATTTCTTGGCTGAATACACCGGAAATGAACTGAATCGCAACTGGGTTAAAAAGTTGATGAAACACAAGAATCCAGCGTGGGCGAACTTTGCCAAGAAACACGAAAAAGACATCTTGAAGATTCAAGAAGACATCACCGCCATTGCGCGCGAAACAGGCCAGCCAACCGCTGAATATAAAAAGGTTGTTGAACTGGTGCGCCGTGGTCAGGCCGAAGCCGCCCGTGCAAAACGCGAAATGATAGAGGCGAACTTGCGTCTGGTTATCAAATTTGCGAAAAAGTCCAGCAACCGCGGTTTAGGATTGGATTTCTCGGACTTGGTTCAGGACGGCAATATTGGCTTGATGAAGGCCGTAGACAAGTTTGATTATCGTCTGGGGAATAAATTCTCGACCTATGCGACAAACTGGATTCAGCAGGGTATTTCGCGCAGTATTGCCGATCAGGCGCGTACAATTCGTATTCCTGTGCACATGATTGACAATATTCACAAGATTCAGCGTGCGTCGCGCCAGTTTATGCATAAATATGGTCGCCAGCCGACCGCCGAAGAATTGTCCAAGATTATCTATCTGCCGGTGGACAAGATTCACAAGGCAATGAAGGTGAACTTGAAACCAATTTCATTGGAAGCACCCGTCGGCAGCGAAGACGACAGCAGCCGTATTGAAATCATCGCCGACGAAACGGCCAAGAATCCATTCGTTTCGGCCGCGCAAAAGAATCTGCGTAAAATCGTTACCCAGATTCTGTCTGAACTTGATCCAAAGGAAGAAACCGTTCTGCGCCAGCGTTTTGGTATGAGCACCAATAAAACCAGCACACTGGAAGAGGTTGGTGAATACATCGGTGTTACCCGTGAACGTATCCGCCAGATTGAACAAAAGGCACTGAACAAGTTAAAGCACCCAACGCGTGCACGTAAATTGCGCAGTTTCTTGGAAGATTAGTTCATAAAAAACACTAAAAAAACAACCCGCCAAATCGGCGGGTTATTTGTTTAGGCAACATCTCTATTAAATATGTGCCTTTAATACCGCGTAAATCTGTCCCAAATCGGTTTTTAACAGTGTGGCGGATACAGTGTCCGGATTATCAACATTGTGCGCCCCAGACATGATTTTATCGAACGCACGTATGAATTGTGTTGCCTGACGACGGAATACGGTGTCATTCTTTAACATTTCGCGTACTTGCTTCTTGTCGGCGGCGTTCATCATCTTGGCCAACCATTTAGAGAATATGGCCTTGTCGCCGGCATGATATTTCTTCCATACGACATCTGGAATCTCTGCGCCCGTTGCGCGTGTTAAATCCAGTGATAAATCATGCATATTTTCAAATGCACGTTCGGCCTGTTTCAAGAAATCCGTCGCGCTGACGCGGCCATATGTTGGTGCGGGCGCAACACCCATCGCGTCCATTGGCGCGGTTGCACGCGCAACCATCATCTGTTTATTCAATGTTTGCATGGTGTTCACGGCCTTGGCATAATCAGACATCAGATCTATCATTTGCTGGCGCGATTGCCCCGCCAAATCTTCCAATTTAATTGCAGACGCCGAAATAGTATCTGTGGATTCCGCGACCGTGCTCTTCATCAAACCAATCTTTTCGTTCAACGATGCAACAATTTGTTGCAGTTTTTCGCCGGCCTCGACCGAACCCTGTGACAAATCGGGCAGGGCCGAATAATAACGTTCTATCAATTCGGACAGCGGTTGCAACTGGGCCGTGGTTTCAGCTGACATCTTTATCAGATTCGCCGATTGTCCCGACAGTTGCGTGTGTGCCGTATTCATTTCAATCAGTGTTTCGCGCACACCGGTGGCCATCGCCTTGACCGATTCCGAGAACGCATTTGCAGACGTTTTGGTGTTCTCCAATGTCGTGTTTGCAACGCCAGACACGGTCTTTAATTCCGACACAACCGCAGTGGCAAATTCTTTGATTTCGCCGTTAAAACGATTGGTCAATGTCGCCAGTTCGTTTGATATGCCACGCACAGATGTTTCCGTGCGCGCCGCTGAATCCATCAATGTTTCAACCGCCGCGGTCAGTTTATTGGTCTGTTTTTCAATCGATGCCTCGGCCAATCGTACCTGACCGCCAACCGCATTCGATGTGTTGGTCAGCGAGTTCATCTGGGACGTCAGTTGCTTTTTTGATTGTTTGCTGAATGTGTCCATTTTGGTCAAATGATTATTCAACAGTTTATCGTTGTTCGTCATTACGGTTTCGTAATCTGCAGCCGCGGTCTTGACACCATTAAATCCATCGGTCACCGATTGCGCCAGTGTCTGTAATTGCTGTTGCAGGTTGTCTGATTGCTGGCTCAGATTTTTCATCTGTTCATCATTTGCATTATATGCATCTTTTAGATTCTGACCCAATGTCTCGCTGGTTGCAACCCAACCATCAATTTGCGACTGAATTGTTGCAATTTGTTCCGTGGTTGCTGTTGACGTCGTGTCAATTTGTGTCAATAACGCATTGACAGTTGTGCTGAAATTATCAGTTATATTTTGTACATCTGTCCAACCGCCCGATGACACAATATTATGCAGACCCAATACCGTATTGTCCAAACGTTGTGACATCAATGCGACTTTCTTGGTTGCGTCGTCCGCGGTGGTAACCAACTTTTCATTCTGGACGGTCAATTCTTGCTTTAATTCATTGGCTGATGCAATTTGTGCATTCAATGTGTCACGCATCGTTTGAAAACAGGATTCAATTTTGGCAATCTCATCAGCCAAAATTGTTTGCAATACGCGTGATGCGTCCGCAACACGTGCGCGGTCTGGCTGGGTCATCAACTGTAACAACGATTCCATCACACGCTGTGATCGACGCGACACAAAAAATAAAACACCCAGTGTAATTGCCAGCATACCGCATAACACACCGGCACCAATCAATAAAATCTGTGTAAAATCCATGTCCACTCTCCCAATGGTTTTCATATGTCCTTGCAGAACACTGAAATTTATACTAGAATTTATTCAATAAAGCAAGGTTATAAATGGCACAAAAACGAACTCTTTCGCCAGAACAAGATATCGCCGCAAATCCCGCAGAAAATGTCTGGGTTCAGGCAAACGCCGGTACGGGCAAAACCAGTGTTTTGGTTCAACGCTTGCTGCGTATTTTGTTTCGCAGCCCTGATATTGAATCGTGTGGCATATTATGCCTGACATACACAAATGCGGGGGCGGGCGAAATGCGTAATCGTATATTGGCGGCATTGCGTGAATGGGCAATGGCGTCCGATGATGATTTGCGCGATATGCTGTGCGGCGTATCAGAAAACAAGAATCCAACTGACGCCGATATTGCGCACGCGCGCCAGATATTTTTTACATATATCGACAATCCCGAAATTCTGAAAATAAAAACAATTCATGGTTTCTGCGAAGAAATCCTGCGTCGCTTTCCATTAGAGGCAGGCATATCGCCATCGTGGACATTGGTGTCTGATACCGCGCAACGTATTTTAATGCAAAATGCATTCGATCACCTGATAAACTCATCGGGTAATGCACGTACGGATGCCGCATTTGAACATATTGTTGGACGCGTGTCCGAAACAGCTATGTCGGAATTATTAGGTATGCTGACATCGCAATATAAATACTTTTTTGGTGTTGATAATTTTGATAACTATCGCAAATACTTTATTGACACGACACGATATTTTTTGAATTTGGATTCACCGATTTTGACAGACGCAACACCAGAATCCCTGCAAAACATCATAAATTTGGCAAAAAACGAAAAAAAACCGGCAAATTATATAACCAAGGTTATCAATTTAACGCAACAGTATATTGATAAAACGATAGATTTTCAAGAATACAAAAATGCGTACTTAAAGGCCGATGGCGGCAAGATAAAAAATATTATGACCAAGGATTATATGACCGCCGAACAAGATCGTGTTTATCAAATCAACCAACGTGACCAGAACCAAATGGTATTTGATGACACGTTGGCGTTATTTGATTTATCTGCGGCATTTGCCGAAACATATCGCGAATTAAAGGCGCGCCAAAACGCATTAGATTTCGAAGATTTGGTTTTATATACCCGTCGATTGTTCTCAAAGCCGGATACAATGGGTTGGGTGCTGTCGCAATTAAATATATCATTGTCATATATCTTGGTGGACGAAGCGCAAGATACCGCACCCGTGCAATGGGACATTATGCGCATGCTGGCGGGCGATTTCTTTACTGATGGCGACACCGCGCGCCACCCACACACTATGTTTGTCGTGGGCGATACCAAGCAATCTATTTATGGTTTTCAGGGCGCAGACCCACGTGCATTCGCCGCCAGCCGCGATGAAATTGCAACACAAATTGCACAAAATATGCGCACAATACGCGAAGTGCCACTGACGCAAAGTTTTCGTTCGCTGGCTGCAATTCTAAATACTGTGGACAAGTTCTTTGATGACACCACTGTCATTGAAATGACCGGTTTTGCCAACAACAATCACAAATGTTTCCGCAGCGATGGAACAGGATTGGTTGAATTGCATAAATTGACATCACGGGCCACCGATGAAATTGATTTGAATACGTACATTCGTAATATTGCCGACCGGATTAAAGCATTGATTGATTCTGGCGAATACGCACCAAAAGATATTATGGTTCTGGTGCAACAACGTGCACCCATGGCTGCGCCATTGGTCAAAGAATTAAAGCGTCGCGGCATTGATGTTGCGGGCAGTGATCGTATCGTCTTGCCGGACTTTCCGGTTATTCGCGATATGATGAATCTGGTGCGTTTTTGTTTGAATACCACCGATGATTACAGTTTATGCTGTGTGTTAAAAAGTCCAATTTTCCGTTTGACCGAACGTGATATTTTTAATGTTTGCAAAATCAAAAATGACGAAAATGCGATTAAAAAACGTAACGGTAACACACAGCCAACAACCGTGTATCAGGTTTTGTCGGACGCGCACCCAGATGTTTATAATCGCCTGACAGAATTACTGGATTTATCTGCGACAATGTCGCCATATTCATTCTTTAACAATGTGTTGTCGGGCGGTGTGCGCGAAAGTATGATTGCTGCACTGGGCAATCAGGTTGTTGACCCATTGGAAGAGTTTATGACCATATGTTTGGCGTATGAACGCACCATGACGGGTACGTTGCGTCATTTCTTGAAATGGTTCATCACCGGCAGCAGCGAAATCAAACGTGACATGGACAGTGCCAGTGGTGTACGTATTGCCACCGTCCATGGCAGCAAGGGGTTGGAGGCGCGCGCAGTATTTTTAATCGATACAATTCGCACACCCAAGGTTGAAAAGATGGCAACCATCACCCCCGAATTGTTACCGGCACATATGCGCACCGACAAGTTTCCCACGCCATGGATTTGGTTGCCACGCACCAGTGGGGCGGGTGACGCACCATCGACAGCATTGAACGCCGTGCGAAAAATTCGCATTGCGGAATATTATCGATTGCTGTATGTGGCAATGACGCGTGCGCGTGACGCGTTGTTTATATACGGATTTACAAACGATAAAAATCCACCAGATGACGCATGGCACACACAACTGTGGCGCGTACTGGCGGGCGACAGCACCGACGAATTTATCAGGATTGAAAAATGACAGATACACTGCGCGAATTATTAAAACAGCACGACGCCGCATCGCATGCGATTGATGTCGGCACACATATGCACGAAAAAATGCGCCATGTTTTTATTGGGTGTGACGACAGCCGTGGTGATAGCGAGATAATTAAAAAAATTACCGCACACAAAGAACTATTACAATTCTTTGACACCAATTCACAAACCGAAGTTCCTGTTGCAGGGGTCATTCGCGGTAAATTTATCAGTCGTCGTATTGACCGCATGGTAATAAACCATGACGCAAAAACAATTATGATTTTGGATTATAAAACAGATACAAAACCCGACGAACACCGCGCCGCATACCATGCACAGGTTGCAGAATACGTGGATTTATTGCGAATGATTTACCCCAAATATGCAGTTCACGGATTCATTTTGTGGTTGCATAATTTTGAGCTGGAATCTGTTCAATAAAATCTTGAAACAGGGCGGCAAAACTGGCTATAATCTAGGCATGCTGACAAATCTGAATATTTCAAATATCGTATTGATTGAAAAACTGAATCTGGGATTCGGCGGTGGGCTGAATGTGCTGACCGGCGAAACTGGCGCGGGCAAAAGTATCTTGCTGGACGCGCTGTCATTGGCGTTGGGCGCACGTTCGGATGCCGGATTGGTACGCCATGGTTGCGATATGGCATCGGTTACCGCGGAATTTGACGCCGTGCCCGACACATTGTTGCCACTGTTTGACGAATTTGGTATTGATGTATCTGATGGTGCACTGATTTTACGCCGCACATTGTCCACAGACGGAAAAAGTCGCGCATGGATAAACGACAGTCCTGTATCAATCAAAACATTAAAACAGGTTGGCGATGAACTGGTCGAAATTCACGGTCAGTTTGCGAATCATACACTGCTGAATCCATCAACGCACCGTGCAACATTGGATGCATTTGGCACGGCAAACATTGCGGGCTATAACGATTTGTTGCGTGCCGTACGCGATGCATACAATGAATATCATGCGGCCCAGCGTGAATTAAACGAACTGAACGAATTACTGGCGCGCGCTGAATCAGAACGCGATTTCTTGGAACACAATGTTGCGGAATTGCGCGATCTGAACGTCCGTGTCGGCGAAGAAGAAGAATTGTCCACCCGTCGCAGTGCGATGATGAATGCCGAAAAAGACGCCGCCATTTTGGCCGAGGCGACCGAGGCACTGGCCCCACGTGGCAATTCACTGGACGCGCAAATCTTTGCGGTGGCACATATATTACAACGTGTCAAGACCGAACCAAATCCATATCAATCGCAAATTGACCAACTGTATGATATTGCGCAGAGCGTATCAGAAATTGCCGAGGCGTTGACACCAACCGAAATTGATACCGCCAGCATTGATGATGTCGAAGAACGCCTGTTTGCAATCCGCGCCGCCGCGCGCAAACATCGCGTGACAGCGGATGAATTACCGGCCAAATTGGAACAAATGGCGTCGGCGTTGGCAACGATTGATAATTCGGATGCACAACAACGCCGCGTGGCCGCATTGGTTCAGCAAAAACGTGCGGAATTTGACAAGTATGCCGCGCAACTGACCACCGCGCGCGCCGCTGCCGCCGAACAATTACGCACGCGTATATTGGCGGAATTGCCCGATTTGAAACTGGCACAGGCGGACTTTGCCGTATCACGCACGGCGTGCGATGCATCATCATTTGGCGTTGATGATATTACGTTTATGATAAAGACCAACCCCGGAATGCCATTTGCGCCACTGCACCGCGCGGCATCAGGTGGCGAATTGGCGCGTTTAATGTTGGCATTGCGTGTGGTGCTGGCAAACAATCAATATTCGCACACATTTGTATTTGATGAAATCGATACGGGCATCAGTGGTGCAACCGCCAGTGCGGTTGGATTGCGTCTGAATAAATTGGCATGTGGCGCACAGGCATTGGTGATCACCCATTCGGCCCAGGTTACCGGTTTTGCAAACCATCATTTCAAGATTGAAAAGACCGCAACCGCGGACAAAACAACCACGTCTGTTCATGAAATTACGGGCGACGAACGATTGAACGAGGTTGCCCGTATAATCAGTGGTGCGGAAATCACCCCAGAATCACTGGCAACCGCACGCACACTAATCAAGGCGTAATACCCCATCGGCAAATTCCAGCGACGCAACACGTGGCGCACCATCTGCGCGGCTGATGATTTTGTCATTTGCATCACGCGCAATCGCATACCCGCGCGCCAGCACGTTTTTATAACTCAGTGAATTTAACATTTGTCCCAGATGCGCGACAGATTGGTTTAATGCCGCCATCTTGTTCTGTAATATATTTGGAAATGTTGACAGTGCATCAATACGACCGTGCGCGGTGGTCAATTTGCCGTTGATAATAATATTCATTGTACGCGTCACGTCGTCCAGACGTTGGGCATGTTCCATAACCATTTGGCGCGGACTTTTAATGGCAATCGCGTCCACACGCGATTTCGCATTTGTCAGGCGTGTTGTAAAGTTCGACGACATACGATGCCACAGATTGTCCAATTCTTGGAACAATGACAACTTGGTCGGTACAACCGTTTCCGCCGCGCCCGTGGGCGTTGGCGCACGAAAATCCGCGGCAAAGTCAATCAGCATCCAATCTGGTTCGTGTCCAACACCAGAAATCAGTGGAATATGACTGGCCGCGGCGGCGCGAACAACAACCTCTTCGGAAAAGGGTAACAAGTCCTCTAAACTGCCACCACCACGCGCAACAATAATAACATCAACATTATTCATGCGATTGAAATATTCGATGCCGGCGGCAACCTCGGCTGCGGCGGTTGCACCCTGAACCGTTGCAGGGTACAGCAACACCCGTACTGGAAAGCGTTCGCGTAATCTGTTTTGAATATCTTGGAATGCCGCACCCGTCGGACTGGTCACAACGCCGATTGTCTGGGGCAGGCGTGGCAACGGCTTTTTCCGCGACGCATCAAACAACCCCTCGGCCGCCAGTTTGCGTTTGCGTTCCTCTAACATTTTCAAGATAGCCCCGACACCCGCCATTTCAATTTCATTCACAATGATTTGATAATTGCTGCGCGCGGGGTATGTTGTGAAACGGCCGGTAATTATAACCTCCATCCCTTCGTCCAGTTTGAAAGAAACAGGTGTTCCACGCCAAATAATAACGGAAATTGCCGCCCCAGAATCCTTTATCGTCATGTACATATGACCAGACGTCGCGCGTGTGATTTGCGACAATTCACCGCGGATTTTAATGCGCGGAAACGCGGTTTCAACAACGCCCTTTAATAACGCGGACGCATCAGACACGCTGAATATGGTATCGGGTTTAACGATTGGTTCTGGTTTTTCCATGTGCAGTTACCGTTTATCTAATTCTTGTTTAATCTGGCGCACAAATTCTGCCTTGTTCGGGGTGCGCATATCGCTGATGCGTCGATTGATTGGTGTGCCAACCTCATACGGGACGCGCAAGGGCGCGAATTGATCACCCGTGGCATCAAACGCAATACCGTTTTCATTATCGCGCAAGAACACCACCGGCGCATGTTCCCAATCACCCAAGTGGATTGCCGACGGTGTCCATATGTCCGTGCCACCATACAGTTCGTATACGCAAATGGTGGACAGGGCACAAAACCCCTTGGGCCACGGGACAAATCCGTTAAACGGCAGATTGCCAACATACTTGCGCCGAAATGCGGGGTCGGCATATTTTTCGCGCAACACATACGCAATATCGACCAAGCGATATTCCGCATCAAACTTGTCCAACGCAAAGGAATCTATTTTGGACGCCAGTTCCAAAACCTTGCGCGTGGCATCATCATAAGTTTTCTTGTAATCTTGTATTTCCATGCCGAAAATTGTACCACAAACGGCCAAATTATTCAATTATAATTCGGTCAATGGCCAACGTGGACGTGGTGCAATCGGACTGTGCACGATGCGTCCCAATCGATAGTTTTCAATCCCCGCCCATGCAATCATCGCACCATTATCAGTGCACAGATTCATTGGTGGTGCAGCAAACACAATACCGTGCGCCGCAGCCAAGCGTTCCATCGCCGCGCGAATTGCACTGTTTTTCGCAACGCCACCCGCAACAACCAGTGTTTTTGGTGCCGCCGCAATCACGCGTGCATCACGCATTGCGTTTTCCAATCGGTTGATTATACAATCGACAACCGCCGCCTGAAAAGATGCACAAAAATCGTTTATAAATTCATCGCTGTATGGCGCGGTGGCATGTTCCAAGAATGTACGCGCCGCGGTTTTAATCCCGCTGAATGAAAAATCACACCCAGGTTTATCGCACAACGGGCGCGGGAAATGGAATGCCGTTGCGTTGCCCAGTTGCGCACGCTTGTCCACAATCGGGCCACCTGGGTAACCCAAGCCCAACATTTTGGACACTTTATCAAACGCTTCGCCCGCACTGTCGTCCAACGTTTGACCAATCAGTTCGTATTGGCCAACCCCACGCACCAACAGAATTTGGCAATGACCGCCAGATGCCAACATCAACAAATACGGAAATTCGACCGACGTCGCACCATCCCCGCCATTTGCCGACGATGCATGCAAGCGCGGAACCAACGCGTGCCCCTCTA
This sequence comes from uncultured Rickettsiales bacterium, assembly GCA_900546225.1. GTDB lineage: Bacteria > Pseudomonadota > Alphaproteobacteria > Rs-D84 > Rs-D84 > Enterousia. The sequence continues at coordinate 25,724 of URBZ01000005.1, read as the reverse complement.
AATGATTCACTGCAACCAATGGTTTGCCCGTTGCCTGTGCCATACCCGTCGCAGCCAACCAACCAATCAGCACACCGCCAATCAGCCCAGGGCCCGCAGTCGCAGCAATAACATCAATATCGTTTATGGATTTGCCCGCTTTTTCCAATGTCTGTTGTATTACTTTATCAATCGCCAGAATATGCGCGCGCGCCGCCAATTCAGGCACAACGCCACCGTATTTCTGGTGTTCTGGGATTTGCGAATAAATAATATGTGACAAAATATTACGGTCAGAATCAACAATCGCTGCCGATGTTTCGTCACACGATGATTCAATCCCCAGACACAACACCGGACGTGCCGCATCATCACTGTGCGCATCACCCGCCAATTTGCCCATATCCATACGTATCAATTTTTCGTCTGTCATTTTAGTATTTCCAATAATGTTATACCCAGATTATTCTTGTTCTGGCGACGGGCCGCAATATATTCCGACATCGGCACATCAACAACACGTCCCGCCGTGCTGGACGCATGACGCAACGTGCCATCTGGCATCAGAAAACCCATATGCACCACCGCCAAATCCGTGCCTATGATATCACTTTTTCCTGTATTGCCAACAATAAATAAAACAATCATTGGTCGGTCGGTTTTCAGTGTTGTTATATTATCATACGGAATGTATTCAATATCGGTTTCCACCACCGCCGCATCAGAATCAATATTGTGCACGCGTTGCAACCACGCCGCACGATTGATAACAACATGGCGCAGGGCGGTTTGTCCATAACGCGCACTGACATTTTTTACAATATTAGCATTGTTGGGCAACCATTCTGTTTCAATAAAGTGATTGCGATTTATAAAGTCAATTTCGCCGTTTTTATATCTGATTTTATTCAACGTATCAACATCGCCATGCGCCAACACCGTTTCCACAAAGGTTGTGCAATCAAACGCATCACTGCGTATCAGCGGGTCGGTGTCGGGCGCGCGCCCTTCGCCCAATGGGTCATTTACATACTTTGCGCCCATGTACTCGTCACCAATCTGGCGCGATACACCACACCCAGTCAACAACAGAACAACGAACAGAGCAGCGCGTTTCATTTATTGATTTTGTTTGATTTGCGCGCCGGTATAACACAATGATACCGCGTCACGCACCGCCATTTCACCGGAATCGGGCAGGGTTGCAATTTTATCAACACACGCCACCATCAGTTCGGTATCGTCATCGGTCGCCGTCAGCATACGCACGGCCGCCGCACGTCTGTCCAATGATGCCGCACGCCACGCCTTCAAATTATCGGTTTCCAAGTTACCCTTGCGCAGGGTGCACGAAAACACCACCATAACCAACAGCAATGCCGCCACACCAATAAATAATTTCAATATCAATTTAACATTCTTCATGGATTACCCCCATTATTCACACTTTACCAACCATACATCATAGTCCGCATTTTGAACTGGATTTTCCCCAGGTTCATTGCGCGACAACCAATTACTGTAAATTTTCCCCTCGGCCCCATTGGTGATTTCGACAAATGCAAAGAAATCTTCGGCTGCGAATGGGTCGGTCTGTTTGCACGCGCGAACGGTAATATTCAGTTTTTCAAACGTCGCATCGCGTCCGACAGGAATCTGCACGGTTTGTGTTTTGCCGGCGGCTTTGTTCATAACGCGCAATGTCGCCACATCACGATTTACATACGCGTATGCATTTGATGCGGTTGCACATAATAAAAATACTGGTAAAAATTTCAAGATTGTCTTCATACCAATTATGATACATTCGGGTGTTTATAATGTCAAATTGATAAAAAACAAAAATACCGCCGATGGCGGTATTTTTGAATTTACAAAATGATTCATGCAAATTATTTTGCGTTCTTTTCCGCAGACGCAGCCGCCAAATCTTCGACGATACGCGCCTTTTTGCCGGACAAACCGCGCAAGAAGAACAATTTTGCACGACGAACACGACCGATACGAACCTTTTCGATTTTTTCAATCGCTGGGCTGTACAGTGGGAATTTACGTTCCACGCCAACACCATAAGATTCGCGGCGTACTGTAAACGACGCATTGTTACCAGTACCACCATCGCGCGCAATAACAACCCCTTCGAAAACCTGAATACGGTATTTATCGCCATCTTTGATTTTTACAGATACTTTCAGTGTATCGCCCGCTTTGAAATCAGGGATAACCTTTTCACCTTTCAATTTAGCGATTTGCGCTGCTTCGATTTTTTTAATAATGCTCATTTTTCATTTTCCTTTATTAAATCCGGACGACGTTCTTGTGTTATCGCGTCCGATTGTTGTTTCCGCCACCGTTCGATATTGCCGTGGTGACCGGACAGCAGGACTTCTGGGACTTTACGTCCACGCCATGCCGACGGGCGGGTGTATAACGGCCATTCCAGCCCCCCGATTTCGAAACTCTCGTTCGCGGTGGATTCAGCACCACCGTGCAGGACATTATCTATCAAGCGAACGCAACTGTCAACAAAAACTTGGGCGGCAATTTCCCCACCAGACAGTATATAATCGCCGATTGATAGTTCCATTATATCATATTCTTCGATGATTCGTTGATCTATTCCTTCGTATCGACCACAGAGCAGGGTATACGTTGCATCAGCATCCGCGGCAAATTCACGCACCATTTGTTGATTCAGGCGTGGCCCGCGTGGCGAAAAGTATATGATTTTGCCACGATTTTTTACCGAATCAATCGCTGCACCCAATGCGTCGGGACGCATAACCATACCCGCGCCACCACCGAATTGTTCGTCATCAACACTGCCGTAATTATTTATGGCAAAATCACGAATGTTTATCGCGTCATACGACCACACACCACGTTCCAACGCACGACCAACGACACCGCCGGCCAACGTGCCAGGAAACATTTCTGGAAAAATGGTCAATATGTTAAAGTGCATTTTCTTTTAACGTTGTTTTTTATTGCAATTTTGCCATATCTGCAATGTATCGCGACGCGGCATTTGTTGTCTGACCGCACCGTTGCACCAGATATATTCGCCAGTACATTTCATACCCGCTGTGGCCAAATTCGGACATGTTGCATCCAACGGAATAATACGACGACCAAGCACATCAACCGGATATGTCATAAACTGGTCACATGTATAAACGCACGAGCACCACAAATCACCGTTCGACGACTGGGTCAGGCGACGTGGAACATACGCATCATCGGTATCCATACGAACAAAAGTACGTGGTAACATTTTATCGCACCTTTTCTTTATTTTTATAACGGCACGCCAGAAAATCCCAATTGCATTCTGTATTTATTTTTTTACCAATTCCGGCAAAATTTATTTTTACAATAGCCATATTATTTAACCACTATAACCCTTGCGTTCAAATCAACGTTTGCACCAATAAATGACACCATGTCGCCATTTTCCAGTTCGATAATATCACCCGCACCGTAATTCTGGAAACACACCACACGACCAATATTTTTACCATCACGCATAACCGTAAAACCAATCAGATCGGATTGATAATATTCGTCCGCCCCCAGTTTTGGCAACGCATCGCGCGATATGAACAGTTCTGTGCCACGCAACGTTTCTGCCGCATTGCGATCGGCAATGCCATCAATTCGTGCAATTATAACATCGGACGTCGGATTCAGTCGACGCACAAAATGAAACTCGCTGGATTTGAATTTTGAACACAACACATCAAAATGCTTGAAATCCATCGGATTTTCAGAATATGTCTGAACGCGAACCTCGCCCCGAATGCCTTGGGGTGCGACAATTTTTCCGACCAAGATTTTTGATGTATCATTCATGACAAATTACCGAATGCGCCCGACATTGCGGGCGCATTTATAAAAGCAAAATTATTCTGCTGTGGCCTCTGCGGCTGCGTCAGCTGGGGCTTCCGCGGCGGCTTTTGCTGCTGCTTCTGCTGCTGCCTTTTCTTCGGCAATCTTGGCCAACTTTTCAGCTTTGTCTTTAATCTTCATCTGTGTTTTTTCAGATTGCTGATTCTTCTTTGTCTGAACAGGAATTGGTTTCTTTTCGGCCAAACCAGCATTTACCAAGAAACGATAAACGCGGTCAGATGGTTTTGCACCCTTGGCGATCCAAGATTTAACCTTTTCAACGTCCATAACAACGCGTTTTTCATTGTCGCGTGCCAACATTGGGTCGTATTTACCAATGGTTTCCAAAACGTTACCAGAATTACGCGCATTGCGAGAATCTGTAACAACGATGTGATAATATGGACGTTTTTTTGCGCCGAAACGTGCCAAACGAATAACAGTTGCCATAATTTTGCTCCTTAGTATTTCTAACTGTTTACCCACACAGAAAAACCACCATCAAAGACAAAACTTGTCGGTTGATGTTCCACACGCATACCGCGTACTGGATTTATATAAATGGCAATCTGTTGGGATTTGCGGGGCTATTATGAACCAAAAATTATCAAAAGTCAAATTATTATTGATTTGGTCTGGACAACCCGACAAATTTATTATAGAATCTGCACCGTTGAACCATTGCGGGCGTAGTATAATGGTAGAACGAAAGCTTCCCAAGCTTTAGGCGAGGGTTCGATTCCCTTCGCCCGCACCAAAAATCAAATCGGCATTTTGCCGATTTTATTTTTGGCATGTGACGCCGGAAGAGAACCCGACCAGAGGGTTCGAAAACAAGTAGATTTTGCAAGTGTAACGCCGCGAAATCGTCACGGTTTGCCCGCAGGCATTTTTAATGCCGAGGGATTCCCTTCGCCCGCACCAGAAATTAAATCGGCAAACTGCCGATGTTTTTTATTTGAACAAAAAACGCGCCATTGCGGCGCGTATATTATTTGCTTTCACCAACTGGGATTTGCAACAGTTGCTTTGGATATATCAGGTTTGGGTTTTCAATATTATTGCGTTCGGCAATAATGCTGAACAAAACACCACGACGCAGGAAATTACGCGCAATAATCCACAGGCAATCGCCACGACGAACCGTATAATATGTGTTGTCGTCGCCGGTCATTTCAGGCATTGTGAATGTATGTCCAACCTGTGCCACCGTGCGACCGTCACCATCGTGCAGGCGTACCGTCAACGTATATTCTTTGCCGGTTTCCAATTCACCAACGTCCGCGCCCAGTCCAAAATGTTTGTGATCTGATACGCGTGCAAAACCCAAATATTTATTATTCAACGACAACGATACGCGCAGACGTGGCAACGCATCACCGGTTACAACAATGCGACCAGTATCCAGATAATCAATCTTGGACACGACCAAATCACCGTCCGCCAACTGTGATGGGGCTTGCAACATCGTACTGCCGTCACGCGTCATCAGCAAAGAAACCGAATGTTTATACCCATGTGGCGAAACATAAACAAATACGTTTTCGGTGGATTTTGTGCCATCATCTGCACCAACCAGCGAGATTGTATAGTTGCCAGCATCAAACACGCGCGCGGGTGCATACACAAATTCACCATCAGAATCAGTGCGTTCTGTGGCAACGATTTTACCATTGATTACGATTGATATATTCTGATGTGGCAACCAACGACCCGCAACAACGATAGAGCCCGCAGGTTCAATACGAACAATGTCAAACGATGGAATGGTGTTATCGTCAACGGTCTGAACAACCGGTTCTGGGACAGATGGCACAACCACGACCTGTGTCGTTGTATTGTTTACGCGCACAAACAATACCCAAATTGCAACACAGATAACAAAGATTGCGCACAAAATTGGAAACCAATACGCGCGCAGACCACTGCGTGAATTGCGTGCCGTACGTGCCGACGTCGCCGCCGTCTGAATTTCCGCGTCATTGCGTGGGGCGGGGCGTGCAAAGATATTCAATGTCTTCAAGAAACGTCTGGCAAAATTGCGACGATTTTCCATCCAGTTATTCTGTTGGGCGATTGCATCATTTATCAAATCATCTGTGCTGCGCTTTGTTTTGCCGATATTCGTTGGCTTTTGATTGCTTTTTGCCATGTGTAATCTCCTGAAACGTTTGGAATTAAAACTTTGGACAAATTATTGCAAATAATCTTTCTTTGTCAACTCAAATATGATATAATCAGACCAGATTTTTGGGGGAGATTATGAAGAAAATAGGTATTATGACGACCGGTGGTGATTGTTCCGGTCTGAACACGGTTATTCAGCGTTTGACACGTGGCGCGCGCCTGCGCGGGTGGCAGGTTTTGGGGATTCTGGACGGCACAGACGGTCTGTGCACAACACCACCCCGTGTTATCGAATTAAATGACGACACGTTGCCGATTGAAAACGCACGCTTGGCGGGCAGTTTTCTGCACAACGGTCACGCCGGTGCAATGAATTTTGAAACCGCGGCCGAGGGCGGCAAACTGGACAATTTCAACAAGAGATTACGCAAATCATTACAGGAATTAAAACTGGACGCACTGATTCTGATTGGTGGTAACGGCAGTTTGTCGTTAGCATGGTGCAACCGTGCGATTTATGCAGACCTGCAACTGATTTGTATTCCAAAAACGATTGATTTGGACATGCCACTGACCGACCGCACGGTTGGGTTCAGCACGGCTGTTCAACAACTGACATCTTTTTGTGACCAGTTGATGTTGACCGCACGCAGTCACCATCGTTGGTTTGTAGTACAATCCATGGGGCGCGATTGTGGTGCGTTGGCGTTGCATGGTGGTATCGCTGCCGGTGCAGAGGTTATATTGATACCAGAAATCAAATTTGATTTGGATTCGGTTATTGCACACATACAGCACGCCGACACAGATTACGGCATCATTGTTGTGTCAGAGGGGGTACACCTGCGTGGGCATTCTGGACGTCCCGCCGATATTATTTCGCGCAAATTGACCGCTGCGGGTATTGCAAACCGCGCCGTATTCCCAGAACACACCCAACGCGTTGGTGACACCACTGCATGCGACCGCATTTTGGCGGTACGTTTTGCCGATTGCGCACTGCACGCGATTGATAACAATGAAACATATGTTATGACGGCATTGGACGGCAATGACGTAAAAACGGTCAGTTTGTCTGATTTCTTTGACGCCGGCGAAATTGTTGATGATCCAAAAATCCCAGGGCTGAAAACATCAGACGCATTTGTCGCGCCCGACGATCCATTATTGGACGTCGCCCATCATATGGGAATCTATATCGGTGAAATAAAATAAATAAACGCGCCATTTGGCGCGTTTATTTATAGAGAGCGAAGCGCAGAGAGCAATGAAAATCCTGCACAAAGCAGGATTAAAACACTTTATCACTAAATCACTCTATCACTGTATCACTAAAAAAAACGGGGCTTTCGCCCCGTTTTTTATTTCTTTTCAGAAAAATCAGCATCACGCGTACCATCTTCGTTTGGCTTGTTTTCGCCAGATTCAGATTTCTGCGCTTCTTGCGCCGCTTTATAAACCGCTTCGCCCAATTTCATTGATTTTTCCATCAATGCATCAGTTTTTTCTTTCAGCGATTCTGCAGTTGCGTCCGCTTTTGCCAATTCATCAGACAACGCTTGTTTTGCGTCTTCGATGGCTTTCTTGTCATCGGCACTGATTTTATCACCATGTTCTTTCAGTGATTTTTCAATGCTGAACACTGCGGCTTCGGCGTTGTTCTTGGCTTCTGCCAATGCACGCTTCTGCTTGTCTGCTTCGGCATTTGCCGCGGCTTCGTCAACCATCTTTTTAATATCTTCTTCGGACAGACCACCATCAGATTTAATGGAAATTGTCTGTTCCTTGCCTGTGCCTTTATCCTTGGCAGATACGTGCACAATACCATTGGCATCGATATCAAACGACACTTCAATCTGTGGCATGCCACGTGGGGCAGGTGCGATACCTTCCAAATTGAACTGGCCCAACAATTTGTTGTCTGCGGCCATATCACGTTCGCCTTGGAATACGCGAATTGTCACAGCCGACTGGTTATCTTCGGCGGTACTGAACACCTGTGATTTCTTGGTTGGAATTGTTGTGTTGCGGTCAATCAGACGTGTGAACACACCACCCAATGTTTCAATACCCAATGACAACGGTGTCACATCCAACAACAGAACGTCTTTGACGTCGCCTTTCAGAACACCACCCTGAATTGCTGCACCCAACGCAACAACTTCATCAGGATTTACGCCTTTGTGTGGTTCGCGACCGAAAAATTCTTTTACTGTTTCAACAACCTTTGGCATACGTGTCTGGCCACCGACCAAGATAACTTCGTTGATTTGCGACTTGTCCAGACCAGCGTCTTTCAACGCTTTCTGGCACGGTTCAATTGTCTTTTGAATCAGGTCATCAACCAATGATTCCAACTTTGCACGTGTCAATGTTGTATTAAAGTGCTTTGGCCCTGTTGCATCTGCTGTCAGATATGGCAGGTTGATATCAGTTGATGTCTTGGACGACAATTCAATCTTTGCCTTTTCTGCGGCTTCTTTCAGACGTTGCAACGCCAATTTGTCGCCCGACAGGTCAATGCCAGATTGCGCCTTGAATTCATCAATCAGATGTTTCAACACGCGCGCATCAAAGTCCGAACCACCCAGTGCGGTATCACCGTTTGTGGATTTAACCTCGAACACGCCATCAACAATTTCCAATATAGAAATATCGAATGTACCACCACCCAAGTCATACACGGCGATTGTGCCATTCTTGTCTTTTTCCAAACCATACGCCAGTGCTGCGGCGGTTGGTTCGTTGACAATACGCAATACGTTCAGCCCCGCAATACGACCCGCATCTTTGGTTGCCTGACGCTGTGAATCATTAAAGTACGCTGGAACTGTAATAACCGCATCAGACACGGTTTCGCCCAAATACGCTTCGGCATCTTTCTTTAATTTTGCCAAAATCATTGCAGAAATCTGAGATGGGGCATATTTCTTGCCATCAATTTCAACCCACGCATCGCCATTGTCGCCACGTACAATTTTATATGGTACGCGTGCCGCGATTTCTTTGACCGCTGGGCTGTCAAAACGCAAACCCATCAGACGTTTAATTTCATAAATTGTGCTTTCAGGATTGGTGATTGCCTGATTCTTGGCTGTGATACCAACCAACTGTTCACCATTTGATGTCAACGCGACAACAGATGGGGTTGTACGACCACCCTCTGAATTTTCGATAATTTTTGGATCATTACCGTCCATGAATGCCATGGCGGAATTTGTTGTACCCAAATCAATACCTAATACTTTTGCCATTTTTTTGCTCCTTGAATTTTCTTATGCCCATCATATAGTGAACATAAAAACGCATTTCAAGACCACAGGAAAAAAATAATAATAAAAAACCGCCCAAACGGACGGTTTTTTGCATAAATAATTTTGCAATTATTTTTTCGCTGGCGCAGCGGCGGCAGGTGCAGCAGCAGCAGCGGCTGCGGCGGCCTTTGGTGCTTCTGCTTCTTCTGGCATTTTACCACCGATTGTTGCAAACGCCAATTCTGCCTGATGCAAGCCCAATTCGATACCCGCTGGCAATACCAAGTCAGAACCGTGAACTGTTTCACCGATTGTGACGTTGGACAAATCAATAACGATTTTTTCAGGAATATCGTGTACCAAACCGCGCAATGCAACCTTACGTACTGCAAAGTTCAAAACACCACCCAGTTTAATACCCTTGGACGTATCAACATTGATAACTTCCACTGGAACGCTAACGTCGACAGGATTCTTCACATCGATACGTTTGAAATCAACGTGAATAACCGCGTCCGACACAGGGTGATATTGAATGTCAACCAACATAGCATCTTCTTTGCCGTTTGCTGTGTCGATTTCAAACAATTTAGTCCGCAAAGCTGGCTTTTTAATCAGCAATTCGAAAGAATTGCCGTCCAGTTCGATTGCAACTGGGGCTTTCTTTTCGCCATAGATAACCGCGGGGATTTTCTTGTTTTTGCGGATGCTGCGTGTGGCCCCCTTGCCAGCGACGCTGCGAATATCTGCATTCAATTTAATTGCCATTTTATAATCCTTTTAATAGCATTGGTTTAACTGTGCACGACCTCCAAGGGTGCCGTGCGGGGCATATTATTTACTAAAATCTTTGAAAAATCAAGGTTTTTATTACGCGCGACGTTGCAAAATCAAAAAACGCGCCCGCCCGTAGGTTTTGTCGCGCAGGATTTCCCACTGTGCATCATCCGGCGACATGAATTTATCGGCATCTTGTTCCCATACCAGAATCGTGCCATCGCGCACCACCGCGCCCGCACGACGCACAAAACGCGCCCCAATTTCCGACAAATCATATGGTGGATCAACAAATATCAAATCGGCATTCGGGGCAATTTGTTCAATTCGCGTCATTGCATCGGCCATTAAAATATTGGCACGCGCACCGACATTCAGGGGTGCAACGTTTGTGCGCACTGTTTTTATTGACGCGGCGGCATTATCGGTAAATGTAACGTTCGCCATTGGGCGTCGCGATAAAAATTCAATTCCAAATTCGCCACTGCCTGCAAACGCGTCCCAGACATTCAGCGTATCACGCGCGCCAACAATCCCGTCCAGCATATTAAACAGCGCAATTCGCGCGCGATTCTGGGTCGGGCGTGCCCCATCTGGCAGGCGCAATTTACGCCCACGGAACATTCCTGAAATGATTTGCAATTTTGAATCCATATTGTACAGTGTATCACATGAACCCTATGCAGCAAGCCATAAATTTAGCAATTCGCGCAAAATCGCACGACGATGTTCCAATCGGTGCAGTAATTGTGTGCGATGGGCGTATTATTGCCCGTGGCGAAAATCAAGTGCAACTGAAACGTAATCCAACATTGCACGCCGAAATCGTTGCAATAAATCGCGCATGTAAAAAATTGGGAACGAAATTCTTGGACAACTGCGACATTTACGTGTCACTGGAACCATGCGCAATGTGCGCAACGGCTATTTCACTGGCACGTATTCGTCATGTGTACTTTGCCGCCTGTGATGCCAAAGGTGGCGGCATAATGTCCGGTGCACGCGTATACGACACCGACCGCCACTTGTGGAAACCAGACGTCACCCAAATGCCTGAATTTGCCGACGCATCGGCACAAATGTTGCGTGATTTTTTCGCAATGCGACGTAATAAACGGGGCGACAAATAATTTGTCGCCACATTTTATTTATCTATTAAACTGTTACCAGACATATCGGCGGGTTGGGGCAACCCCAGCAACTGTAACATTGTTGGCGCAATATCAGCCAGCCCCCCATCGCGCACGCTGTGCGGCGTGTTTGACACCAATATAAAATTCACAGGATTTGTTGTATGCGCCGTCCACGGCATAGCATTTTTATAATCCCACATTTTTTCCGCATTTCCGTGGTCGGCAGTAATCAGAACAGTGCCATTCAACGCCAATACTGCAGGCACCAGGCGCGCCAACTGGGCATCCAAGACCTCCATCGCGGCGATGGTGGCGGGCTCTTTGCCTGTATGCCCAACCATATCACCATTGGCATAATTCAAAATAACAACATCAAAGTCCGCCAATTTGTCCAACAACGCGTCTGTGATTTTAATTGCCGACATTTCAGGGGCCAAATCAAACGTTGCCACATCTGGCGATGGAATCAGAACCTTTTCTTCGTCCGCATAGTCCACATTACGTTCCGCATCAAAGAAATACGTCACATGGTTGTATTTTTCTGTTTCTGCAATACGTAATTGGCGCAAATGATATGCCGCCAGAACATCGCCCAACGTGTCGTGCGTTTCAACATCTGGCAACAGTGCAGGGCACAATTCGTCCAACCCTTCGCCATATTGGGAAAAGCACAACATGTGCGCGCCCGTGGTCAAAATTGCACGCACAATCTGGCGCGCGCGGTCGCTGCGGTAATTGCCAAACAGAAATCCATCTTGGGGTGTAATTGGCACATCACCTGTAATGACGGTCGGTTTGATAAATTCATCTGTTTCGCCATGCGCATACGCCGAATCCAACGCCGAATCAATTGTTGGCGAAACATATGGACTGGTTGCGCGGGCAATTGCGTTAAATGCCGCGGTTGTCCTGTCCAAGTTTTGGTTTCTGTCCATTGCATAATAACGCCCAGACAATGTCCCCCAAAACGCCTGACCAGACGCCAAATACGTTGCCAAACGTTGTTTTATCAATCGAATATATTCGCCGGCTGATTGGGGCGGGGTATCGCGACCATCAGCAATAAAGTGAATACACAGACGCAGGCCCGTGTCCAATACGCGCGTTGCAATCGTCAACATATCGTTTATATCTGAATGCACACGACCATCAGACATCAGCCCCGCCATATGCACAATGCCACCGTCGCTCTGAACAGATTTAATAAAATCCGCCAAGGGAACATTTTTATCCCATTTTTCCAGTTGAAACCGGCGCAAAAATTGATTCACCACGCGGCCCGATCCAATTGTGATGTGTCCAACCTCTGAATTGCCCATTGTTCCATACGACAAGCCCACCGCCGCGCCACTGGCATCCAAACGCGAGTGCGGGTATGTTTGTAATAATTTGTTAAAATACGGCATATTTGCCAATGCAACCGCGTTATGTTCAGTTTCTGGATTTATTCCAACACCGTCCATAATGCATAAAACAACTGGTTTTGTCATAATTCCTATTTCCTTTCCCGATTAATAATGCAAAAATATCATAACAGTTTTTTGATTGCAAAAGAATAATAAAAATTGTATAAATTGTCCTAGGAACTATGTCATATACACAGAGAGAAAAGAACATGAGTGGAAGACCTTTTTCCCCAACATCAGTAGACGAGCACATTGGCCAGCGTGTCCAACTGCGTCGCGTAATGATGGGCCTGTCGCAAAAAGATTTGGCTAAAATTTGTGGGGTAACATTTCAGCAAATTCAAAAATACGAAACCGCGGGGAATCGTATATCTGCGTCGCGCTTGTTTGAACTCAGCACGGCATTGGAAACCCCTGTATCGTTTTTCTTTCAGGGCTTGCCTGGGAATACATCAACAGAAATCCGTGGTGGCAAATCCACGGGGCGCGTTGCCGAACAGAAATCAGACGACCCATTGTCAAAAAATGAGTCATTGCAACTGATAAACCTGTACTGGCGTCTGCCCGATGATGACAAACGTCAAATGGTCATGAAAATGTTGCGTTCATTAAATAACATCAATTAAACGAATAAAAAACAAATAAAAAACGCCCAAACGGGCGTTTTTTTTATAAGTATGACTCAGTGACCTTGTATCTGCCGTCAATATTTCGCTTAGAACCCGTTCCCGAACCGGACGAACTGCCCGACGAACGCGACGATCCGTTACTGGTACTGCCACTGGACGTACTGCCGCCAGATGTGCTGCCACTGCTGTCCTTGTTAATGATTGTAATTTTTGATAACACGCGTTCGACAAAACTCTTCAAGATATCACTGTTATCTTTTTCCAGATAGCAATTACCTGTTTCATAATAACCGTTCATCGCGGTGCAACGTTCCTGATACCAAACATCGGTCAGCACACAACCACGTACAGAATCATATGTGGCAACCGGTGTTTCGCGACCTGTGTTATATGCCAAGCATGCTGTACGTTCGCTGTTTTCAACACAACGCCCTGACAACGCATTTTTTTTCGTATTGGTATCCGTTGGCTCTTCGGATTTACCAAATGTTGTTGAATAAAACGCCGTCAACAGTTTACCCGTATCATCCGCATCCGTCCAGAATCCATCCAACGATTCGCACGCATCTGCTAACTGGTCGTCCAATTCTTCTTGGACATCGGAAATTGCTTGGCTTACCTGCTGGCTTATACGCTCCGGCAGCTCATTGCTGTCTTTGGTTGGGTCTTTGCAATTCTGTAGAGCATAGTTTCCAATCATACTGCGCAACTGTGTCTGACCATAACGACGGCAATTCCATGGGTACCCTTGGGTGCCGGTTGATGGTGTGCATAATTGTTTTACATAATTATCAATGGCGGTGGAACATCCCTCGGCAACACGGACCTCATCAACAGAATCCACAAATTTCAGCAATGCCGACAACCCGCAACGTTTGGTTCCATCCGCTGTGTTTCCGGTGGTCAATTTACCGTTGCCATCAAACGCACATCCGGTTGTATCGCCATATAATGACGCGCACGCGATAACCTTGTCCTGACACAGGGCCTTGGCCGCGTATGCACTGACCGCACCCGCCGCCGATGCGGTTGTGGTATCAAAATCCTTTAACGCGTTTGTCTGTGTGTCATAGCAATCCGCCATCGTGCTGACACAAGACATTTTGACTTCTTCAATCTTGGCCGATTGGGCTTGCGCAATTTCAATCAATGCGCTGCGCTTAAATTCTTGCCATACGGTGGTGGAAATATCGCGACATGAATCCAATGCGGTCGTTGCGAACATCTTGCGCGTTTCCAAGAAACTGTTGAATTTGCCGTTCTGGCTCAATACATCGGTGTTGCCATTTGCGCCGGCCAATGTAATCAGATTTTCCAATTCGAACAAACGCGGGCTGTAAATCGGGTCACCAGTATTCGCATCGACATACGCCCCTGTATAATCCAAACATTTTTTATAGTTCGCACCGCACGCCGTATCCGCGGTAATTGCGCTTTTAACCTTGGCAATACATTCATTGACGTCCGCGCTGTTGTGACTGCGATATTCTTCCAGACGGGCATCGCGCAAATATTTTTCCGCGGTGCGCACGGTCTGTTTAATTGTTTCGCGCTGGGAATTGACTTTCTTTTCATACGCATTGCAATCTTGGGAAATCAAGATGTTATATGAACTTTTCGCCATGGTCATAACGGCATTGTTTTCGCACGCGTCATTCATCAATGACAAGCATTGCTTTTGTGCCTGTGTGTATAACGCCTGACCCTCTAACTGGGACAAATCAGTACCCGACGAAGAACTGAATATAGACGACGCGTCACCGCCACTCCAAATATCGTCCATACTGGTCGAGAAATCCAAATCCAACACACCCAATGATGTACTGTTGCTGCTGGCGGACACCTTGCGCTTGCCAGACAACAAATCGCCAATTTCAGACAACATCGCCGCCGCGCCACTGGTATCGTTTTTGATTGCACGTTCCCCCTCGGTCGCGGTGTACATCGCATTGACCTCGGCCGCGGTTTTGTCCACAGCGTTCAAGTTATTATTTTCAAATTGTGCCAACAGATTTTTGGCCTCGTCCAATGCGGCCTCTGTATCACGAAATTCCGTAAACTTTGAACTGCAAAAACAGCGACGATATGTATCGTTCGCCTTGGCACAGAATTGATCCATACATGTCGAATATGCCTCGCGACAGGTGGCATACCCACCGCCGATTTTCGACACATCATCAAACACCGCCGTTGCACGCGCAACAGCCGCACGTGACGCATTCACATTTGCCGCACTGCGCGCACTGCTGGTATTGGTTGGTGCATACGCCGCACGCATTGCACCCATAACGCCCACGCGGGCAACAGTCCCGCTGCGCGATGTGCCGGCCGGTGTCACCGCCGTACGTGCATTGCGTGACGATACGGTATTCGTCGTTGTGGCCGCACGTGATGCCGTTGTTGTTCTGCGTGATGTGGTCGTGGCCGTGCGGGACACGGTTGCGGTATCTGAATTACGATTTGTATTACGTGACGTTGACGTATCACGCCCAGATGATGCAACGCCAGACGTCGCACGCGGATTAGGCATCTGTTCCGCCGACACATTACCAGCAGAAACAGCGACCATAATCGCCATAAAACATTTGATTAAATTCGACGTGCGCATTGCCAATTTTTACTCTCTCTTGAACGTATTATATCATTTTTCAGACATGTGAATCAATACCGAATTTATTCGATACAGCAGTTCACCGCATTCTTGACCCAATCACCCAATTTGCGAACAGTTGACTTGTCGGTTTTGCCCGCCGCGCCCTTGGTGGCGACCGCCTTGTCATCGGCCTGTTTCAATTTGCATTCGGTCATTGCATGTTCATACACCGCCGGCGCAGTTTGCTTTACACCCGTCAGGTCTATCAGGTTCATATTGATACCCCAGAACAGCGAGTACAAATCATACGCCTTGTTAAACAGATTATAAGCATCTTCGGTGTTACCCGCACCCAGTGCCTTGGTTCCAACCTCCATCAAGCGCATAGATGCCGCCAACAGATGCTTGGAAATGCACCATACTTCGCCATCTTCGGCCGATGACGGTTTTACAATGCGTTTCATCAGTTCTTTGCGCATTTCACGAACCGTGTTTATCATGTCATAAAAACCGGTCTTGTGTGTTTTTGCACCACTGAAAAAGAAGTGTTCTTCCAATGACACCAAATTCATCAGCGCAATCGACAAATCCTGATCAGACGACAAGTCCAATGGATTTACCTTTTTCGATTGGTCAACTTTCTGAATCATTTCGTTCAAAGTCATTTTTTTGCTTTCGCGTTTCATGTTTATTTCTCCTTAGAATATCTCAAATTACATGCATACAACCATTGCCCAACTGACCAACGCCAGTGCAACAATGGGTAAAACAACCTTTTCAAATGGGAAATGTGCGTGACCGCCATTACGTGCCTTCATAAAATCGTACAATTTTTCCACCGAGATGAACAAGATTGCACCACAAATTGTTCCGAACAGCACAGGGTCCATAACGAATGTGCCACAAATCATTTGGGGATTATATTTTACGCGCCCCAAATACACAAAACCAATCATCGCCACCGACAGCACAATCAACATAGGATTACGACCGCGCCAATTCCAACCGCGCTTGTCACAGAACTTGATTGCCCAGTACCCCAACAACGCCAACAATGCACCCGCCCACAGGCCAACAACACTGTCTGGCACGCCCATATGACGTGCGATTTCCAATGACGCGCCAATCGCGATTGTGCACACCGGACATGCGGGATTCGCCAACGCTGACGCCGGCGCGGCTGCTAATAACAAAGCCAATAACTTTTTCATTTAATTTACCTTTCCTTGTTTATCAACGATAATTCTACAAAAAACGCACAGGGCGGGTCAATATGATTTTACGACCGCACGCATGTGCGCACTGCGTGCACGCGAATTGTTTTCCAGTTCCGCGCTTGTTGGTGTTTTTGTGGGCATTGCCGCAAATTTTGGTTCTGCGACCACCGGCATATGCGGGTCACCCAACGGCGACGTCCACGTGCGGAACGTGTTTTTGACAATTCTGTCTTCCAGTGAATGAAACGTCACGCACACACATTTGCCGCCAACATTCAGCAAATCAGGCACGGCACGCAGGGCGCGTTCCAGTTCGCCCATTTCATCATTCACCGCAATGCGCAATGCCTGAAACACCGGTGCGACATCACGCGGATTATGAATCAGGTCACGCAATTCAAACGTTGTTTTTGGTGCGGCACGTTTTATTGCATTTGCAATTATGCCCGCCTTTTTTACATCGCCATATTCACGCAACACATGTGCCAAATCGACCGCTGACGCATTTTGAATAAATTCGGCCGCTGTCACGCCCGCCACCGACATACGCATATCCAATGGTGCGTCCGCCCGAAAAGAGAAACCACGCGACGCAATGTCAATCTGCATTGATGAAATACCCAAATCAAACACGATTGCATCAAACGTTTCATTCAATTCCGCCATCGCCGAAAAAGGACGCGCAACAAATGTAAATCTGTCGCCAAATTCCGCACGCAACGCATCGGCATCCGCGACAACATTCGGATCACGGTCAAACGCAATAACCGACGCGCCTGCATTCAAAAAAGCGCGCGAATAACCGCCCGCACCAAACGTCGCATCAATAACGCGCATGCCACGCACATCGCCCAATGCGTCCATCACCGCGCCCAACAACACAGGAATATGCTTTGCTGCCGTCATTCTATTTCAACCTTTATTCCCAATGCGATTAAATCCTTGGCCGTGGTTGCACCCAATTCAACGCCCGTTGGCAATGCAATAGACGCCGTTTTGTCCGCCCCGTGCAGGTTCAAAATTACACGTGTATTGCCATGTGGCAATGAAATCAATGCCTTTTTAACCGCGGGCAATACGTCTTTGTCATAAATTTCCAACGTCAGTTTTCGTGCAACACGCGCCACCCATTGCGTCAGCGGTGTAATAGAATCAACAAATATTGACACGCGATCATCACGCGCGGACGTTTTGCCCGAAATCAACACAACGTTTTCAGTGGACAGTGTCTGGGCAAATGTTGCCGCCGCATCGCCAAATGCCACCGCATCGATATTACCGAAACTGTCAGACGCATTGATTGTAATCATTTCTTTGCCGGTCTTGGTACGCCGACGCGAGAACGAATTTACATTCGCCGCAACCTGAACCGGCTTGCGATCACCCAGTTCCATCAGTGACGCACTGGTCGCCAATTTGGCACGCTGAATCAGATGTTTGAACTGATCCAACGGGTGCGCCGAAATATAGAAACCCAGTGCCGCCAACTCATTTTCCAAACGTTGCCCAAACGTCCATGGTGCAACCCGTGTCAGATTCTTGGTCAATCTGTCTTCGACAACATCATCTTCGACCGTGTTTGCAAACAGTGACAACGAATTTGCGCCATCTTTGGATTTTGAAGCATACGACAAAATCGCATCAGCATTGATGAATATGGCCGCACGATTTGGTTGCAATGAATCCAGCACACCAACGCGGGCAAACGCCTCCAAAATACGTTTGTTCATAATTGGCGCGCAACGCTTTGCAAAATCGGTCAGATTCTTGAATTTTCCGTGTGCATTACGTTCTGCAACAATCGCATCTGTTGCCGCCGTACCCACGCCTTTGATTGCCGCCAAACCATAAATAATCTTGCCATCACGCACCGTGAACAGCGATTCACTGACATTGATATCAGGCGGCACAATTTGAATGTTAAAGTTTGCCTTGGCATCATCAACAAACAACGCCAACTGGTCGGTATCATTCAGATTACTGGACATAGATGCCGCCAGAAATTCAGGGGTAAAGTTCGCCTTCAAATACGCGCACTGGTTTGCAACGATGGAATAGGCGATAGCGTGTGATTTATTAAACGCGTACTTTGCAAATTCCTTGAACTTTTCCCACAGGTCTTTGGCCTGTTCACGGTTCAAGGTTTGTTCCTGTTCGCAACCGTCCATAAATTTTACTTCCAACTGCGCCAGCAAGTCCAACTTCTTTTTACCCATGGCCTTGCGCACGGTATCGGATTGACCGCGTGTAAATCCCGCCAACGCGCGCGTCAGCATCATAACCTGTTCCTGATAAACGATAATGCCATATGTTTCTTTCAGAATTGGTTCGGCCTTTGGGTGAACATATTCAATCGCTTCTTCGCCATGCATACGGGCGATAAATTGCGGAATAAATGCAATAGGCCCCGGACGGTTCAACGCATTTAACGCCGAAATTTCCAAGAAACTGGTCGGACGCATCTTGCGCAATGTCTGTTGCACAAACGGGGCATCGAATTGGAATATACCTTCGGTATGTCCACGTTGCCACAATGCCATTGTTTTCGGATCATCAACTGGAATCTTGTCCAAATCAATGTTGATGCCACGCGTTTGTTGAATCAATCGCACAGCATACTTTAATACAACCAGTGTTTCCAATCCCAAAAAGTCAAATTTAATCAACCCCGCCGATTCCAAATAGTGTCCGTCAAATTGGCACGATGGCAACGGGTTGGCGGGATCGCGATACACCGGCGCAATCTTGGTCGTTGGGCGGTCGCCAATAACGACACCGCACGCGTGCTGACCCAGGTTTCGAATTGAACCCTCCAACTCCTCGGCGATGGACACAACCTTGTTCATGTCTTCGTCAGTTGCCAAAACATGCTGAATTTCAGACGATGCATCAACTGCATCTTTTAATTTTTTTGCATCTTGGGGAATCAGTTTAGACAGGCGGTCTGATTTAGAATACGGAATCCCATACACGCGTCCAATATCGCGAATCGCGCCGCGGGCCTGCAAACTGCCGAATGTGATAATACGACATACCGAATCATGACCGTATTTATCACAAATATACGCCAACACGCGTTCAATACCCGTCGGTTCAAAGTCCACGTCGAAATCGGGCATTGAAATACGATCTGGGTTCAAGAAACGTTCAAACAGCAATCCGTACTTTAACGGATTTACGTGTGTAATACCCAATGCCCACGCCACAATAGACCCAGCGCCCGAACCACGCCCTGGGCCGGTTAAAACGTCATTTTTACGACACCAATCGATATAGTCCGCAACAATCAGGAAATACCCCGGAAATCCCATATTGATAATAACATCCAGTTCAAATTCCGCCTGTTCGTAATACGGTTTTGTATCGGTAATTCCTTGTTCACGCATACGCGCCGCCAATCCCGACATGGTATGCTCGCGCAACATTTGGCATTCGTTTTCCAAATCATCACCGAAACGTGGCAGCAATGGCTTTTCGTGAACATTCACCATAAACCCGCACCGACGCGCGATTTCAACCGTGTTCTCGCACGCCTCTGGCAAATCAGAAAACAGTTCCCACATTTCATCGGGCGATTTGAAATACTGTTCAGACGATTTGCGCGGACGATCTGGATCAATAACCTTGGTCTGACCCAAAACACAGGACAGGGCATCTTCGGCCTCATAATCCGATGCGGCGGCGCACACAACATCATTTGTCGCAACGATTGGAATATTTAATTCACGCGCAATGTTCAGAAATTCAGGTTCTGTTTTAATTTCGTCCGCCAAACCGTGACGCTGAATTTCCATATAGAATCGGTCGCCAAAAATCTGTTGAAATTGTTCAGCATACGCACGTGCCTGTGAATTTTGATTATTCAAAATCGCCATACCAATCGGCCCATGATGCGCCCCCGACAGACAAATAACCCCATCGGCATGCGATGCCAATTCATCAAACGTGATATATGGCCCCAAATGGTGATTGTCACCACGCATGTACATAATACGGCTCAGTTCACACAGGTTCAGATACCCGCCGTGATTTTGCGCCAACAAAACAATCTGGGACAACGATGATTCACGCAAGATTTTCGGGTCAACCGTATGATGATTTAACGATATTTCGACGCCAATAATCGGTTGGACTTTCTTGGCCGGCATAACATCAGAAAATTCGGCACAGCCCGACATCAAATTCGTATCTGTCAACGCACACGCGGGCATACCGGCGGCAATACACAACGCAGGCAATTCCTTGACCTGAATAGTCCCAGTTCCGACCGACAAACGGGTATGAGTATGAAGATGAACGAATTGTTTTTCCATGCCGCCACAATAGCAAAATTTGCCCCCACGCCGCAACCAGATATTTATCAAAATGCAGATTTTTTTATTGACAGGAAATTTATTTCCCGCGCACATAAAAAACGGGGCAAACGCCCCGTTTTTTAATGCAACTTGCCACAGCAATGCTTGTACTTTAACCCAGACCCACACGGGCAGGGCGCATTACGACGCGCCTCCATACCGGCGGCCTGATTCAGTTCCGCGTCATGCTGGGCACGCTGTTGTTCGGTCGCATCAACATCCGCACGTGTCAATTCCATGCGTGATATGTACGACACAGACATCAGTTTGAAATTGTTGATTGTATTCTTGAACAATTCCAACGCTTCGCGCTTGTATTCATACAGCGGATTTTTCTGGGCGTACCCACGCAGGCCAATCGCCGTCTGCAAATAATCCATCTGTTGCAAGTGACGTTTCCACACCGCATCCAATGCGCCCAACATCATCTGGCGGGACGCCATCTGCATCAATTCTGGGCCATACTTTTGCGCCTGTGCATCATATCGACGCATTGCCAACGAATGCAAGATATCATACGCCGTGCGTTCTGTGATATTTTCGTCGGTTTTCCACTTTTCAATATCAGTGATATCCAACGCAAACGCGCGCAACATTGCATCGTGAATGCCGGCAGTATTCCAATCCATCGGATGGGATTTTTCTGGAATATTATTTTCACAGATAATTTCCACCACATCGCCAATCATTTCACGCGCCAGCGGTGCTAAATCTTCGCTGGTCATCAGGTCATCACGCTGCTTGTACACAACACCACGTTGTTCATTCATAACGTTGTCGTATTTCAACAGTTCTTTACGGGCCTCGAAATATCTGGCTTCTACACGCTTTTGTGCTTTTTCCAACGCCTTAGTAATCCATGGGTGGGTGATTGCCTCGCCCGTCTTTAACCCCAGCGTGGTCAGCATACCATTCAAACGCGCCGCACCAAATATACGCATCAAATCGTCGTCCAATGCTAGGAAGAACTTAGAATCCCCTGGGTCACCCTGACGACCACTGCGCCCGCGCAACTGGTTATCAATACGACGTGATTCGTGACGTTCCGTACCAATTACATACAGACCACCCGCGTCCAGAACCAACTTCTTGTTTTTCTCGATACGGTCATAGATTTCTTTTTTCTTTTCCTCGAAATCAGGCGCATCTGCATCCAGTTCTGCAATTAAATCTTCGGCGTTACCACCCAGTTTAATATCAGTACCACGACCCGCCATATTCGTTGCAATGGTGACCGCCCCTGGGGCACCGGCCTGTGCAACAATCTTAGCCTCGGATTCATGATGTTTTGCATTCAGAACCGCCGGATTGATACCCAATTTCTTGCGCACAATCGCCGCCAGTTCTTCGGATTTTTCAATCGACACCGTACCAACCAAGACCGGTTGCTGGCGTGCCATACAATCCTGAATCTGTTTGATAATCGCGTCGTATTTTTCTTCCTTGTTGCGATAGATTTCATCGTGATGATCAATACGCGCAACCGGACGATTTGTCGGAATTGATACCACACGCAATTTATAGATTTCTTCAAATTCAGCGGCCTCGGTCATCGCAGTACCGGTCATACCCGCCAGTGTTTCGTACAAACGGAACAGGTTCTGGTATGAAATACTGGACACTGTCTGATTTTCTGGCTGAACCTGAACGTGTTCTTTGGCTTCTATCGCCTGATGCAGACCTTTGCCGAAACGGCGGCCCGTCATAACACGACCGGTAAATTCATCAACAATCAAAATTTCACCATCGCGCACGACATAGTTCACGTTTTTCTGGTACAAATGATGCGCCAGCAACGATTGCTGAATATGCATAACCAGCGGCGCATTTTCAGATGCATACAGGTTATCGCCCACCAACAGACCAGCATCTTTTAACAGGCGCGTAATCGTGTCGACACCCGATTCCGTCAATGTCACATGGCGGTCTTTTTCGTCTTTCTTGTAATCAGATGGATTCAGTTGTGCAACCACCGCGTCAACCTGTGCGTACAATTCACTGGTATCTTCGGCGGGGCCCGAAATAATCAACGGGGTGCGCGCTTCGTCAATCAGAATGCTGTCAACCTCGTCAACAATGGCAAAGAACAGTGGTCGCAAAACCTGTTGTGCCTTGGAAAATTTCATATTGTCGCGCAGGTAATCAAAACCCAATTCAGAATTGGTCACATATGTGATATCGCACGCATACGCCGCACGACGTTCGTCATCGGTCATATCGTGCTGAATTGTGCCAATGGTCAACCCCAAGAAACGATAAACCTGACCCATCCACGCCGCGTCACGTGACGCCAAATAATCATTGACCGTAATCAGATGCGCGCCCTTGCCATACAATGCCTTCAAGAACAACGCCAGCGTTGCAACCAGCGTTTTACCTTCACCGGTCTTCATTTCGGCAATCTGGCCACCGGTCAGAACCATACCACCAATCATCTGGACGTTAAAGTGGCGCAGTCCAATCGTACGCACAGACGCCTCGCGCACCAATGCGAACGCATCAGGCAAAATATTCTTTTCTTTTTCACCATTTTGCAGACGCTTGCGCAATTCCTGTGTTTGTTCGCGCAACTGGTCATCGGTCATGGCATGATATTTCGGCTCTAAATCATTTATCAACGATACCGTTTTGTCATACGATTTTACCAAGCGGTCGTTGGCAGAACCCAATACTTTTGTGATAATATTTTTTAACATAACTTTTCCTTGTCTTTTTCCCCAATTTTATAGCAATTTTGTACCTTGCGGTCAAGATACTTTATGATATAATGCGGTAAAGAAAACAAAACAAGTGGCAGTGGTAATTTTTTCCTAAAATTACCGAATTTGGGGGGATTTTTATATGCGTGAACCAGTACAGAATTTGAACACATCCAACATAACTAGCGAGGTTTTTGTCATCGCACCAACACAGATTGAATATATCGCCCAGATTTTTGCCGACAGCGTGGCTGACGCCATGAATATGCGCACATTTGCGCCAAAAATTCGTCAAATTGCGTCCCAGTCATTGCGTACGGCATTGTCGGCAGCCCGTCACAGTGGGGAAAAACGCTGATTTCCACGCACCACGGGGCAGGGATTATGTCTATGTCGCCTGCGGACTGCGTTCCTGTCACTATCCTTTTACTTGGCTCTACTAGCACGTGTGTCGCCTGCGGACTGTGTCCTTGCCGCATCCTGCGCTTCGCTTGGATTCATTGCGAGCGCAGCGCGGCAATCCAGTACATTGGTGTTGCGCACATATTTGTTATTCTCGTCGCGGGCTGAGTTCTCCTCCTGTGGAGGAGTACCCGAAGGGGGAGGTGGTCTTTTGTCTGAATGCATCAATCTATAATTATGCATTCTCTCGACCACTCCGTCGCATTCGCACCGCGCTTGACAAACTTTATTTCAGTCCTATAATCACAAAAAATACAGGACATAAAATGGCAAAAAATTTAACAGACGCAGAAATGCAGCAATTATTCGGCGCGAACCATTCGGGCCTGATTTATTACAACTATGATTTGGAATGCTGGAACACAAACACATTGAACAACACCGGCATTCCCCAGCAACACAGCGACACCGTTCGCGCACAGGTCTTGCACCAAAACACAACCATTTACCCCGGAACCCGCATGAAGAATTGCGACTTGGCGGCCGTCGCGGTAATGCAGACAGAACCATATTTTATGCCAGAAATTGGTCGTGCAATTCAAAACCCAAAGTACATGCGCGATGGCAAGACGATTGTCGGCACATTGGTGTGGCGCAATCGTTCAACTGGCGAATTGCACTTGCCCAGCATTGGTTGGCTGGTATCCGGCAGTTTCAAGTTTCCCGCCACCGCAGTTCAAGAATCCGCAAACTCGTTCTTGTTGCTGGCAATCCAACGCTTGCGCGACATGTGTAAATAACCCCGACGCCACCACCGTGGCGTTTTTTATTCCCCGCCCGCGGAGGGGGGTCGCACACCAGTACGACGGGGAGGGTACGAGTCAGTGATAAAGTGATATAGTGATTTAGTTTTGTTTTATAATACTTGCACTTAAAGAACCTGTCATTCCGTGGCTTGACCACGGAATCTAGGTAATAAGGGCTGCGCCGAATGGCGCATTCCTATTGTCATTCCCACTCTGGGCCCCGCAAAATTGATAAATTTTGTTGGTGGGCAAAGGCAGGAATAGGGACTAAACAGTGCGAACGCAGTGAGCCAGATAAAAGACCACCCCGTCCTAGCGGACACCCCTCCACCGGAGGGGAACTTGCTACGTTCTTGTTGCGGTCTAAGTTCTTCTCCTGTGGAGGAGTACCCGATAGGGGGAGGTGCACTAATTTTATTATTACGCACTCTCTCGACCACCCCGTCGCATTCGCGCCAC
>URBZ01000004.1 GCA_900546225.1 uncultured Rickettsiales bacterium | reverse complement strand
ATTCACTTATTCACTTATTCACTTGCCCACTAAAAAAACGCCCATTCGGGCGTTGGGGGATTATTTGCATTCTGCAATCAGTTGATTGATTTGTGCGGCCAGCACCAAGTCGCCCTGCTTTTGCTTTTCAACCTGTGCAATCGCATATACGACCGTGGCATGATCACGACCACCAACATACTGGCCGATTTCGGACAAGGACAGATTTGTTGCACCCTTTAATACCGCCATCATTGTCTGGCGTGCCATAACCAATGCGCGCGCGCGACCACGACCACAGATTGCATCATAAGAAACGCCCAATTTTTCGCACATATTGCGTACCATTGCGATTGGTGTTTTTGCACGCTGCAATGTGTCCGCCAACAAACGTGATGCAACCGTCATATCAACCGCCGCACCCATCAATTCTGTGTACGCTTTGATTTTTGTGGCAATGCCGTGTACCAAGTGACCGTCCGCCGCGGTGCGCGATGCCAATTCTGTGGCAACGTCTGATGCAACACCCGCACGCATCAAGATTACGCGACGTGCATTTGCATTTGGCGCAACAACATCAGCAACCAACCCAGACGCCAACAATGATTTTGCACGATGATCAAAACCGGTCAGATTGCTGGGCGCGGCGTTTGCTGTCAAGACAACGTTTTTACCTGCATTGCGCAAATCAACAACCAGTTGCAAAAATTCTTCGCATGTTGCACGTTTGCCCGCCAACATCTGAACATCGTCCATGATAAATGTATCACATTTGCGGCAGTAATCTTTGAATGCAAAGATTGTACGATCATGCAATGCGCGTGTAAATTCAGAAACAAATTCACCACCCGACATCATAACTGTGCGACCCGCTGATGCATTCGCAACGCAGCGCGCCAACAATGATTTACCACAACCCGCCGGCCCATAGATAAACAGAGGTGAAAAAGCAACCGCGCCCGCCGCCAGTTTTTTGCACGCAGACAACACAAACGCGTTTTCATCAGATGCAACAAATTCATCAAAGTTTGCCGCCGCATCATCAGATGCCGCTGTCGCCGCTGGGGCAAATGATTGAACATTGTTATCGTTTGCCACAGGCGCAACCGCGGCCGCACCACGAACCGCAATACGCACCGCCAAACCAAATTCCGCTGCAACCGCATTCAGTGTTGCACCATGTACACCAGAAATAAAGTCAGCAGAAAACTGATTCTGGGCGGTCAAAACCAACGTATCATTTTCAATTTCAAAATTCAGTGGGGCAATCCAAGACGAGAACGCAGCAGAATCCATTTTTGCGGCAATGGCCCCCTTGATTGTTTCCAAGTTTGTCATTGTTTTTGTTGCCGCTGCCTGCATGTCGTTTCTCCTTTCCTTTCTCTAAAAGAGTTTCCTGCCAGCGCAAGAGTGTAAAAATCACCTGCACATAAACGCTAAATTTTACTGTTTCATAAAATTTAGTGTTTATGTTAGCCCTACTTTTAACCCTCTCGCTTTGGTGATTGAGTTTCTCGGTCTCAATCGTTTTGGATACGTCAAATAAGTTATAAGATAAATTTCGATTTTCAACTAAATGTTAAACAATTTTTGAACATTTATTTTTTGACAACGATTCGTTTTTTTGCCCGATTTCCGCGGTTTGTATATACATTGTATAGACAAGAAAAGATTCACATACGAATATATCCACCGTCTACTTTTTGCACCAAACCCTGCAATTCTAGGACAACCAAATCGCGTTTAATTTCCAAAATACTTTTTTGGACAATTTCTGCCAATACAGATTCTGATACTGGAATCGCCCCCAGTTTATCCAGCAAGGAATTTTCACCCGTATCTTTTTTTGATTTTTTTTGTAACGATTGGGAATCATTTTCCAATTCTGGAAAATCAGATGCGCCCATGCACAATTCTGCCACGCCTGATTTTATCAGTGAATTTGGGCCGGCGGCGCGGGAATCCGCGGGGTGCGACGGTATTGCATAAATTTTGCGCCCAATATCGGTTGCGAATCGGGCCGTACGCATACTGCCGGATTGCATGTCGGCCTCGCCCAAAATCAATTTTTCCCCGATTCCTGCAACCCAGCGATTGCGCTGAACAAAATTTTGTGCAACCGGCGTAAATCCAACCGGCATTTCACTGACCACAACGCCACGCGAAACAATGTCCCAATACAACGATTCGTTTTCAAGCGGCCATATATAATCCACCCCACCCGCCAGAACTGCAATCGTCTGGGCACAACCCGCCGCACGTAACGCACCACGATGCGCTGCGGTATCCGTGCCAATCGCCATACCAGACACAACGGCAATGCCGTGCGATGCAAATTCTGTGGCCAGATTTGCCATAAATTCCATACCAGCCGCCGTTGCGTGACGCGTCCCCACCATTGCAACGGCACGCCGACGCAGCGTGTCCAAATTTCCACGCGCGGTCAATACCGGCGGGTGATTTTTTACCGCCCGCAATGCCGCTGGGTATAATTCATCATCATCACATATATAATGTATATTTAACTCGGCCGCGCGCGCCATTTCACGCATAACAGCATCACGGTGCGACGTGTCGGCATTTAAGGACGTTGCGGCGGCCACTGCATCGCCATCGAATCGGCGCAACAATTCGTTATAACGCACCGGCCCAATACCCACACTGCGTAAAATCAACAATCTTTCAAACAGGTTTTTATTCATACCAATCACTATAAAAAAATTCACATATATATTAAAAGCAAAAAACGACCCAAGATGCGGGTCGTTTTTCAATTTCCAATATCACGCACGGGATTATTTCATGGCGTTCAAAATACCCTCGAAATCATATTCCTTGCATGCTTCTGGCTGATTGTCATCAGTCCAGATATCTTTATTGCATTCGTCAACCAAGGCACGCAGATTATTCTTAAATTCATTATACTGCGTTGGGTTCTTTTCTTTCAGTGTCAGCAACTGGCTCTTTAACACTTGGTCATCACTCAGGTTCTTGTTCTTTTGACCCTGAACCTTGCCCCCAATCAGTTTATTACCAAACAATTCCATAACACCAACACCAACGCCGGCACCACCAACCGCACCACCAACGGTCGCCCATGTACGCGCGGTCTTCTTGGCGTCCAAAATACGCTGTTTCAACGTCCCTTCGTCCGCCCATGCGCCACAGGTTATATTCTGGCCCCATTCAAAATATTTCGCAGGGATATCAGATGTGCTGACGCGATTATCAGTGGATTTAACCTCTACCCGAACAAAGCACGTGTTGTTTTCAGGATTTTCGGTATCTTCGACCATTGTCGCATAGTTATCACGATTGCTGTAACGCGATGCCCAAACAAACGTGTTACCAATACCTATATTGTTATTGATACATGCGTTCTTTTCCTTTTCGCGCATGTCAACAGTCTTGGTGTCCGCAACCGGTTCAACACGCGCACTGGATTTATTTTCGCTGGTCGTGTCAGATGCGGTCGAATTTGCCGCAGACGCCATTGCCGTAATCTGATTTGTCGACGCTGTTGTCGCACGACGTGGCGCATTTGTCACCATCTGGGTCTGCATAGAACGCCGTGCCTGACCGGCGGGTGATGCCGCCATTGCCGGCATTGCAATCAAACCACACATAACAAAATATAGAATTTTATTCATTCTGTCCCTTCCCTAATTCTTTCCCGCATTATATCACAAATCGCATAAAAAATAAAGACCAAATACAAAAGAAAAAGGGGCGCACGCGCCCCAATAAAAACTATTTTTTCCATTTCCATTTAATGGTTGATTCCGTGCCATGCACCAGACGACCAATATTTTCACGATGCCGCCACAGGCACAGCAAGCCCATGGCCAAGAATGCAAATCCCGTCTGCGTTCCAATAACAAAACCAAATATCGGCATCAGACAGAATACAACCACCGCGCCCAGTGATGAATACCCCGACGTCAACGCCACAATCAGCCATTCAATCCCGCATATTACAAATGCCGCTGGACTGATTGCCAAAATTGTACCAAACAGCGATGAAATCCCCTTGCCCCCGTGGAAACGCAACCACACGGGATAGCAATGTCCAACAATCGCCGCAAAACCACACCATGCGGCAAACGCATCACCACCAACGGCGCGCCCGATAAAAACCGCCGCAATGGCCTTGGCCATGTCCAGCAACCATACCGCGCCCGCCATACGAAGGCCGCCAACACGCATAACATTCGTCGCGCCGATGTTACCACTGCCCACCTTGCGCAAATCGCCCTTGCCCATCAGGCGTGTGAATACCAATCCCATTGGAATTGAACCCAATAAATACGAAATAATTATCGCAAATACGTACATCATTTTATTTTTCCTTGATTTTATGTTTGTTTTTTATAGAATAGCAGGAAACTTGACTAAATAAAAGGAAAATAAAGTGGCAAATCATAAGTCATCTGAAAAAAGAATTTTGGTCACGGAAAAGAAAAACGCCGTGAACACCGCCCGTCGCAGCGCTGTTAAAACAGCTGCGAAAAAGGCATTGGTTGCAATCGAATCTGGGGACAAGGCCGCAGCAACATCTGCCGCACGCGCCGCAGAAAGCAAGATTATGAAATCCGCCGGCAAGGTTATGCCAAAACAGCGTGCCGCGCGCAAGATTTCTCGTCTGGCGAAAAAAGTTTCCAAAATGGCCTAATGCCATTATGGCCTGACACATCGGCGCACATTTCTGTGCGCCTTTTGCTGTATAAAAAATCCGCCAAATCGGCGGATTTTTTTTCAAGGTGTACTTTCGCCGGACGCACCCCGCACAGGTATAGCACAACCAATCAAAACAAACACTGATGGCATTATTGTTGCAATTCGTTTTTTATACTCTGCTAAGCACATTTGTGTAACTAAGCAATCCGGAAAAAAACAGATCCCCTCTAAAAATAAAACCGGCGTTTGCCGGTTTTATTTTTTAATTCAGTGGTGCGCCCCAATGTTGTTGGATACTGCGTTCCGCATCCATCGGGCTGACCAATACCTGTGGGGTCAAGATAACCACCAGCGTATCACGCGTCGCCGATGTTTCGCGCGAACCAGACAACGCCATAAAGTCCGGATCACCCAACCCATAACGCGTATCATTATTTGTCTGCTTTTCAAACCCAGATACAACCAACATCTGGCCAGATTCCATGATAACTTCTTGCATGAAACTGCGCTCTTCAACCTCTGGCAACTGCAATGTAACCTCGCCAATGGTCTGGGTCGACATTTTCAGCAATTCACGAACCGACATACGGAACAGCAACAGAATCTTGCCATTTTCCAAAACGTTCGGCAACAACTGCATTGAAAAACCAGTTTCCAAATCGTCCTGATCAACCGTGCTGGATTCAACCGTTGTAAAGTTACGTGATTCAAAACGTTTGATATAACCTGTGGTCTTGGTGTTATTGACCGGTGCAACACGGTTGCTGCGTGTTGTAACGCCAACATTGGTTACCAACGATACCTTGCCCTGCTTTGCCAATGCCTCTATCAACGCGGCACTGCCCGCGGCACGCGCCAGCGAACCATTTTTAATTTGATCTGCGGTGTATGCACCCGCTACTTCCTTGCCACCCACTGTGTGGGTTGCACCTGTCAAGGCCGATACGGTATTTGACAGAACAGCGATGTTCATGGAACTGGCCTCGGTCGTGGCCAAATTATTTTTTGGATTCGCAACGATGTTCAGACCAGACGCGCTGTTGATTGCCGCGGCCAGATTCAAACCAAACGCCGAATCATTAGATATAGAAACCTGCAAGACCTTGACGTCAATGGTCACCAACTGCGACAGACGTTTGTTCTGTCTGTTGATATAATCGCCAACACGTGCCAACACCGATGGTGGTGCGGTAACAGTAATTGTGCCCAAACTGCGCGATACGGTGAAATCAGCGTTCTGGCTTTTACCAATAATAGCAGATATCGCCTTTTCAATTTCGTCCCATTCCTTTAACGTGGATTCCAACGCAACCTGATTACCATCGTCGGTCTGAACCGCGGTCTGATATGACACGTCCGTACCCAACGCATATAATGTAAATGTCTTGGTTTCTGTTTCATAGAATACAATCGATGTCTTGTCATAATACCACAGCAAATCCAAATCGGTCGCCACCTGTGACAACAGGCCTGACAATTTGCCAGTGTACGCAACATTGATTGTCTTTTTCAATTTTTCAGAATTTACCTGACTGTCAATCTTGACCGGAATACCAGTTATTGAATGCACATCGTTTGCAAAAACCTGTAATGTAACCGGTTCATTCAACAAAATCGTAACGCCGGTATCGGTTTCAAATTGTGATGGCAAATTATTGCGATGTTCCAGAACGGTTGATTTACTGCCCAACCATACCCCTTCGGACATAGAAACGGTATCGCCACTGGCAACCTTGGCCGTTGGATTCTTGGCCATTTCAAATGCATCGTATGCATTGATAAAGTTCTGGTCAACGGTCGCCGCAACCTTGGCTGATTCACGTGCCGTACACGCCGCCAGCGCAACGCCCAGCACACTGAACATAAATAACATCTTGA
The DNA here is from genome assembly GCA_900546225.1 of uncultured Rickettsiales bacterium. Taxonomy (GTDB): domain Bacteria; phylum Pseudomonadota; class Alphaproteobacteria; order Rs-D84; family Rs-D84; genus Enterousia. The sequence goes on along the minus strand of URBZ01000004.1, from coordinate 64,946 downwards.
ATGATTTCGTCATTATTCTTTCTCCTACGGCAACGCGACTGCGGTTTTATTCTTCGGTTGTAGATATTACCAATACACGGTTTCCCTTGTAGAACTTGGCATATGGAATTGGTGTTGCACGGCCAAAGTTACGAACCAACGCCGACGCCACGTCAACAAAGCGTCCTTTAAATACTGCGCTGGCCTCAATCGGGTATTCACGTGATGTCGCCCAAACCAAATCCCAACCTTCTTTGTCGCACCAGTTTTGCAAAACTTCACGCAATGTCTGGCCATTTGCAACAACCCACGAACGAACCTGATCGGTCAGTTTCACAGATGGTTCTGCGTCCGCAGATGCGTTGACCGCAATTTCACTGTCGTCATCTGCGCCGGCCAAAATATTTCCGTTTTCATCAACCTTGTTCATACCCATTTTGGCCGCGAATGCAGAATACGCATCGGCATTCTTGTTACAATTTTTGCGACCACTGCGTGACACGGCCAGAACACTGCCCCCGTCATCTTCCAGCATTTCGCGATGCAGCAACGGCATTTCAGAACCAGAATTGCATTCGTCATCAAACCCAACGGGGATTTGTGTCCCGTGCAGCATGTTCGCACCACCCGACCAATCACCATAGCCGGCGTTTGTACCCAGATTGAAATTATTTTCAACGACCAAATCAGTACCAATCTTTGACACAATGCGAATGTTATCGGACTGTTTATCCTGGGCACATGCACCATCTTCGCATGCAACCTCTACGTCTGCATCAGAACCCGCGATTGGCCACACCGGCACAGCCGTTGTTGTCTGTGTTTCTTCTGTGGTGTCGGTCTGGACGTATTGATTTTCATCAACCGTCTTGTCTTGGGAATAAAAAACCTCACTCGTTACAATCTGGGGCAACGATTCTGCGGCAAAGCAATAGCCGGCCGCGGTTGCAAACATTGCGACAATAAAAATCTTGCGGAACATAAAATCTTCCTTTCCTGAATGATTTATCTTATTTATTGTACTTATTATAACAATTTGACCGAATCTGTGCAAGACCAAATCGCATACGCATGAATTTATATTTGCAAGATAAAATCGCACGAATCGGCAAAAGATGTTATACTGTCTGCAACAATATCTAATTTTAGGGGACGAATATGCAAAACATATTGATTTTAAGTGGTATTTCTGTGGTGATTATTATTTCCATCGTGATTGCAGCGTTGGTTTTTGGCGTGAATCGTCGCATATGCAATCTGGAAAAGACACTGACATACCAATACAACCTGATTGTAAAAATCCAATCTGTTTTGAAAAACAAGTCCGCGACAAACGCCGTTGCCGAAAATGCAGAGGTTATTTACCAAGACCTGTTGCAGCACCTGATTCCAATCATGGCGGCCATTGACGTTATGCCACGCGCAACCCCCGAACACCCACTGTGGCGTGCATTGGGCGGCATTTTGGACGAATACAACAAGAACCCATTTGTACTGGAAAAATTACGTCGTTGTATTAAACTGGACTCAGAGGTTGCCCGCAGCGTCGATAATTACATGAGCCGCGCAGACGCGTTTTTACAGCACCTGACCACCACCGAACCAGAAGGTATTTTGTCCGCAACATTTACCGATGGTTTGCTGGGCCAGTCGCTGACGTTCTTTGCACAGGCGCGCACGCTGGCGGCACAAAGTAACGATTAAATGGCAAAACTGACCGAAAATCTTGTCCGTGAAATTTCCAGCATTCGTGGCGAACCCACGTGGTTAACCGATTGGCGTGTGGCGGCATTTCAGGCATGGACACAGATGCGCGAACCACACTGGGCGGAATTTGAATACGCCCCGATTGATTACGACGCGCTGAATTACTATAACGAGGCCACCCCGATTGATAATTCCGACCTGCGCGACACGTACGACAAAATGGGATTACCAGAATCAGAAAAACGCGCCTTGATGGGTATGGCAACAGATACTGTTATTGACAGTCGTTCTGTGCATACGTCATACACCGCCGAACTGGAAAAACTGGGGATTATATTTTTGCCTTTCTCAGACGCGGTAAAAAAATACCCCGAATTGGTCAAAAAATATCTGGGGCGCGTTGTACCGGCAACCGACAATTTCTTTGCCGCATTAAATGCTGCGGTATTTTCAGACGGTACGTTTGTGTACGTCCCGCCACACACAAAATGCCCCATTGATTTGGCCAGTTATTTCAGAATTGAAACCGCCAAAATCGGTCAATTTGAACGCACGCTGATTATCGCCGATTGCGGTGCAGAATTATCGTATATGGAGGGGTGCAGTGCCCCACGCCGTCCGAACCATCAACTGCACAGTGGGGTTGTTGAAATCATTGCATTGGACGACGCACGCGTTAAATACGCAACTGTTCAAAACTGGTATGCGGGCACGCCGGCGCATGGCAAAAATGTTGGCGGAATATTAAATTTTGTGACCAAGCGCGGCCGCGCCGAAAAAAATGCAACCATCGATTGGACACAGGTTGAAATTGGTTCTGCGATGACGTGGAAATATCCATCAACAATTCTGGCGGGTGATGGCGCGCACAGTGATTTTTATTCACTGACCATTACGCGTGGCGCGCAACTGGCCGATACGGGGACAAAGATGATTCATATCGGCAACAACACCGTATCAAACATTGTGTCATATGGCGTTGCAACCGATGCATCACAGCAAACATTTCGCAGTTTGGTTTCTTTTTCTGGGCGCGGCGGTAAAAACGCATCAAAGTGCGACACGCGCATAATCGGCAATGATGCCACGGCAAACACATTGCCCACAATCATTCACACAAACGGCGAAAACACCCAGAGTCACGAGGCCACCACCGGCGCAATCGACGCGGGTCAATTATTGTTCTTGATGCAATCAGGCATTGCAGAGGACGAAGCAACCGCCCTGATTATCGGCGCATCGGCGGCCCCGATTATATCGCGCCTGCCGATGGAATTTCTGGTGGAATCAAAACAACTGATTCAAATGGCATTGTCAAAAAACTAAGTACAGGAATATAAACATGCTGGAAATAAAAAATTTATCTGTATCACTGGACGGCAAAGAATTATTGCACGACGTAACCATGACCGTCGCGCGCGGTGCGCGGCATTTGCTGGCCGGACACAATGGTTCGGGCAAATCGACATTGGCCGCCGTTATTGCTGGTAACCCAATGTATCAAATTGACAGTGGCAAAATTATTTTTGACGGTCGCGACATCACACATGAAAACGCGACAACGCGCGCATTGTTGGGCATATTTTTGGGTGCGCAAAATGTTCCCGAAATTCCGGGGCTGACGGTGCTGAGTTTTCTGAAACATTCCGTCGCCGCACACGCGCATTTCCAGACAGGTCGCGATTTATCAATGGGTGAATTTTTACAGACCTTGGAACGCGTCCGCACTGAATTAAATATTCCAAAAGAATGGCTGAATCGCAGTATCAACGTTGGTTTTTCCGGTGGCGAACGCAAACGTTTGATGTTGTTGCGCCTGAAAATGATTGCACCAACATTTGCAATTCTGGACGAACCAGATTCCGGCGCGGACGCCGACACCCAAAAATTGATTGCACAAACAATTCATGAAATGCCCGACACAACATTTATGTTTATCAGCCACCAGCCAACATTTACGTCCATGGTCGGCGCATCCGATATAACAACTTTGTCCGGCGGCCATATTATGGTAAAATAAAAACACAGATAAAAAACGAAAGGAAGCAAAATGTCTGAAAACAAATCACAATGTCTGATGTCGTGGATTCTGTGGCGTCCGCTGAAATTTGCGTTGACGCTGTTGGGATTGGGTATCGCGGTTATGATACCGTATGAAATTGTTTCGGCCACAATCGGTGGTGCGACCGCACTGGCGACACTGGGGATTTTATCGATTGTGGCGATTGTGTTCGCCACCTATTTGCTGTTTCACCGCCTGCCCCACGATAATCTGGACAGATACAGTTTTGTTGCATTGGAAAATGCACAGGCATATGTTCTGGCATTGGCGGTATTTGTTGCAATGCTGGCCATTATGCAGGCGCAATCATTCTTGATATCGCTGGCGATGATGGGCACGGCGGGCAATGTGATATTCGTACTGCTGGCGGCGGTTATGTTTGTCGCGTATGCATACCTGGTCGGATTGTCATTGGCAAATGTTTATGCCAAATTCCGCCGCGGCCGCGCGATGAATATTCCAACATGGAAAATCATTTGCAGTATTCCATTTGGATTTAACCTGATTTGGATTCCAGGGTACATTTTGCCCGATGAAAAAGCACCCAAGATACCTGTTATTCCAATCCATGCATCATGGTATAAAAAACTGACAAATTGGATTGTATCGCGTCCATCGCGCACCATATTGGCATTTGCAATTTTGACACTGTTTACCGGATTTATGTTTGGAATCCAGACGATATTCTGGACATGTGCGGCAATTTTACTGTTTGCAATATGGGTATCGGGTGTTGGTGCAAAACGTTTTTGCAAAAATATTGGTGGCACGTATGCAACCGTTGCTGTTGTGCTGAACATCATTATGATTTTGGCAATATCGGTAATTACGTATCGACAGATATCGCAAATCAGTGAAAATGTTACTATAACGGTAACGGACACAACGCAAAATATAAACCAGTAAAAAACGCGCTATGTGCACCGTATCGCGGCACAGGGGGATTTTATGAACGGAATAATTTTACTTGCAGGATTCATTTTTGTTCTGTGGTTGGGACGTGCAATTTTAATCCCATTGTTGGTCGCAACGTTCCTGTGGTATTTGATAAATGCCATATCGGCATATTGCCGCAAGGTATTTCCACTGCGCGGTGCGGACATGCACCGCACATATCCGATTGCGGCGGGCGCATTTGATTGGGCATCTAACATCATCGCAATATGCGCAATGGCGGGATTGCTGTACCTGTTTGCATCACAGGTACGACCAATGTTTTCGGAATTGTTTGTCGCCCTGCCCGCGATTCAACATAAGCTGGTTGAAATCGGCATCACATTATCGGGGACATTGGGCATTCGATTTGATGCATCTTTGCTGCCCAACGTTACCAGAATCGCCAGCAGTGTCGGCACATCACTGGCGGGCATTGCAACATCGGTTGGATTGATTTGCATATATCTGCTGTTCATGTTTGTGGAACAGGCAACGTTTGATAAAAAATTCGCCGCATTGTTTCCAAATAAAACACAATTCAAAAAGATGCGTTATATTTTGAACAGCATTGATACCAACATGAAAAAATACTTGTTTATGAAGACACTGATTTCAGCGGCGACGGGCCTGCTGTCATATCTGTGGTTACACGCAATCGGTTTGGAATTTGCGGGCGTGTGGGCATTTATAGTATTCATTGCAAACTATATTCCAACAATCGGCGCAATCGTGGCATGCGGTCTACCTATTATGTTTTCGTTGGCAACCGCGCAAACATTGCATCAACCAATTCTGGTGGCAATCGGTTTGATTGGCCTGCAAATATTACTGGGTAATATCATTGAACCAAAATTGACGGGAAAAACATTGAACCTGTCGACATTGGCAATATTGATAAACTTGGTATTCTGGGGCATGATTTGGGGTGTTGCCGGCATGTTTTTCAGTGTACCATTGTTGGTGGCAACATTCATTATCACCGCACAATTTGATTCCACACGCTGGATTGCGGTACTGCTGTCTGCGGACGGGAAAATACCAGACAAACGCGACGAATAAAAATCGCGCTATGTGCATTGAATCTGGGCTTTTTTGATTATTGCGCGCGACGCATCATGGCGATTGCGTTTTCCAAAATTACACGCGCAGATTCTGAATCCAGTTTTGTTTTTATGTCCCCACGGCGCACGCGCCCCATATCATCTTGGGCGGCGGTGCTGGAATAACTCTCGTCAATAAATGCGATGGGAATTTCGGTCAGTTTTTCAATCGCCGTCGCACAATCACGAACACGCGCAGTTGTATCTGATTCCGTGCCATCACCACGCAACGGCAAACCGATGATGATTCCAACCGCCTGTTCTGTGGTGGCGATATCGACGATTTTTGCCGGAATATCACTTGGATTTTTGACAACAATTTGTGGTCGCACGAACAGAAATTCACGCGTTGCGTCCGACACGGCAACACCTGTGCGCGCCGCCCCCCAATCAATTCCAATTATGCGTCCATTGCGCGGAAAACCCTTGAAATCTGGCAGAATCATTGTATAATTTCCTCTGATTAAATAATAGGATCTGAAATGGCGTTTAGCAAGCAACAATTACAGAAATTTGCCAATCTGATCAGAATCGAAATTTCTGATGAAAAACTGGAACAAATGAATATTGATTCCGTTATTGATTGGCTGGACAAATTACAGAAAATTGATACCCGCGGTGTTGAACCAATGTTGAATCCGGCGCAACACAAATTGCCCCAGCGTGCGGACACGGTTACCGACGGAAATATTCGTGACGCGGTCATGGCAAACACCCCTGACAAGGCGGGCGTATCACGTGGCTATTTTGCAGTACCCAAGGTTATGGATGGTGAATAAAATGATTGATTTAACGATTACACAGGCATTACAGAAATTAAAATCGCGCGCCATCAGTGCAACTGAATTGGCACGCGCATATTTGGACAGAATTGAAAAGTTTGGTGAAAAATTAAATTGCTATATCACCACGACACCAGATCGCGCATTGGCGGACGCCGCCGCGGCCGACGCACGCTATGCCGATGGCACGGCCGGCGCGTTGGACGGTATTCCCATTGGTATGAAGGATTTGTTTGCCACCCGTGGCATTCGCACAACGGCGGCATCACACATGTTGGAAAACTTTGTTCCCGAATACGAATCGACCGTTTCCCAGAAATTTATTGATGCGGGCACTGTCCTGTTGGGCAAAACCAATTTGGACGAATTTGCCATGGGCACATTCAGCAAGACCAGTTTCTTTGGCGCGCCAGTCAATCCATGGCAACTGTCACGTCGCCTGACGGCGGGCGGTTCATCTGGTGGTTCAACCAGTGCGGTTGCCGGCGGTCTGGCCATGGCGGCAACTGGTACAGACACGGGTGGTTCAATTCGTTTTCCGTCTGCGATTACCGGTCTGGTTGGTATGAAACCAACATACGGGTTGTGCAGTCGTTGGGGGTGCGTTGCATTCGCGTCCAGTTTGGATACCCCCGGCCCTATCGCCCGCACCGCCGATGATGCGGCATTGATGCTGTCTGTGATGGCGGGTCATGATCCAAAGGATTCCACCAGCGCAGAAAACGGTTTCGCATTCAGCGGTGAATTGCAACCAATCGTGGGTGACGGCAAAAAATTACGCGTCGGCGTTATCAAAGAATTTGCAGATGTAAAAATATCACCTGATATGAAACATCTGTTTGATGCCCGCATCGCAGATTTGAAATCCGCAGGTGCAGAAATCATAGAGGTTTCCATTCCAAACATCTTGGACGCATTGGCGGCATATTACATCATCGCCCCAGCCGAGGCATCATCAAATCTGGCGCGCTATGACGGTATGCGTTATGGCCTGCGCATCGAAGGGTCTGATTTAATCGACACATACAAAAAGACCCGCGCCGCCGGATTCGGGACAGAGGTTCAGCGTCGTATGATTGTTGGCACGGCGGTTCTGTCCAGCGAATCGTACGAGGTATATTTTATGCAGGCCGCACGTGTTCGTCGCATGATTGCCGACAGTTTTGCCGCCGCATTTGACCAGTGTGATTTGATTATTTGTCCTGCCAGTGCTGGGACGGCCATGCCATTGGATTCAGATCTGACACCATTGGAATACTATGCATTGGATTTGTTCACCGTTGCAATGAATTTGGCGGGCGTGCCTGCATGCAGCGTACCTGCGGGTTTGGCTGAAAATGGCCTGCCCTTGGGTTTACAAATAGTTGGGCGTCGCTTTGACGATATGCGTGTTTTGCAGTTGGCAAAACATATCCAAGAATTTAGTGGTGTTGACAACAGACCAACTGTAATTATGGGGGAATAAAAAAAAGCGCGCATCACGCACGCAGAAATAAAAATGGTGGCTAGGAACGGAATCGAACCGCTGACACAGGGATTTTCAGTCCCTTGCTCTACCAACTGAGCTACCTAGCCAACGGACGCCATAATAAGATACGAAAAGACAAAAAGCAAGGAAAAAGAAAAAATGTTTACAATAAAGGGCAAAACAACAGATTGGGAATTGGTTATTGGGCTGGAAACACATATCGAAGTGTTATCTAAATCCAAGCTGTTCAGTGGCGCATCGGCGGACTATAATCCAACGATTGCCCCAAACACACAGGTTTCAATGGTTGATGTGGCAATGCCTGGTATGTTGCCAGTATTGAATGAATATTGCGTTGAACAGGCGATTAAAATGGGACTGGGGCTGAATGCCGAAATATCACACCACAGCAAATTTGCCCGTAAACAGTATTTCTACCCTGACCTGCCCCAAGGGTATCAGATTTCACAACCCGCCGAAGAACCACCGGTTGTTGGTCGTGGCTGGGTTGAAATTATGGGCGACGATGGAAATCCTAAAAAGATTTTGATTGAACGCGCGCATTTGGAACAAGACGCCGGTAAATTAAAACACGATGTCCACCCAACAAAATCATTTGCGGACTATAACCGTACGGGTGTTGCACTGTTGGAAATCGTGACATTCTTGGACGTCAAGAATCCAGAAAACAATTCGTACATTTCGTCTCCTGACGAGGCCGAACGTTACCTGCGCGAAATTCGTGAAATCGCACGCGCGTTGGGCGTATCCAAGGCCAACATGGAAGAAGGTTCTATGCGCGCGGACGTGAACGTATCTGTACGTCCGGTTGGCGACACAAAATTCCGCACCCGCACAGAAACCAAAAACATGGTGTCATTCAAATTTATTAAATCCGCCATTGAATACGAGGCCCGCCGTCAAATCGAAATATATGAAAACGGTGGCACGGTATCACAGGACACAATGCGTTACAATCAGGGTGACGGTACAACGTCCGTAATGCGCAGCAAGGAAGACGCACTGGATTATCGTTATTTCCCAGATCCAGATTTGTTGCCATTGGACATCACCGATGACCAAATTGAACGCATCAGAAAAACAATGCCTGAATTGCCGGCGGCAACACGTGCGCGCTATATAAACGAATACGGCTTGTCCGAATATGATGCGGCACGTTTGACCGAAACAACCGACATTTCGAAATGGTTTGATACGGCCGTGGCTGGCAACGCATCGCATGCAAAATCAATCGCAAACTGGTTGATTTCAGAACTGTTTGCACACCCTGAAAATTGGGACGTCAAAAACGCTGTGGATACAGCTGACAGCGGCATGCCGCGTATTATTCGCCCATCAGATTTGTCTGAATTAGTCGATATGATTACGGCAAACGAAATCAATGGTAAACAGGCCAAAGACATCTTTACCAAAATGCTGGACGGTGAATCGGGCACGCCACGTGAAATTGCCGATAAATTCGGTATGAAACAAATCACCGACACATCGGCGATTGAGGCAGCAGTTGATGAAATCATCGCGGCATCTGCCCCCCAGGTTGCACAGTACAAGGCGGGCAAGACAGGTTTGTTGGGCTTCTTTGTTGGCGGCGTAATGCGCGCCACACACGGCAAGGCAAACCCAGCCGTCGTAAACGAAATTTTGTTACGGAAATTATCATAACCACAAAAACCAAAAGGACGCACAATGAAAGCAGTCACTATCGTTGAAAACAATGCAATCACCGGTATTCGTTATGGCACGATTGATGTTCATGCCCCCGAAATCCCGCGCGATGCCGCACGCGCATACGCCCGTGCTCAACGCGTTCAGGCAACGCGCAGCAAAAAAATCCGCAACGAACATACAAAACAAAAATAAAGTTTAGATATGCAGAAATTCTTTATCCAGACATTTGGCTGTCAGATGAATGTCTATGACGGCCAGCGTATTGCGGCAATGTTATCAGCGCGCGGATTAACACAAACTGATAATCTTGCCGATGCCGACATTATTATATTGAATACATGTGCCGTCCGCGCCAAGGCAACGGATAAAGTTTTCTCTGCACTGGGACGTGTACGCAAGGCAAAAAAGCCCTCTGCCCTGTTTGGCATTGTTGGTTGCGTCGCGCGCGAATCTGGGGCGGACGCATTTCGCCGGATTCCGGATTTGAATTTCGTATTGGGCCCACAGAGTTATCATAAACTGCCCGAAATTCTGGACAACCCAGACGCACGTTTGTTAAACATTGACTTGGGCGGTCTGGAAAAATTTGATGAATTACCACAAATGACGCGCAGCCCTGTTGTCGCATACATTCCAATCCAAGAGGGTTGCAATCACTGTTGCACATACTGCATCGTTCCATACACCCGTGGGCGCGAGGTTTCGCGTCCCTATGACGATGTGATGCGCGATGTTACGCACGCCGCAAACACCGGCGCGATTGAAATATGCTTTCTGGGTCAAAACGTCAATGGCTATAAATATACAGATGCAAATGGCAAACTGTGGCGTCTGTCGGATTTGATTCGCGCAACCGCGAAATTGGACGCAGTCAAACGCATACGCTTTACGTCCAGTTACCCAACAGAAATGACCGACGATTTGATTGAAATGTTTGCAATTGAACCAAAGTTACTGCCGTTTTTGAATATGCCTATACAAAGTGGTTCGCCCAATGTATTGACAAGAATGAACCGTCCATATTCGTTAAATCTATATATAGATATAGTTGACAAATTACGTCGCGCGCGTCCGGACATTCAAATTTCCAGTGACTTTATCGTTGGATTCCCTGGCGAAACAGATGATGATTTTGAACAAACGATGCAAATCGCCAAACAGATAAAATACATCAATTCATACTCGTTCAAATATTCACCCCGCCCACATACCGCGGCCGCGGTTATGCCAGACCAGATACCCGAAAATATCAAGGCTGCGCGTCTGGCCAAACTGGACAGTTATTTGAATGAATTACAGCGTGACTTTAACACCGCATGTGTTGGGCGCATTTTGCCATGCCTGTGCGAAGGGCCCGACAAAACCGGTCGCCACATGATATATCGCACACCGTACATGCAACAATGCGTGGTTGATGCAGACACCACCGCGCCAACAATGGCGAATATAAAAATCACCGCCGCGAACAAGGCGTCCCTGCGTGGTGAATTAGTGGGCGAATAAAAATCAGAAATCTGCACGCAGTGATATTCTCGCTTGGTACGATGTACCAAGCGTATTATTTATCACGCCAATTTGAACGTCACCGCCCGCGGCATCTGCCACCGACCAAACGGACATACGGGTAATTGCAGCAACACCACCATCGGTATCCGCACGCACCTGCGCACCATATTCATATTTCAAATGCGCGTCCCCTGCCCCTGTGGTAATATTTAGCCCAACATATTCACGGGTATCGGTATCACGTTGTTCCGCAACCGATGCACGCGACATTGTTATTCCTGCGATTGGTGCAAACACGAATTTATCACCCGCATTCATACGCGCGCCTAAACTGAACCCACCATAATAATTTGTACCATCTGGTGCGGTATCAATTTTATTATTACCGGCATACACAAAATCCGTATCAAACTTTGCAACCGTCGCGCCCGCATGCATCATACCGAACAGTTCGCCATTATCATAATACGTATGCAGTGTTGCACCATATAACCGTGCGGCAAAATCATTTATATCATCACTGGCATCGATGCGTCCAACATAACCATCAATTTTTACACCAAACGAATCGGTAAATTTCGCACCAACCGCACCGCCAATCGTTTCGATTGTAAAGTCATCATTATAAACAATCATTCCCGCTGTCGATAGAGCTGAGAGCGGCATAGCGGGATTTTGACCCAAATCGATAAAGTCAGAAATTGCCCGCACAGGCCGCATTAAATTTATCGGATTTATACGCACCGAACGCGACATAACATCACGCAATTCGCGCATATTATTCGCATCGTCCAATGCACGCACCAATTTATCACTTGGTCTGGCATACCGAACAGAATTTATAAACGCACCTGTATCATCTTTTAATATTTTTGAATAATCCGTTTCACGAACCATATCGGCATACACCGTATCATCGCGCGCATATGTATGTATCGCCATCAATGGATTAGACAGATTTGCAATCACCGACACCCGACCCGTATCACCAATATCACACAACAGTGGTGCACCCGCCAAACGCGAAATGTCCGTAATATACAAATCAACATTCCCGCGCACGTTCGCCACGACCGGCGCGTTCACATCAAACAAGATTGACGAATTTTCCAAAATAATATTTTCGTGGCGGATTTCCAAAATCCCCGACATAGACAACATATTTGCGTTACGCACCAATACATCGGGTGCAACATTGGACGCGATGCTGTTTATATCTGCCTGCGAACTCACCAGTTGTACAACCGACGCCGCGCTATCAAAATTCACGTCCATTTGTCCCCGATTGCGAATATACAATTCGCACCCAGAACAAACATTCATATTGCCAACCAGTGACCCATCGTTTTCCAGAACAATAGACGAATTTGTAAATATGTTATCAACACGCACACTTGCGCCACGGCGAATTTCGACATTTTCGTTCCATATCACACGCGCGGCAATTACATCACGCGAAATACTGACCGCGTCAGCATTCGCCGCGCACAACACAGAAATTATTGCAAAAGGAAATATTCCCGCACACCGCATGTGCCCAGATTAGCACATAAGAAATATTTCTTAAAGTAATAAAAACGCCCCCATACGGGGGCATTTGTGTCGAAACCGAAAATCAAAAATTACCACGCTTGACCGATTGTACCCCATGCGGCTTTGTAACCACCGTCACGTTCCAGATACAATTTTGCATTGTTCAGTTGTTGCGCGGTCAGGCCACGAATCATGAACGATTCCTGCAATCTGCCGGCATTGGCAATTTTCAATGTTGGCAATGTCATTGGCATTGCGGAATTGCTGCAACACATGCCACTGGTGCATGGGCTGCATTGATGTATGCGCATTGTATAAACTTTGCCAGGGCGCAGGTCTTTCAAATCAACTTCCATTTTCAGGCCAGCATCTGTTTCGGCAAATTTAATTGTCCCCATTTCCGATTCACCGCCGCGGCTGCTGCGAGTGTACATTTTTGCAGCAACACGATTTACATCGGCTTCTTCGTATGTTTGATAAAACATAACCGCCTCTACCTGCTGTTTTGGGGCGGGCGCGCGATGATGTTTTTTCTGGCCGCACATTGTGCTGCACCCTGCCAACAATACCGTCAAACCGATAATTGAAGACAATGTTAAAAATTTTCCTGACATAGTTTTCATAGTAAGAACTCCTTTCGTTCCTTAGTGGGTTATACGCAATATATTTTATATCATTTATGACATTTTTTCGTCAGGTTTGAATCCCTAGGAATTACCGGATTTCATGCACATAGCGCGTTTTTATGCTATGCGTTTTATGTACAACAATGTACGCACCGCAAACGGCATTGCCAACATATTTTGTAATAAAAATGCGGCAATATAATTACGCGGAAACGCAATCAAATATTGCACCAAATTTATCATGTGTCCCGTTTCAATAATTGGCGCAACAAACGTCATTGTTCCCGCCATACACGCCGTCATCATAAACGGAATATATCGCATTATACCGAATCGAACCGCCACCCGTTGTACCATCGGCACAACAATAAAGAAATTCAGCGCGACCGCAAACGCATATATCGGCAAGAAACCACCGCAGAACGTCGCCACATTCAGCGCACCATGAATCCACAGATTCAATGTCATCATACCAATGACCATAATAAAACTGTTTGCCAAACAAAACACGACCGATTCGATTTTTGTTTCTGGTTTGATATGAATATTACTCATGTTTTACCCCATAAAAAACAGTGCCTGCAACTGGACTTATGTGTTACAGGCACTGCGCGTTGTTATTGTTTCTTGAAATTTGTGCTGGGCATTATAAATACAATTTTACCCGCGGTCAAGTTTTTCAACTGTGCAATTTCAAGAACGATTTTAACAGCGTTCTGGGTGAATATTGATGCTTGTTTATCGGTGTTAAATCTTTATCAATTCCCATCAGATAATACACCGCCCGTTGTGCGGCACGCACAGAATATTCCATGGTAAACACGACATCATCGGGCTGTTCGGCAAACTGGCTGACGAACGCAAAGTTTTCATATCCATGTGGATTTACATCGGGTCGGTCACCTGCGCGCCGCGGCTGGAATTGGGAATTGATGTACGGCATAATGCTGGTACGACAAATTACGCCACGCATCATGTCCGATTGCTGTTTTTTGGGCACATGCAGATGCCCCATCAATTCGGTCATTATTTCACGCCCCGTGCATTTATACATCGGCTTTTTCACATAATCACCATCAACAAACATATTCAACGAATAACCCCAGAATATGTTCGTATCGGCCGGCTGATTTTTGAAATGCGGTTGACGCGCCACGACAATGGACAGACGCCATGCCGATTCGCGGAATGTAACCAACGCCCCACCCCCTGGGTGATTTGTGGTGAACTTTTGAATATAACCCAAAACATCAGGATTATTGTTTATCGTGGTTGTAAATGACATCCACATACTCTCGTCGGGCCGGCCACAAAACACCTCTGGATTACCAAATTCGGGGCGACCGCGCGCGATACGTCGCCACAGTTCAAATGACGGCGCGGTGCTGTCACGATTATACTTCGCAACGGTGTCGGTATCGGCCTCGTTCGAATTGTCGGTCATACACCCGTTGGTCATCAAAACAATGTCTGTTGGACGCACATTTATTACGCGTTCCTTGCCGCCCTGCACCGTGCACACGATTTTATCAGCAACCTTGTTCCCAGATTTATCAACCGCAAAGTTCACATCAGTTACGGTCGTATTAAATGAAATCTGAACCCCATGTGCGGCCAACCATTGTTCTATTGGGCGCACAACCGAATCGTATTGATTAAATGCCGTGCGCGCGACACCCGCCAACGTGTGTATACGCGGAAATTCATGCATAAAGCGCAACATATACCGACGCAGTTCCGCCGCACTGGACCACGGTTGAAACGCAAACGTCGTTTGCCACATCAGCCAGAAATTGGTTTCAAAAAAATGCTTGCTAAAAACCTCGTCTATGCGCTTTGCGCCCAGTGACTTTTCACTGTCGACCAGTATCAACTTTTCCATTTCCAACCGGTCAGACGTCGAAAATCCCATACGCGTCACATCAACCTTTGACCCATCGGCATTTACCAGTCGCGCACGCGAATGCGTCTTGAACTCATCATTAAAATTCAAGAACTCGCGTTCCATATCAATGTCATCAAATTCAATCGATGGTACGGCACTTATCATATCTTGGAAACATTCATACGTCGGTATATTCAACATTCGCCCACCACGTATCATATACCCACGGCGCGCGTCCCCCGTACCGTCCAAACTGCCACCGGCAACCGGTAATGTTTCCAGTATATGAATATTTTTACCCGGAACATGCGCATCACGAATCAGATATACTGACGCCGCCAATGCCCCAACACCACCACCGATAATATAAACATCTGTCGCCGACGCGCGGCGGCGGATTAAACTCTTTCCTGCATTTGCCATAATAAAATCCCCCTTGGTTTTACAAAAAAATAATATCAATTACGGCATAATATTTTCCACAGGACACAAATCATAAAACGCCGGATTTCATGCACATAGCGCATAAAAACACCCGCAATAAATGCGGGTGTTCAAGCACGCCAGTTTTTCTATCAGAACATAAATCTGATACCAACGTCACCACCAAAGTTATGCAGGCCGGAATTGACATCTGCGTATGTGTAACGCGCCGCCAAATCAACCGCAAAGTATTCCATTTCGAATGTCATACCCAATGTTCCCATTGCGGCGACACTGCCACGATCTTGGTGATGATCGCGAACGGCTGGGACTTTACGTGTAACTTCGGAAAATGCCGCGCCGACCCCCAGACCAACGAATGGGCGAACGGTGTGATAGCCACCAAATTCCCAGTAAGTATTCATCAACAATGTCTGCAACTTTGTATCGACATCAACTTTTTTGGTTGTGCCAAATGTATCGTTGTCTTTTACCTTGCTAAAGAAAGACCACTCAACTTCACTGCGAACGGTGTCGCAAATTGCCAAACCTAATGCCGCACGTCCCTGCCATTCCATATCAGACATGGCTTCTTTGTGGTCATTATAACTGTAATTCATGTTGGTGTAACCCAAACCACCGCGTAACGCGATGTATGGATCCAGACCAAACATCTGCCAATCACTGCCACCCTTTTGTGTGCCGGCAAACGCTGGGCACGCCATCAGTACGGCCAGTGTTGAAATAACTATTTTTTTCATTTTTGCTCCTTTTAGGTTTTTATGGTTATAAAAACAGTTTCATGTCAACACTGTGATTCTATCAGAGCAAATATCATCTTTGCATAGGTATGGATTCCACGGTACGTGCCCAGTAATACAACCAGATTATTTTACGCGCATGCCCAGTTTTATTTCCCACACGCGCGGCAAATTCAAATCATTTTTAGCGGTTGTCACGGCAACACTATCAATTACAAATTCCATGGTGCGCGCCGTATAGCCACGATGAAACACTACACTATACCGTACGCCCGAATCAATATCACGCGCAATGCGCCCCAACCTGTCATTCCAGTATGGTTTACATTCGCGATACTCAGACGTCTTGTCCCCACGCGCAATTTTGTCGTACCACCGCCCCGCCAAAACCAAATGTAATTTTTTCATACAGATATTATACCAGATAATGCCTGAACAACAAAACACTGTACCGCGTGACAGAAATAAAAAAACGCCGACAAGCGGCGAGTATTTCGTTCGGCATGTTCCACATGCCTGCACGCAAATTTGTAGTTATTCAGACTGCGCTATGCTGGTCTTCATATACAAATTTTGTGGTGGACGCGCAGGGATTGGCTGCGCCGACCTTGCAAAATTTGCTGATGCAAACCGGCATACTTCCGTCTGCCTTTTTGCTGCGGTTCTAACCCTTTCTTCGGGTTCTTCGCCCCACGCGCGACACAAATAAAAAAAACCACCTGACGGTGGTTTTATTATTTATGGTGGACGCGCAGGGACTCGAACCCTGGACCCACTGATTAAGAGTCAGTTGCTCTACCAACTGAGCTACGCATCCAGAACTGTTAAACTGTGGTGATTATATATCTTTTCGTCCAATTTGCAAGTATTTATTATCAGCGCAAATATGACGATGGATTATACGCCTTTGTCCCCTTGCGGATTTCAAAGTGTAATTGTGGCTGGTCAACCTTGCCCGTTGCGCCAACTGTCCCGATTTTCTGGCCAACCGACACGCGCGCTCCACGACGCACCGACATAGAATCCATATGTGCATAGACCGTCATCCACCCGCCAGAATGCTGGATTATGACCAGATTGCCCATACCTTTGACCTCGTTACCGGCATATGCCACAACGCCATTTTCCGCCGCCTTGACCGCCGTGCCACGTGATGCGCCGATGTTTATACCATCGTTAAACAGCCCGCCTGATTTTGCGCCATAGTGCGACAGAATCTTGCCACGCACCGGCCACGAGAATTTTGACGATGACCGCGCCGCAATCGACGGCAATTTCTTGTTCGGGTCTGACGAAATCTTTTGTTGCGCGTGTTTTACCGGTTGCGTCTTTGTGGCGGTCTGCACCGCATTCTTTGCCCCACCCTTTGGTGCGGTGGACGCCACCGCTTTGGTTGTGGCAACGGCGGGCGTTGCAACCTTGACCAGTGCGCTGGTCTTTGGCGTGGCGGGTGGCGTACCATATTTTAATTGCGCGGGCGTAACGGCCGGTGCGGTTTTCGCCACTGGCGCGGCCGTGGCCGTACGCACGGGCGCAGATGCCAAATCAGGCACTTTTAATTTTTGTCCCACCGACAGCGCAAATGGCGCAGAAATATTATTCATAACCGCCAAATCATTCACAGGCACGGAATATTTACGTGACAACGAATACAGCGTATCACCCGCCGCAACCGTAATTTCACGCAACTTTACACGTGTGGTTGTATTTGGTTGTGCAACCACATCGTGCGCCGACACATCAGGCGCGTGATATTCTGGTACATTCAGATAATCGTCCGTTGCCATTTCAGCACCCGACGTGTCCCCGCCAGCCACATCATCTGGCGCGGGCGCGGTGGTGACAGTATTATCAGCAATCACTGGTTCGCCATACAATGCGGCCGCCGACACATCGTCCGCCCCACCCTGTGGCGGGACAATATAGTCATCAACCGACGCATACATAACATAGTCGTCCGTGCCAACCGAACCATAGAGTTCCGGCGACGCATACACACCATAGTCCGATGCCGCCGAGTTATAAATTTCTGGCTGTGTATTTGGATCGGCCAGCAACGCCGGATACCGCGCGGTAATAAATTCACCCACCGTATCAGGCAGCGACACAATTTTTGGCTGTAAATCGCACCCCACAATCATGGGCACAATCGGGCATAAAAAAATCCACAGAGTTTTTCTCACACGAAAATTATATCACAAAACAATGAATAAAGGAAAACAAACTTCATCAATCTGCGTCGCGACGCATAAATAAAATGCTGATTTCAAACAGTGCCCACATTGGCAAACCCAATGCAATCTGTGACACGATGTCTGGCGGTGTCAACACCGCCGCCGCAATTGCAATCAGCACAATCGCATAACGGCGCGCACGCACCACACGCGACCGCGGCAACACCCCCAACCGATTTAGCAAAACCAATACCAACGGCAACTGAAACGCGATACCGAACACGCGCAGCAGCCCAATGGCAAAGCCCAGATAATCACGCGCATTTGGAATAAATATTGTCGGTACAGGCGTCTGTTGATTCAATTCCAAAAAGAACCCAAACACAAACGGGAACATTACATAGAACGCAAACGCCGCACCCAGACAAAACAAAATCGGCGACATTATCAACACCGGCCAAATAAAATTACGTTCGTTTTTACGTAACCCTGGGGAAACAAATCGCCACGCCTGATAAAAACCAAACGGTATTACAAATATCAATCCGACAACCATCGCCAATGAAAATCGTATCATCAGTCCGTCGGACATACCACTGTACAGCATTGTGCCATTTGGCCAAATACGCAACAATGGTGCGGTTAAAAATTCCTGAACAAATGGCGCAACATACCAACCAAAAATCACCGCCAATGCAAATACGCCAAACGTCCACATCACGCGGCGACGCAGTTCGGAAAAATGCTGCATCAATGTCATTTTTTGCATTTTTTTGTTCCCCGCTGTGATTTAGTTTTTGTCTTGCCGTGCAACTGTTTTATTGGCGTTGCAAATTCTGCCAATATATCATCGGTGGTGGTCATAATAACCTGATCAATCGGTGCTTCGCGTTCAATAGTGTCTTTGATTTGTTCGGACGCATCGGTAATTTTCCAGATAATTTGGCGCACAAATTTCACGGCGCGCGCCAAGAATTGTGCAACGTCCGGCCACATGCGCGGTGGCAACACCACAATCGCGACCAAAATAATTACTAAAAATTCCGCACCACTGATTCCAAACATTATGCATTCACGCCCTTAGTCATAGAAGTCATCGCCACCACTGGTGCTGACGGTTTTATGACGGCTGATTTGGAAATAGTTTTTGCCAAAATCGGTCTTGGGCTTTAACCCCGAAAACGCGACATCGGTGTTTGCACCGGTGGCATCAACCACACTCCATGAATTTAACTTTACGGGATTTTTATCAAATACAACCGTCATGTGCCCCAGACCTTCTTGGCCACGCAAATTCATCTTTAACGCGAACGTTTTGTCGGCGGCGGTTGTTTCAACAACATTGATATCGGCGTTTTTCAAATCAATATGCTTGCGAATTAAAATTCCCGCAGGCGTACTGGTCAACGGCACGGTTGTAATCTGATCCAATGATTTATCAAAGAAATATAAATCCCGTCCATCGGCAATCAGTTGCACCGGCATATCGCGATAGTCCAAACGCACACGCCCCGGACGCAGCATTGCAAATGTGCCACGCTGTTGCTTGCCCGATGCTGTTTGAATAAATTCCCCCGACAGACCAGTAATAGAGTTTAGATATTTTTCCGCCGAGTTTACCAAGTTGTTATCAACCGCCGCACGCGCCGAAATCGTGCACATACACAGAATTATTGCAAATAACTTTTTCATAAATCCTCTCCCTTTAATAATTCCAATAAATGCGCGCGAACATTTTCCAATGTGTCCGCAACAACCGCGCCGGCGGCATACGTGTGCCCACCCCCACCCAACGCAGATGCAATATGATCCACAGGGTGCATACGCCCACGCAGTGACACACCAATTTGATTTTCTTTCTGTTGCTTTAACAGCGCAATCAGTTCAACGCCCTTGATTTGCGCCAACAAATTCAAAATCAATTCACCACGCCCGTCCAGATGCTTGTAATCTTTCTTTTCAACTGTGGCCAACGCGATTTTACCGTGACGCAGAAATTCCGCGTTTGAAACAATGGCGGCCTCGGTCTGAACCGCACGACGTGGTTTGTTATTCAAGCCATCTGCCAGTGTGGCAATGTTTACCCCACCATCAACCAAGCGCGCCATTATACGCAACGCATCACCACGACCCGCACGCACAAACTTAAAGAACCCGGTGTCGGTCAATATTGCCACCGCCAACAGATTCAAAACGTCCACGTCCGCCGTCCACGACAACGCGTCCATCATTCGAAATACAATTTCACCCGTGGCCGCCGCCGTATCGTCGTCGATGCACATTTCCGCCACATGCGCGTCATTTATATGATGATCAATTTCAATCGTATATTTTGCATTTTCCAGAATTTGGGACGGGCCCCCAATATTGCGTGCCGTACCATAATCCATAACAATCGCAACATCAAACGGACGCGATAAATCAATACGCTGGTAAAATTGGATTCTGTGTCTGTCGGGCACATTGTCCAACGCATCTGGAATATTTCCATCATATACACAAATCGGACGACGTCCAAAATTCAGTTCAATCAATCGCGCCAATGCCAAAACACTGCACAACGCATCGCCATCTGGATTTTTATGTGCAAAGATTGCAACGCTGCGCGCTGCCTTGATTTTTTCGGCAAAATTTTTCAGATTTTCGTCCATCTATATACCCTGTCCAACCGCAATATCTTCGACAAAGAACTGCGCACTCTTGCGGCCGTTATACTCGTTTTCTTTCAGTTTGCCCAGCATTGTTATTGTAGTGTTTGTGTTTGCATCGTCCAGTAAAAAATCACCAACTGGCGTTCCAACCAAATTAAACCCAACAAACGCCAACTGGCCACCACTGGTTGCGACCGACCCGCGCAGGTGCGCCCCGCCCCCCATAATGGTTGCAAAACGCAACATCGCGCCATGTAAAATCAATGTCGGTTCTGGATTTCCCTGACCAAATGGTTCCAGTGCGTCCAGCGCAGAAATCAGTTTCATTGTTGCCGCGCCCGCGTCCAGTTCGGCATCCGCCA
This sequence comes from uncultured Rickettsiales bacterium, assembly GCA_900546225.1. Classification (GTDB taxonomy): domain Bacteria; phylum Pseudomonadota; class Alphaproteobacteria; order Rs-D84; family Rs-D84; genus Enterousia. The sequence continues at coordinate 43,302 of URBZ01000004.1, read as the reverse complement.
CGATTTCACATGTGGGCACTTGGCCATTTAATTGTTCGCTGACCGCGCGTTCCAGAAATTCACGAAACGCATCTTCGTTTTCCGCATTCAGTGAAAATCCCGCGGCGGCGGCGTGACCGCCCCCTTCTGATATAACGCCGGCGGCCAATGCCTGATGTATAATATGCCCCAAATCAATTCCGGCAATCGAACGCCCAGAACCATTTATAACGCCGTCTGGCCCACGTGTTGCCACACACGACGGCAGATTATATTTATCTTTCAGCCGCCCCGCAATAATCCCCATAACACCGCCGTGCCAATTATCGCCACATACAAACAAACTGCACCGACCGGCACGACACGATTGTTCGGCCTGCTCGCTGGCGCGCAACATAATCGCATTTTGAATATCAATACGTTCCTGATTCATATGATGCAATTTATTTGCCAAATCATTTGCAATCAATGGATTGTCCGTCAGCAACAATTCCAACGCTGGCGCTGCCGAATCCAGACGTCCCGCCGCATTCAGACGCGGCCCCAACGCAAACCCCGCCGCATATACCGACGCATGCTTGATACCGGCCACACCCATCAATGTGCGCAACCCCAGATTTTTTTTCTGATCCAGTATTTTCAGTCCCGTTGCCACAAACGCGCGGTTCAGTTCCACCAACGGCATCGTGTCGCATATTGTGCCCAACGCGACCAAATCCATAAATTCCATCAAGTCCAATTTATCAACGCGCGCGCGCATATCGGGCGACAATTCACGATTTTTTAATTCACGACGCACCGCAACCATCGTCATAAACGCAACACCAACGCCCGCCAAATATGACAGTCCCGATGTATCGTCCACACGCTTTGGATTGACCACGGCCGCCGCCACTGGCAATTCAGCATCGGGCGAATGGTGGTCGGTAACAACAACCTGCATTCCAATATCATATGCATGCGCAACGTCCGCCGCACCTGATATACCGCAATCCACCGTTATCATCAGTTTCGCGCCCGCCGCCGCAATATCATCAATCGCCTGTGGATTCAGACCGTATCCTTCGCCCTCACGCGTGGGCAAATGCCACATACAATCAACCCCCAACGCCCGCAGCGATTTAATACAAATCGCCGTCGACGTAATTCCATCAACGTCATAGTCGCCATAAATTGCAATTTTATCCCCACGTAAAATGCTGTCCGCAATTACGCGCGCCGCCACGTCCATATCACGCAACACAGACGGGTCTGGCATATATTCCTTGATACTGGGGTTCAGAAAGCGTTCCTGTGACGCGGCATCGGCAATGCCACGGGTAACCAAGATTTTTTTTACTAAATTATCTGCACCGATGGCGTCGTCATTCGACGTCGCCACCACCCATGCCCGTCCCAGCATGGATTTATCAACAACCTTTCTCACGCTATACTCTTTTTTTATTATCAAGAGTATTATAATCGAAAATTATTCAAATAGCAACGGCAGTATACTGTCCAGAATTTTTCCCGTTGTCGGCACAACATTCCACGCCGCCGTACGCCACCCCCATGATTCAGACGTACCGTGCGGTTCGTCCAAAATGACCAGCATCACATACTGGGGCGCGGCCACAGGAAAGATTGCCGCATACGCCGTCAGGTTGCGTTTATTATCCACGCGACCGTTTGTGTACTTTTCCGCAGTGGCGGTTTTACCACCAATCTGAATACCGGCAACACGTGATTTACGGCCACTGGTTTCTTCGGCAACGCGCAACATAATCCCGCGCAGACGCGCCGATATTTCTGGCGACAAAACACGCTGGCCACGAACCGCACCAACATCACGTTTTTGCAGTGTCGGGTAAATATATATCCCGCCATTTGTCATCGCATTGACCGCCAACAACACATGCATTGGGGTAACCGATATACCGTGCCCATATGACATGGTTGCACGTTCAACCGGCCACCAGCGTTGCGGCAAATGCGTACGCGCCGTGCGCCCAAATTCCAAATTCAATGGTTCATCAAAATGCAGGCGATGGAAAAATTCCTGCTGCGTGCCATCGGGCAAATCCAGCGCAATTTGCGCACTGCCAACATTGCAAGAATGCAACATAATTTCTTCGACCGACAAATACGGACGCGGTGGTTTGAAACTGCGCACGTCGTGCACGGCCTTGGCCACACGACCACGTTTATCATAAATCTTGAACGGTTCTTTGACATAGTATTCTTTTGTAATACCGTTTTCCATTGCCATCGCGGTGTTAAAGATTTTGAAAATTGACCCCATTTCATAGGCATCGCCCATTGGCCGGAATTTAATATTTTTATTGATTTCGTTGTTTCTGATCTCTGGATCAAAATCCGGCAACGACACCATCGCCAGCATTTCACCCGTACGCGAATTCATCAGCATACCCATTGCGGATTTTGCCTGATACTTTTGCATTGCCGCCGATAATTGCTCATAAAACACCGATTGAATACGCGAATCCAGCGACAGACGCAACGGCGCAGTATTTTCGCGCAAGTATGCATCATATGTGCGTTCTGCCCCTTCTTGGCCACGTTGATTATTTTGGTCATCTTCGCTGACAAAACCAACCGCATGCGCAAACAGGCGACGTTTTGGATATTTACGCGTTTGAACCTGTTTAACCTCTAACCCTTCAATACGTGCATCTATAACCGCCTTGCGTTGATTTTCACTGGCGAATTTTTGCAGATACATAAAACCGCGCCCCGAATTTACCAGTTTCAACGCGTCCGACACACTATATTGATACGGCAGAATTTGATGTATCAGGTTCGCCGCTTTGTCCTTGTCTTTCTCTTTTATCTTATTTGGGAAAATCTGAATATGCCCCGACACAATATTCTTGGCCAGAATATCACCATTTCTGTCCACGATGTCCGCGCGGCTGACCACCCAGTTACCCGACGCCCCCGCATTACGCGTACGATCCGTTCCCTGAATCCCCAGATATAATGTTCGTGCCGCAAATATGCACAGCAAGAAAACAAAGAACCCATACACTACGCGCAGACGCCCATAGCCGCGTTTGTTTTCGGCCCCGCCAATAAAACTGTACTTTGAAATATCGTGTCCAACATCAAACATTTTTATTTATCGTCCGCGACGTCCCGCATTGGCAAATCATCAATGGAAACGCTTTTATGAAAACTTATAACCTCTACCTTTGGGCTGACGGCATCAACCGAATTGCGTAAAATTTCTGGTCTGACATATGATGCAAAGTTCGCCTGACGTGCGGCAATTTCTTGTTGCGTCTGGACAATCTGGCGACGCACACGATTACGTGCAGAATTTTGGGTGCGATAACAAACCTGTAATCCGGTTGTCAGTATGATTACCGCAACCAACGACCACAATCCTATTTTGAACATTCTCTCGTCTTCGTTCATTACCGCCCCCTCTATGCCGAACAGTGTATCACAAATTCTGTAAAAAACGAATCATAGAATTTACGCCATTTAACCGCCCCGCCCCCAGTGGCAGCCCCAGCGCAGAAAACGTGCCCGCCAAATCCATCTTCTTTATCTCGTCCGGACTGTGTCCGTCCACCATCGCGGTCATAATCGCAACAATACCACGCACCAGTGCCGAATCGGCGCGCCCGTAAAAGTGATTGCCCACGCGGCAGATTTCGGCATGTGATGCGCAACCAATAATATCACCGCACACCGCGTCCGCTGGCGGTGGCGGCATATGTGCACCCAAATCCATCACCATTTCCAATTTATCGGCGGGCGTGTCCACCATTGCCAACATATCTTTGATTTGTTCAAACGTCATAATTACCACCCGTGTTCTGTTAAATCCAATTCTATGCGCGCCGCGTCCGACATACGCGATAAATCCCACGCGGGCGTCCATACCAAATCAACACGCACGGGCACATCACCCGTAACACGCTGGACAACGTCACGTACCTGTTCCAATAATTCTTCCATCATGGGACATGTCGGACTGGTGAACGTCATTTTGATTACAACAGATGCGTCATCAATCGCAATATCGTACACCAAACCCATGTCCCAAATATTCACCGGAATTTCTGGGTCAAAGACCGTCTTTAACGCCGCGACAATATCATCACGTGTAAATGCCATTTTATTTCACCACACTGTTTATAATATCAACCGCACGCGCCGCATCAGACATTGTATTATAAGAACCAACCGACAAACGCGCGCTGCCCGTAATGCCTAAATGATTGTGAATCCATGTTGCGCACATATTTCCCACGCGCAAACACAGACCCTGCGCACCAACCAACGCCCCGAAATCCAACACATGCATATCAGATATGATAAACGACAAAATTGCCGCATCACGCGATGTCAGAATTTTAATTCGCGGATTTTTCGACAACGCGTCATACATATATTTTATCAATGTCGTATCGGGACGATGCAACGAAATATCTTCGATTGCGGCGGCCAGTCCAGCAATCTGGGTCAATGGTAATGTTCCGGCCTCCCAACAATCGGGGGCTGGTTGCACGGTAAACGTGCCGTCTGCATTCACACGATTTACCATTCCGCCACCAAATTTGTCCGGACGAAACCGATTCGGATTTTTGATGTACATTATACCCAATCCGGTATCAGCACCAATCTTGTGCGCCGACCAACATACAAAATCCGCGTCCCAATTTGCGACATCGATTTCATCATGCACAACATACTGCGCCGCATCAACAACGGTTATAACATTTGGATTTTTCGCGCGCGCCGCGCGCACAATCGCCGCAACATCTTGCGCGCGCCCCATCACATTTGACATCGCGGTTATAACCAACACATCAACATTAGGTATGGCGCGCACATCAATATTCATCGCGGCGTCCAATGGGCACTCTATGATATCACAACCCGCCGCCACCCATGGCAAGCGCGCACTGTGATGATCCAACGCCGATACACCCACGCGCAAATTTGGCGCGCCACCAATAATACGGCACGCGCGATTTAACCCATCGGTCGCGCCCGATGTGAATACAATATTGTCCGCCGCCGCATTCATAAATTCCGCCACCGCACGACGTGCCGCCGTGACCATTTCATCAACCGCCATCGCACGCGCACAAATCCCACGGCCCGCATTTGCATACGCATCACGCAGAAACGTTGTTTCCGCTGTAATTACCGATTCAGGTTTCAGCGCGGACGCCGCCGCATCTAAGTATATGATTTTATTCATTTTATACGTTTTCTCTTGCATTTTGTCTTGATTATAATACACTTGCCCAGAATATCAATAACTAAGGAGAAAAAGATGGCTTTGGAACACGCAAACGACACAAACTTTGATTCAATGTTGGGTGGCGGTATCACACTGGTTGATTTCTGGGCATCTTGGTGTGGCCCATGCCGTATGTTTGGCCCAATTTTTGAAACAGTTTCTGACGAGATTCCTGACGTCAAATTCGTAAAATTCGAAATTGACGAAACAAATCGACGCACACCTGCGAAATATGGCATTCGCAGCATTCCCAGCGTTCTGGCATTCAAGGGCGGCGAATTGATAGAGGCACGCTCTGGTCTGATGGACGCTGACACATTGACACAATGGATAAATGAATTAAAGGGTTAAAAAATGGCGTCCAAGAAGAATTACAAGACATTGGAATTACCACCAAAGTACACACCGAAAAAGTCCGAACCATATATGTGCGAACAACAGTTGGCATATTTCTATCAAATGTTGATGGCACAGAAAGAAGAACTGATGCACGACAGCGATTCGGTTCTTAGTGCGGTACGTTTGGCTGAAAAGACCGAGGCCGCCGGCGTCGGTGACGATTCGGATAATGCAACATATGAACAAGATATTACAATGAATCTGCGTATGTCAGAGCGTGACAACAATCTGTTGCGTAAAATCAATGCCGCATTGGATCGCATTGAAAACGGCACATATGGGTACAGTGTTGTATCTGGCGATGAAATTGGTCTGAACCGTATGATGGCGCGCCCATTGGCAACCATGACGGTCGAAGAACAAGAAGAATACGAACAGCGCAGACAGTAAGAAACAAACGCGGACAAAATTGTCCGCGTTTTTTATTTGCATAAAAAGACGCGCGAAAATTTCGCGCGCTTTTAATTATTTTACAACCTTTTTGGCCACTTTTTTAACCGGCTTTTTCGCGGCAACCGCTTTCTTTGGTGTGATGGCTTTCTTTGCCGCTGGCTTTTTCACAGCGGTCTTTGCAACCGGTGCTTTATCGGCTGGCGTGGTCTTCATTTCTTTCTTGAACACATTTATACCATCGGCCAGATTTTTCATAATCGATGGGATCTTCGCACTGCCGAATAAAATCATAACCAGCACGACAATCAGTAAAATTTCAGCCCAGCCAAAACGTCCAAACATTTTATTCCCCTTACCTTATTATTTTGCAACATAGCAATCCAGACCGTCGGATTTTGCATTACGGCAGAATCCATTCGCATCGGCTGCCGAGGCAAACGCAACGCGCAATCTGTATGTTGTTTTACCATTCGGCAACTGTGCCGCCAAGATAACAAACTGTTTGCCAGCAAACAAACTCTGGTGGCCTGCCTGAATCTTGCGCTGTGCGGCCTCTGCCAATGCGCGGGTGCTGTACGAACCAAACTGAACATACCAACCACCGTGTGCTGGGGCAACCTGTTGTTTAACAACCTTTTTCGGTGCCGCTTTTGCCGCTGGTTTTGTTGCGGCCTTTGGCTTTGCCACAGGTTTCGCCGCAACCGGCTTGTCTGGGTTAAATGTCACGGTCTTTCTGTCTTCGACAACGCGAACCGGTGTTCCGACTGTTTCCTGAACTGGGGCCGCAACGGGTTGTGGTGCGGGCACAGGTTGCGGTGCGACCGCCGCCGGTGCTGGCGCGGGTTGCACACTGGCTGGTTGTGCCGGCGCGGCTGCTGGACGCGCTGGCACATTCAGCGAACCATCATCAACAATTACCGCTGGGGCATCCAAGTCAACCTCTATCGATGACGAAGAATTTCCACCAACCGTGCGAACAATAATATACGTCGCCAAAATAATTACAATGACCCCCACCGCCATCAGCAACCATGGCTTTTTCGGGCGTGGTGTGGCAAACGGCGTTGCATCAGGCAATGCGTCCACATCATTTGCATCGTCTAAATCCAATAAATCCAAATTGTTGTTATCTTCGTTCATCAGGAAATCCCCCCATAGTTCTTTGCGACAATTATATCATAAAAAAGCCAATTCACAAAGAATATATGACGAAATTATTTAGGCATTTGACCAAAATGTGGTGGCACAATCAGTTTATGATTTTCCTCTACAATCGGTTCTGTTTCACATGTGCGCGCGCACGCCGTCAGCATTGCTGGCATCGCCGCAATCGCCAATAATAAAAATACTTTTTTCATTTCCTGCCCTTTTCTTTCTTGCACAAGTATGGCGCGCATAAAACAGCGCGCCATATGTTTGTTTTCATTTTATCGTGGCATCTTGACCGCATCAACCATCTGGGCGATAAATTCAGACAACGGCATTGTTTCCTGTTTGTCCACACCCAAACGGCGCAACGTTACGGTCTTGTCTGCCGCTTCTTTTTCGCCAACGACCGCAATAACCGGTGTTTTCGCCAACGACAGTTCACGAATCTTGTAGTTGACCTTTTCGTCACGCAAATCGGCACGCGCCCACACGCCCGCATTACGCAATTCATCGGCAACCATTGTTGCGTATTCAGACACCTTGCCTGAAATTGGCGCAACGACAACTGGTTCTGGGGACAACCACAATGGCAAATTACCACCGGTTGATTCCAGCAAGATTCCCATAAAGCGTTCAATCGAACCCAACATTGCACGGTGCAACATAATTGGACGATGCTTTTCGCCATCTTCGCCAACATAAGACAAATCAAAACGTTCTGGCAAATTCATATCCAACTGAACCGTACCACACTGCCAAATTCTGCCCATGGAATCTTTCAGATAGTTATCGATTTTCGGGCCATAGAATGCGGCGTCGCCTTCGGCAATTTCGTATTCAATACCATTGTCGTCCAACGCGCGTTTCAATGCACCTTCGGCTTTGTCCCAAATTTCATCTGAACCGATACGAAATTCAGATTCTTTACGCGTTGCCAATTTCATCGAAATCTTGTCAAAGCCAAACTTGCCATAAATATCTTTGATAAAGCGCAAGATTTTTACAACTTCGGCTTCCAACTGTTCTTCGGTGCAGAAAATATGTGCATCGTCTTGGGTAAATTCGCGCACGCGCATCAGACCGGACAAGCCGCCTGCGGCCTCGTAACGATTCACCTTGCCAAATTCGGCCAGATACATTGGCAAATCTTTGTACGATTTAATACCCTGACCAAACACCAACATACCGCCTGGACATGACATCGGCTTTACACAGAATGTTTTACCATCTTGGGTTTTACCAGAATAGTTGTGTTCACCATATTTTGCCCAGTGGCCACTGCGTTCCCACAATGATCTGTCCATAACAGACGGGGTAGAAATTTCCAAATACCCTGCCCGTTCCTGACGACCACGAATGTATTCAATCAGGCGACGATAAATCTTGTACCCCTTGTCGTGCCAGAACACAGCTCCTGGGGCATAATCTGGTTCAAAGTGGAACAAATCCATATCCTTGCCCAATTTGCGGTTGTCGCGCGCGGCGGCCTCGGCCACATTCTTCAAATGCTGTTCCAATTCTTCTTTTGTTGCAAATGCATCAACATAGATACGTTGCAACATTTTGTTTTTCGCGTCCCCCTTCCAGTATGCGCCCGCAACATTACGAATCTTGAACGCATCACGTGGCAAATCTTTTGATGATTCAACGTGTGGCCCACGGCACAGGTCGGTAAAATCGCGGAAAGTATAGATGGACAGTGCCTCGCCCGCGGCATTGTATTCATTTAACCATTCCATTTTATATGGTTGGTCTGCGAACAACTGTTTGGCTTCGTCCAAACTGACATTACGTTGTTCAAATCGGCCGTTGGATTTAATCAAGGCATGCATTTCATGCTCAATTTTTTCAAAATCTTCCTCGGAAAATCTGTGCTCTGTATCAAAATCATAGTAAAAGCCGTTTTCAATCGCCGGCCCACCAGCGAATTTGACATCTGGGTACAGTTTCTGAACCGCCGCCGCCATAACATGCGCCAGCGAATGACGAATCGTTTCGATTGGATATGACATAATTATAAACCTTTCTTACTTTGGTTTTTTGTTGTTTTTTTGTTTTGTTTGATTATTGCACTGCGCGGTAAAAACCGCAAATAGAAATTACACCCCCGCGGGGGTTGTTGTAGTTGTTGTGAATGTCAAAATAATCATAAATTCTTTCATGTCCCACGCATTCTAGGACGATATTATACAAAAATCAATAAAAAATGCCGGCGAACCGGCATTTTTATCAATAATCGATTATGCATCCAAACAGCACCGCGAAAAAGAAGCACACACTGCCCCCAATTACGAACAAGTGCCATATTGCATGCGAGAATTTTAATTTACGCCACAAATAAAATATGACCCCAACGGAATAAGACAGCCCCCCCGCCAGAATAAACCACATACCGCGCGCAGGAATATATTTTATCATTGCCGGCAAAATAAACAGCAATGTCCATCCCATAACCAGATACAACAACACCATCCATTTTGGTTGCTGCTTTGGATTGCGGATTTTCATAAATGCGCCAAAAATCACAATCGCCCACAAAATACCAAACACCGTCCAACCAATCGGCCCGCGCAAATTTACCAACATAAACGGCGTGTATGTACCGGCAATCAACGCATAGATGGCAACACTGTCCCATACTTCAAAGAAGCATTCGCCCTTTTTACCAATGGTCGCATGACACATTGTTGATCCGAAATACAATGTGAACATTGTCAAACCAAAAATCGCACACGATACGATTGCCCACGCATTACCCGCCAACGCCGCATACACAACCAACAGTGTCAGCCCAGCAATCGCCAAACCAATACCAATTCCGTGTGTTAAAATATTCAATGCCTCTTCGCATTTTGTGCTGGGGCGTTCCCAACGGAACAATCCCGTTGCACGCAATATGCGCAATAAATGTCCACCACGTTCATCGCGTTTTACTTGTTTAACCTGGGCCCGCGAATGTTTTTTTGTTTTAACCATTTATAATCTCCTTTACTCTGCGTTCAACCATATCGCCACCCATTACCTGCATCACAGAATACAGGTCGGGCGTATTTGTGCGTCCTGTTACCGCCACGCGCAAATTCATTGCAACATCGCCATTTTTAACCGCCATCGCTGCTGCAATCGCGACAATCTTGTTCCACCATGTGTCTTTGTCATCTGACGCATTATATGTTTTCAAAAATTCCGCCAAGACATCACGGTTAAATTCAAATTCTGTGTTTTTGTTCTGCAACGCGTCCCAGAAATATGCAACCTCGCCCAACGTCTGTGCCCACGTGATAAAGTCCTTGCGTATACGCTTTGGATTATCGCGTTCAATCCCCAGCATTGCCGCCAGATACTGCGGGTTTTGAACCTGCATTTTTTGCACATCATTGCCGTATTCATTTGCCCAATCTGTAACACAACGCACCAAATCAGGCACAGACAATGTTGCAATATATTCACGTGCCCACCATTCCAATTTTTTCATATCAAACAGTGCACCCGAAATAGGAATCTTTTTCACGCGCAGTGGGTATTGCCATATGGACGAAACCTGCCCTTTGGATTTTGCCTCTTCATATCCCGATGCCGCGATATTGCCCAAATATTCCAACACCGCCGCCGTTGGCCAACCATCTTGCAGAAAGAACGCAACATTCGCCTCTGGGTCTTTGCGTTTGGATAACTTGCGCTGTTTGCCAGTTTCCGCATCAATCTTGTCAATCGTCGATGTGTGAATATACATCGGTGGCGTCCAGCCCATCATACGGAATAACTGTACATGCAGCGGGAACGACGGCAACCATTCTTCGCCACGGACAACATGCGTTGTGCGCATAAAGTGATCATCAACCAAGTGCGCAAAATGGTACGTTGGCAATCTGTCATTTGATTTAATCAGAACAATATCTTCGTTGTTTTCTGGGAAACCAATCGAACCACGAACCGCGTCCTTGCAGAAAATACGCTTTGACGGGTCACCAACCGAATACAGACGGATTGTTGGTACTTCGCCATTGTCCAAGTGCGCCATAATTTCATCATCTGTCAAATCACGATCGCGCGCAAATTCACCATATATACCCGTTGCGAATCCGGCTGCTTTTTGATTTGCACGAATTTGCTCCATATCATCGGCGGTCAAAAAGCACGGGTATGCCAACCCACGCGCCAACAAATCCGCCGCCACACTGTGATAAATATCACGACGTTGCGATTGATAGTATGGGCCGTATTCCGGCACATCGTTATATTCCAAACCGAACCGATGCATTGAATCAACAATGATATCAACGGCGGACGCAACCTCGCGCTTGGTATCGGTATCTTCGATACGCAACATAAATACGCCACCCGTATCACGCGCCAATTTACAATCAACCAGCGCACCATACAGACCGCCCAAATGCATAAATCCTGTCGGGCTGGGCGCAAAACGCGTCACAAATGCCCCATCTGGCAACGCACGTGGCGGGAACTTTTTTTCCAGTTCGTCCAGTGTATATTTTGGTGCCGCGCCCAATACGCGTGCAATTAAATCCTGTGATAATCCCTGTCTCATATTTATATTTACCTTGTTTTATAACATATCGGATTCTATACTAAATATATGGAAAAACAAGAAATAAGAACTTTTGGCCGCCGGCACGGCAAAAAACTGTCTGCACGTAAACAATACTTGTTGGACAATGTGTTGCCGGCTATTTTTGCAAAAAACGACGAAAAGACCGGCAAATTTAACATTCTGGAAATCGGTTTTGGCGCAGGCGAACACGTACGCGATTTGGCAATTCATAACCCCGACGCACTTATTATTGGCGCAGAACCGTTTATGAATGGTGTTGCAGCCCTGTTGGGTGCAATGACAGATGAAAAAACGAATGAAATTCTGCCAGAATACAAAAATATTCGCATTTACCCCGACGATGTGCGTGATTTTCTGCGCACAGGCAATATGAAATTTAACCAGATTTGGATTCTGCACCCCGACCCGTGGCCCAAGGCAAAGCATGAAAAACGCCGCCTGTTACAAACAGAATTTATAAAAATGCTGGCGGCGCACCTGTGCGATGACGGCGAAATCATTATCGGCACAGATCATTGGGAATATTTCGATTGGATAACCGAACGCGCGCGCGAATCTGGCATGCATATGCACACGCCCGACATTGAAACGATTGTGACGCGTTACCAGCATAAAAACATGGCAGAAACGGCCGCACCAAAATATCTGGTACTGACCACTGGGTCATGCGACCCAGAATTTTAGGCGTGGCATAATCTGGGGCTGCATCGCGGTGGCCAAACGCACCACCTGTTCTGCGCGGGATTGCCCCGCCCCCAGATACCAATGCAGTGCACCATTAAATTTTTCAACCGGCCCGTCCAACACACCATACACGCGACCAACAAAATCGGACTTTAACCCACGATCCTGTGGCAACACCAACAACAAAGACGCGCCGATTTGATTCAGGTTTTCAATCAATTCCACCCAATCTGATGCATCAATTTCACCAATATTTAACCCAATAACCAAATCCTTGTTAAAAAACAGGTCTGAACGAATCGGGGTCAGGTTCTGAACAAACGACGCAACATCGACCAATCGCATAAACACCTGTGCCACCGACGCACCCTGTTTGAACGCGGAATTTATTCGGGCGGCAATATCCGATACATCGTCAAATGTGGCAACACGCGACGCGGGCGACAGGTAAAAACGCGCGGCAATTTGAACATTTGTATGTTCCAACCACGGCCACACAATCGGCACAGCCGCGGGCGCAACCGAAATATCACGCAATCCACGCGCCACAACCAAATCAGCCGCCGCCGCCAAATCAGGCGTATCGGTATCGGCCGCGCACCAAATGCCCGCCGCCGCACCAATATGTTCAAGAATATCGTCTGTATCAATCATTACGCTTTTTACTTTATCACAAATATGCTATAATAAAAGCCAAATGAAACGCAGAATTGATAATATGTTGCTTGGGTTGTTGTGGCTGCTGGCGATGACGCTGGGGGCCTGTTTTTGGTTCAACACAATGTTTGGATTTAACATATTGTCGTCCGCACATTGGCAATATTTGGCGTATATTCAGGCGATACAGACACCCGTCAAACCACTGTTTTACATTTCATTTGTCGTTATTGTTTTTATGATGATTGTGGGGCTGTATTTAATTATGCGACCACGCCTGCGTAAAATTCGTCTGCCCATTATGCGTGTATCAAAAAATCACGACACTGCCCCACAACAAAATACAACACCGCAACATCAACAGATTTCGTCCCCAGCAATCGCGCCATCGGCCGCGCCAACCGCACCGGCGCAAAACGGCCCATCGGCCGACATGCGCCCTGCACGTCTGAATACAATTTCATTTGCGACGCAGCCCACACAAATGTCCACACCAAACGGTGCACAACCCGACACCCCCGTCGCGGTTGCGGCAACAAACGCCGATATTCAACAGGTGTTTATAAATGCCGGATATACCATTAAAACGCCCGCCCGCATTGGCGGTATAAAAACACCGCTGTTGGCAATCGGCACGAACGAGGCATTATGGCTGGGCGCAAATGGCGCACGGGTATCTGATATGCGTGCGGCGATTGATAAAATGACATCAGTCTTTGTCGACACACTGGAAGATATCACGATAAATGTAACCGGATTTGTGCTGGACGCACGCGACGATGCGACATCTGAACATAATGATATTTTGGTATTTCATTCAATCGATGAATTGCGCCAGTATGTCGCCACGCGCCAGAATACACCACCCACAACGACTGACGACACGGAAAACTTTAACGCATATTCTGAATACATCGATACCGTTATAAATTACATAGGCAAGATTTGATGCAATGGTCACAAGATACAGCGCAACGCCGCGCACGCGAATTGAATCTGGACGACATTCCATTGGTATGTCACCGTCCGGTTGCGGCGCATGTTGACGCGGACTGGTTCGCGCGGTACAAATCCGCCGTGCATGCATTTATGGAATCACTGACCGATTCGGTTGATACACTGGCATTCATGAATTTAACCCAGAATGAATTTATGGGGCTGATTATGGGAACGCGCATGCCAGAAAACCTGTCGGTGCGATTTCGCATACCGATGATGTGGGGCGGTGCAATTTCCCCCGACAATATGTTTTTATGTGCAACGTTTCCATTCGCACATAATATGGACAGATTTATTATCGAACAATCCGGCAATGAAATGATTTGGTTGCCCAATCCATCAAAGAAGGTTTTTGTACCCGCGCATATGGGCGGTGGTGGCGATGGCGGCAACGCAACCGAAGACAGATTGACACAACTGGCCGCGGCAATAGCGCAATCCCGTGGTATGGAGTAAGCGATGTCACAACCCATTGATGAATTTTTGTCCGCAATGAAATCACGTGGCGCAACCGTGTCTGCGCCCGCACCACATAATGCGTTGATACTGGCCAATATGGCGTTGCAGAATATGCGCGCGGCAATGTTGCCAAAATTTATGATTGATTTGTACGCCGCATCTGGCGCAATAAATTTGGGTTCGGGTTATATCTTTGGCCCGACCGAGGTTTCACGTGGCGCGCGTTATCCAATTCCAGATATTGTGAATCTAAATCGCGAATTGGCGGGCAATCCGCGTCTGCGCGGATTGACGATATTCGGGCGTAATGATTTGTTCTGGTTTGCATTTGACAGTTTTGGCACATGCGTTATGCTGGACAATTTGAATTTATCAGTTTTGCGCAAATACGACGATGGCGTGCGCGCAATGCAGGACTGTTTAATCTCGGGGAAAATTTAAGTCATGAAAAAAATATCTGTATCTTTGTCGGGCCATCACACCAGTATTTCACTGGAAGAAGAATTTGTCGACGCCCTGCATGAAATTGCCGCAGTGCGTGGCACAACCCCCAGCGGAATTATAAACCAGATTGACCGCACGCGCGGGTCGCGCAATCTGTCATCTGCAATTCGCGTTTGGATTTTGAAAAATTATAAATAAAAATACCGGTGATTACCGGTATTTTTTGTTAAACAGTACGGACGCCGACCCCGCAAACGCCAATATGATTATCAACCAGCCATTGCGGCCAATCGCACGATACGGCGTCATATGCGCACCCCACACAAACCCGTCAACCGTACCAGCCGCGCCAATGTCTAATGATGAAATTATTTCACCATTTGCGCCAACAAACGCACTGATTCCTGAATAGTTTGCACGAATAACCGGCAACCCACTTTCGATTGCGTAACGGCGCACCATATCCAGATGCTGATACGTTCCAGGTGTCGCCCCAAACCAAGTATCATTTGTAATATTGATAATCGCGTTCGGTGTTATACCACGTGGAATCAATGAATCTGAAAACACAATTTCATAACAAATTGCCGGTGCAAATGTAAAATCGCCATGTGCAGTATTCACCGTAATTGTGGTTTCCCCCGCCCCCGCCGTCAAATTTGCCGGCGACGGCATAATACCAAACGGACTGTATTCCCCAAATGGAACAAGGTGCGATTTATTATACACATCACGCACTGTGCCGTCCAACGCCGCCACAACCATTGAATTATACACGCCCGATGCGGGGGCATATGTTGCGCCAATAATAACCGGTCGCGATAATTGCGCCGCCATTTCCAATGTATCGTTTGGCACAATCGCAAACGGATATGTTGTTTCCGGAAAAACAATTAAATCTGGGGCGGATGCCGCATCTGCCAGTGTTACCAAACCGCGCACATTTTCAACTGCGCGGGCAATTCTGTCATTGCGCGATGAATATGAAATCTTGTCCGATTGTGACCGCGCGGGCTGAACAACACGCACCATTACCGCACCTCTTTCCGCCCCAACATTTGACAGTGCAATATTACGCGCACCGTACGCACCGCCACATACAGCCAGAATTATAAAAATAATCATCGGCAGAAATATTTTGCGATTACGCAAAAATTCAACTATTGCCGCAATTAAACCTGTCACCACAAACGTCAGCCCCAACGCACCCCACAACGACATAGAATTTGCAACAATCGGCATCGGCAATGTGATATTTGCAATTGGGTTCCATGGAAACCCAGTACACACCCATTCACGCAACCACAACACCAGCGTCCACAGTCCTGCAAACACAAACGGACGTGCGCCAGATGCCACGCGCGTACGGATTGCAAAAACAAACGGCCACACAAACACAACCGCCCCAAACAACGCCAACCCCAACAACGCCGGCAATGTCCAAACAGCAAATTGTGCCGCCAATTCTGGCACAACGTATATGGAATGCAGCGTCCACCAAAACATAGATACACTGTATGTCGCGCCAAACGGTATTGCGCGCAACCACAGCCGCCCCACCCCGTCGCGGATGCCCGCCGCGCGCACCATCAAATAGTACGCCGCACCAATGGAAATGGCGGACAACCACCACATATTAAATGGGGCAAAACCAAATGATGTCGCCAACCCCAGCATCGCCATCGCAATATATTGCATCACACCATTTTTACGAATTTTGAATTTTTCTAAAAAAGAAATCAGCCGACTGCCGACACAACATTTTTCGCTGTTGCATACCGGCGTCGATTCGTCTGCATATGGATTTTTATAACCCAAACGTTTCATTATTTTTATTTCCAAAGATTCCATTTCTGTGGCCTGCGCATCCGTAATATGGTCATACCCCATTAAATGTAAAGTACCATGCACAACCATATGCGCGGTATGTTCCGCCACAGATATTTTTGCGTCCGCCGCCTGACGTGCAACAGTATCCAATGATATGTATATGTCACCCAGCAACACCGGATCACCCAGTTCAAAAGACAAAACATTCGTCGGTTTATCAATACCGCGCCACTGACGATTCAAGGCATGAATTTCATCATCATTGGTCAATGTAATTGAAACCTCTGAATCCTTGTATGCAGGGCCAGCCGCCATCTGCACGATTTTTTCAAAATCAATTTTATATTTTTTCCAACGTTTATCGTTATAGTTTACCCAGACCTTCATGCCATATTACCCTTGTGTTCAATTCCGTAAACCAGCAAATCGCCACGCGATTTATTTTGCAATTTTGCGCGCGCACCACCAAACGCGATACGCTTGCCCTGTGATGATACTTTGTTCATATTTTCACGCACACGCGTTATGTCACGCTGTACACGACGATTACCATTTGCCAATGCCAATTTATAGTTCGCCAATGCCTTTTGCAGATTACCCAGTTTTTCATACGCAAACCCAGCATTATAGTACGCCGCCGCATATTGCCCCTTGTCCCCAATACGGTGAACAATTTCACGCACCTGTGTAATAGCATCGTTGTACATACCCAATTTATTGTACGTCGCCGCCAAATCATTTCGCAACAACGCATTGTTCGGATACAGCGACAACATATTTGTGTATTTTTCCGCCGCCGCCGCAAAGTCCCCTGCCTTGTATGAATCAATCGCATCAGCATACAATTCATCATATTCCAAAACATACGTCTTGACCGCGATATTGTCAGTGTTGCCAATTTCTGTATCCAGCGTTGGCACATGTCGGGCAATTTCGCGATTACCCAATTCGCATTTTCCGCCGCGACACAGTTCCACAATATCCGGCGGCAGATAATCGCTAATCTTCTTCCACCGCGCCAACGACAAACCTTTTTTATTCACTGGATTTTCCAGCCATTTATAAAACTTGGCATACGTATCACGATTGACACGACGGTTTTCTGAATTATTACCGATAAAGAACGCTTCTTTTTCTTCGTCCATGCATCTGTAAAACTCATACATGCCGTTTACCGGACAATCCAGCAACATATTTGGTGTAATGTCGCCGGTGAACAGCCCTGCCTCCAACCAGCGTCGCCATTGCACACCGCGACCACCGGCCAAGAATCCGCCCAGTTTATCACCCAGCATGTCCGTCGTGCCACCGTGCAACCATTCACGCCCAAACGATGTTTCGTCTTTTTCTAAAATGGGGTATTGGGCAAAGCGTTGCAAAATCAAACTGTCTGGGGTCGCATAACCAAATTCATCAAAATCCGCACGCAACGCCGCAAAACGTTCACGGGTATTTCTGGCCTTTGGATTTTCAATCAATTTAGAATACGAATTATATACAATCGACCCTGTCCCCAGCGCACGTTCTGTTGTCGAAATATCAACATCTGGCACGGCCGTGTCATAACAGTACATGATAAAGTACGTTTCGCCCGCTTCCAAATGCCAACGCGCCAGTTCATATGCCTCGTCATTTGTGATTGGTTTTGTTTTTTCCGTCACAGGCGTTTTATCTTTCAACATTGTCGAACCAAAACCAATCGTCCAAACCCCGCGCGAATCTTTATACGGCACATGCATACCATTACTGTCAACATGAATCCCTTCTTTGGCAATCAGGTCTGCAATCAAGAATGGCGTTATACTCTGCATTTTGTCCAGATACGCGGCATACGTCCCACGACGCGCCTCGTCTACCTCGCGTTCGGCGCGACGTTCTTGGACTGTTTGCACAATGTCCGGCCCATATTTCATTGTGGCCGCGCCCGCCCCCGCCAACAGCGACAGCGCAAAATACCATTTCAAATGCGCAACTAAATTTGGATTCTTTTTTCTGAACTTGGACAGTTTATTTTCCGTACCGTCCTTGTTCAGTTTAACATCTTTGGCTGCGCCCGATTTTTCCATATGGCGCAAAATAGCGTTATCCAATGCCGCCACACGCGCCAGCCACAGCATAAATTGCGTACCGCCCGCCGCCAACCACGCAGACCACTTTGCCGTGCCCAATGCCATGATACCCGCAACCGCACCAGCATTTAATTTGTCGCCTGTGGCGCGCGCACGCACATATTCCACCGGACGCGTTGCACCAATTTTTTTACGCAGTTTTTTCGCCGCCTCTTCGGGACTGTGCACGATTTTTCTGAATTTTTCCGACATATTATTTTCCCTGTTTTGATTTTCCCAAACCGGTCTTCTTGGCAATCTTTGACCGACGCGATGCATAGTTCGGCGCAACAAAAGGATAATCCGCCGGCAATCCCCACTTTGCACGATACGCGTCCGGTGTCAGGTTAAATTTACGGCGAATATAGCGACGCAACATAACGTGCCACGTGCCATCTTCCAGACATTGAATTTTGTCTGGACGCACGGAATCAGCAATTTGACGCGGGGACACCGATGCCCCCCGCAATGTTTCACGCGCCGATGCCACCGCCGCCGCCATGGTCAGTTCCGGATTTGCCGCCATTGCCGCCGCCGCCAGATTGGCAACCGCCAACGTAAATTCGGAATTTTTATCATCATTTACCAATTGATAAACCCTCTTTTTTCTAATACAATCATTATACCACAAAATAAACAGTAAATAAAATCAAAGTAAAACATAATTATGCCCGACGAAACCAGACCTCTTGCCGATTTAATGCGACCACGCACGATTGATGAAGTTATCGGTCAAACCCAACTGCTGGGGGAAAACGGACTGGTGCGCCGCATGGTTGATAATCATAAATTGTCCAACCTGATTTTGTGGGGCCCGCCGGGGTGTGGCAAGACGACGATTGCACGTGCATTGGCAAATTCTGTGGATATGGATTTTGTACCGATGTCCGCGGTATTTTCCGGCACCGCCGATATAAAAAAGGCGATGGAAACCGCAAAGTTAAATCGCAATTTGGGCCGCAACACATTACTGTTTATCGACGAAATTCACCGGTTTAATAAAACCCAGCAAGATACCCTGTTGCCTTACCTAGAAGATGGCACTGTCGTATTCATGGGTGCAACCACCGAAAACCCCAGTTTTAATTTGAATAACGCGTTACTGTCGCGTTGTCACGTCGGGGTATTGGCGGGATTATCGCACGATGATTTAATGGAATTGATAAATCGTGCAGAAAAATTTACAGAAAAAAAATTACCATTAAACGAAGATGCCCGTAATCATTTGGCGGACATTTCTGATGGTGATGCGCGATTTTTACTGAACACAATTGAATACCTGATAAACGCAAATTTCAAAAAGGAACTGAACCCCGATGCGTTGGATTCCGTGATACAAAAGCGCGCACCCCTGTCCGACAAATCGGGCGACGAACATTACAACCTGATTTCGGCGGTACATAAATCATTGCGTGCATCAGACACCGATGCCGCGCTGTATTGGACGGCGCGCATGATGACATCAGGCCAAGATCCAATGTACTTGTTCCGCCGCTTGGCACGATTCGCAATGGAAGATGTGGGTCTGGCCGATCCCAACGCAATGCAGATGGCATTGACCGCATGGCAACTGTATGAACGCATGGGCAGTCCAGAGGGGGACTTGGCACTGACCGAACTGGTAATTTATTTGGGCACTGCGCCAAAAAGTATTGGAAATTATCGCGCACAAAATGCGGCGTATGCCGCCGCCCGCGCCACAGGCAGCGTTCCGCCACCAAAAAACATTTTGAACGCCCCGACAAAAATGATGAAAAATATGGGATATGGTGCGGGGTACATTTATGACCCCGATACGGCGTCTGGATTTTCAGGTCAAAATTGTTTTCCTGAATCTATGCCGCGTCAGACATTCTATACCCCCGTGGAACGCGGATTTGAACGCGAAATTAAAAAGCGTCTGGATTATTGGAACACACTGCGCGAAAAAATAAATTCATCAAAAAAATAAAATTACCGCACGTGGTTTAGCCCCGTCGCCAACGCGTCCAGCATTTTACGCACGCCCGCAATATTGTCGGTTGATGCCGCACGCGTACCAACGTCCGCACGCTTTATCAATTTAGATAACACCGCCCCCGGCCCCAGTTCATACGATTGCGTAATTGAATACGTCGGGAACTTTTCCATAATTTCCAACCAACGCACCCCATGCGTCATCTGGTCAGCCAATGCATCACGAACGTCCATTGGGTTGGACATAAATGCCGCGGTTTGATTTGAAAACCAATTTGTTTTAGGTGCGGATATTGGCGTTTCTTCCAGACGTGCGCGCAACATATGTCCAGCATCACGCATCAATTCACAATGCGCCGGCACAGATACATTTAACCGCTTGGCCAAACGTGCCCCAGAATTTTGTGCCGCAACCAATACCGCGTCCAGCGCGGCATTTTGGCCACTGATAATAAATTGATCACGCGCATTATGATTTGATATCGCCGCATACCCATGACCATTTGCCGCCATCAAACAGTTTTCAACCGCCGCGCGATCCAGTCCAACAATGCACCCCATTCCGCCACCTGATTTGTCCGTCATAGACATATATGAACTGCGCGCGGACAACAACCGCACGGCGTCCGCAAACGACAGCGCGCCAACACAATGCAACGCCGAATATTGTCCCATTGAATGGCCCGCCATGGCGTACCCAACCTGATACAGTGGGCGGCCAAATTCCGCCTCTATTATTCTGGCAATCGCAACAGAATGCGCAAATGTCCCCAATGAAGTATTTTCCGGTTTGTTCAATTCAGATTCCGGCCCATTAAAACAAATACCCGTAATATCACGATGCGCAATGTCCGAAACCTGTTGAAATGTATAACGCGCCACGGCAAATTCATGAAATAAATCTTTGCCCATACCAACATACTGCGCGCCCTGACCTGGAAAAACAAAAATAACTTTTTCTTGCATGCTTAAAATATAGCCCAAAAATAAAAATTGTCAACACACATAACAAGAAAAATCCCCGCATTCGCGCGGGGAAAAATTTATCAGAACAAGATGTTTATTTGCGCACCGACCTGAAAATCTTCACTTTCAAATTCATAGTCAACGTGCCCTATGTACTGCGTACGGCCATATTGGCGAACAAATTTGCCACCAATCCATTCTTGGTCATAGTCCGGATTTGTTGCCTTGCGCCATGTAAAGTCAAAACCCAAACGCATATCTGGGTCAAGGCGGAAATAAACCTCTGGCGTCATGTCAATGTATGACATACCGCGGGTATCATCAAAAATCCAATTTGATTTTACCGTTGCCGCCAATGTCACACCCGACCATTGACGTCCAAAACGCAGTCCCGCATAATACGTGGAATCCGCGAAATACGGCGTGCGCACATGTGACGAACCACCAAACTTTAATCCAAACAAGACGTCCGATATCAACTGGGCACTGTTATCAGAACCATTTGACATACGATATGCCCCACCGACATCAATGGCCGAGAATCCGTCTTCGTCCCCATCAAAATCGATTTGATAATGTACGTTTGCCCCGATGGTCAGGCGGTCATTCATACCATATGAAACGGACTGCCCCGCACGCAACACATTATCCCAAAACGTCAATGTTGTTTGGGACAGTGTTTCTTCGATACCCAACATATACAACGGATCAGACGTATCGCGTGCCAACGCATCATCTGCACGCGCCCCCGTCATCATCACACAAACCCCCATCAAACAAAACAGTAACTTGCGCATAACCACGTCCCCACATTTACAAAATTATCGGCTGATGCGTTTTCGCCCCGCACCAGCCAAATACTTCCATCAGATATTAAAACTGGAATATCGCTTGCAGGCCAACGGTTGTTTCTTTGTAATCGTTGACATCTGCTGTGCCATGCTTTACCCAACTGTCTTGGTATACACCCGCAGATGTTTCTGCACCATATACATAGTAATCCAATTTTTTATCGTCGGCACTGTCATATACGGCCATCTTGGCATACAGATTCAGTGCAACCCAATCCGTTGGTTGCCAACCCAATGCCG
Source organism: uncultured Rickettsiales bacterium (assembly GCA_900546225.1). Classification (GTDB taxonomy): domain Bacteria; phylum Pseudomonadota; class Alphaproteobacteria; order Rs-D84; family Rs-D84; genus Enterousia. The sequence goes on along the minus strand of URBZ01000004.1, from coordinate 20,355 downwards.
CCTTTAACGACGCCTGATTGTGCCAATCATATGTACCAAAGATACCCTCTAAATTAAATGTCCAATCTTCGTCCAAGACGCTGAACACGCCCAATCCGCCTTCGAAATAGAATGCGTTGCTGACGTCTGTCTTGTACGCCAAGAACAATGATTGTTCGTGACCGGATTCATTTTTACCTTCGATACCATTACCATAAGAATTGCCATCAAAGTCAACATACCAACCACGTGCCAAACCATAGATGGTCGAACGTGCAACCTTGTACCCTGCCTTGATGTCCAAGATTACGTTGTCCGAAATATCTTTCTGGTGCTGGTAATATGCCGATGCCGTTGCAATCCATTTGTCGTTATCGACAAAACGCCACTGGCCACCCAGACCGAACATATTCAAATCATTGTCGTCCATTTCATCGTCTGGCGCGGTTGTCCAATCAAATTTGTATTTTGCAGAATCATAACGCAGCATACCCAACACCGCGATACGGTCTGTTATACCATAACTGAAATCTTCTTTGATTGAAAACTGCTTGGTGCTCCATGTCGCCTTTGGATCAGAAATCGAAAATCCAGTCACAGGCGTCAGATTGATTTTATAAGAATTGTCTGTGTACGACAAATCCGTCACAGAACCAAACTTGCCCCCCAATGGCTGAAAGAACGGATGCGCCAAATAATATTTACGTTTCAGTTCTGTGCGCAATGTTTCCGCGCGTGATGTACGAACCGTTGTTGTCTGGGACGTGCGACCAGAATCATATTGTTTATACAATGCACTGCGATTTACCGGCTGTGTATAATACAGGTTTTTACCATCATTTGAATTATACGTACGAGTTGTTGTACGCGTCTGGTATTTTTGATAGTTCACATTTGTACGTGCACGCGTGGCGGGCTGTGACGAAAAATCCACACTGGACGCAGCGCGCGTACCGCTGTTTGTTGCGGCCACCGCCGGATTCAGCCCCAGTACCGCCGCCGCCAAAATAAACCAAGACATTTGTTTCTTCATAATAAAAATCTCCTTTTGCGTATAATTATACCACAATCAGGCCATATAAAAAAGAATAAAAAACACCGGCATTCGCCGGTATTTTTTACTATAAAATATGACGTTTATTGTTCGCGTCTGGCGGGCTGACAATACCCTCTTGTTCCATACGTTCCATAAATCCGGCGGCCTTGTTGTAACCAATTTGCAACCTGCGCTGAATGTACGAAATCGTCGGCTTTTTATCGCGCAAAACGCATTCTTTGGCCTGTGCATATAAATCGGCATCTTTGTTGCCCGCGGCCGCCCCGCCCGACACCGCCGCGCCAGCCATTGGTACGTCACCATCACCACCGTCGGTAATGCCCGCAACATATTCCGGTTCACGTTGTGCGCGCAGGAAATCGCCAATACGCGTCAATTCTTCGTCCGATATAAACGCACCGTGTATACGCACAGGTGGACGTCCGGCCTCGCTGAACAACATATCACCACACGCCAACAATGTTTCCGCACCCTTTTCACCCAATGTTGTCATAGAGTCAATAACGCTGCGCGCTTGGAATGATACACGTGTTGGGAAATTCGCCTTGATAACACCGGTAATGGTCGTCGCATCTGGACGCTGGGTCGCCATGACCAAGTGAATACCCGCCGCGCGCGCTTTCTGCGCAATACGCTGGACGCACGCCTCAACATCTTTGCGCGCCAAACTCATCAGGTCGGCAACCTCGTCAATAATAATGACAATATATGGCATATCAGACAGGTCAACTTCCTGTGTTTCAAACAACAATTCACCTGTTTCTTCATCTGTACCAACGGCGACCTGACGCGTGATTTTTTCGCCCGCCGCGCGCTTGGCCGCAACGATTTCATTATAACTTTCGATATTGCGCGCATTGACCAGTTGCAGTTGTTTATACCGTTCTTCCATTTCGCGTACGGCCCACTTCAATGCATTGACAGCCGCATTTGGATCAAGCTTTACAATCGGTGTAATCAAATGTGGGATATCGTCCCAGAACCCAAAATCAACCCCCTTTGGGTCAATGATTATCAATTTGCACTTGTCCGGTGTAAAGTGATAAACGATAGACGTGATGATGGATTGCACGAACACAGATTTCCCAGACCCCGTACGCCCTGCAATCAGCATATGCGGCATTTTGGCCAAATCAAAATACATATAATTACCGCCAATATCAACACCCAATGCCAATGGAATCTTGTACTTGGACGTTTGGAATGTGTCACTGGCAACCAGACCATGGAAACGCACCGTCTGGCGTTTCAGGTTCACCATTTCCACACCAATCAGTGGTGTCCCAGGAATTTGCGCAATACGAATATTTTCAGTTGCCATTGCACGCGTCATATCTTTGACGGTCTTGCTGACATCGGCCCAACGCGTACCACTTTCGGGCATCAGTTCATACAATGTAACAATCGGCCCTGGGCGAATACCAACAACCTTGCCATGAACATTGTATTCAGCAAAGTGTTCCTCCATCGCGACGGCATTACGTTTCAACTCTGGCGTTACCACATTTTTACCAAAATTGGAATCTTCCAGAAAATCTGGGTCTGGCAATTCAAATTCATCGTCACCGGCCGCGCGCGCAACCTTGGTTGCCGCTTTCTTGGCTGCGGGCTTTGCGCGACGACGCGCGGCGGGTTTGGTGTCTGCGACGGGCGTTTCTTCCTCGGCCTCTTCTTCTGCGACGACTTCTTCGGCGTTTTCCACGTCATCTGACGCCGCCGCGGGACGTCCCGACACCATACGGAATACAGACAAAATCGCACCAATTACGCGACGTACCAAATTCAACAACGCACGCACATGCGACCATTTAATATGTAACACGCGCGCCGCCAACCATAAAAATACCGCCATTGCCGGAATGCATAATGCCACCGCCCACGCGCCAACCAGTGTCCCCGCATCATGCGCCACAATCGCGCCCGCAAAACCACCAAACGCCCGACTGGGCGCAATCAAACCAAATGCCGCCGCACCCGCACACAGTGCGACAAAAATTCGCATTAAATTATATTCGGGCGCATTATCGTCCACCCAATTCATTGCGCGCGAAATCCCCGCCCGCACAATGCATAACAGCAAAAACAACGCCGGAACAGTACCCACACTGTACCGCAAAAAGGCAACCACATTACCCATTGCGGATTGATTGCCAAACGTGCTGGCGGTGGCAAAGCCGTCCAAGTACGGATTAAAAAATAACAACGCAAATATAGCCCACACGCCGACTAAAATCAGTGTTGTGCCCCACGCGCGCCGCGCAATGTTTTTTAACGCCCCAGAAACACTTTCTGGTAAAAATCTTGATTGTCCTTCCATAACGCGCCTATTTTATCATAAAAAAAAGAAAAATGCGCCATTTTTTTGACGCATTCTTATTTATTCACAGCGACGTTTCAGCCACCACTTTACCAAGTCCGCCATCATCATACCGATGAATGCGCCCAATATAACGTCCGTTGGCCAATGTGCCCCAATCGCCACACGCGACACACCAATCAGTATCGCCAGCGACCACGTAAATGGCTTTATACGCGGGGCCAGCATACCCAACATAACCAATCCCGCAAATGATGCAACGGCGTGCCCCGATGGCATGGAATTAAACGCCCAATCATTATGAAATGGGTAAAATCCCGTCATACCCAACGCCTCATAAAATATTGGACGCGCACGACCAATTACAACCTTTAATATCTGGGCAATGATGGACGCCGACAAAACAGAACAAAATGTAAAAAACGCATAACTGTTCTTGGTTTTCAGCAAGAAATCAGACCAGAAACACATAATGCTGAAACGATTTTTATCGTTTTTGAAACACGGTCTTGATTCCAGTGTTTTTTTGCCATAAAACGCACACATCAGAACAAACGATGCCCCAATCCACATTTTGGCATCAAAAATCGTGTCAAACACGCCCCACAATTTGCAATTTAACCCACGCATAGCCAAATACACCGGCGCATCAAACCACATCACCCCCAGCGCAACAATCACCGCAACCACGGCGGTGGCATACGCCAATAATTTCCATTTCATTTTATTGTCTTGGGTTAAAAACATCAGATTGCCCTTTTTATTTTTCGATTAAAATATTATAGATTTTTTTATCAGTTAAAATCTTGGCCGATACAGCCGCCGCCAATGCATCTTCGTCACTGCCACTGGTTATAACAGGACAACCACTGCGAATTGCGGTGACATCTGTATCTGGTTCTTGGTTAAAATCGCGTGCATTAAAATCATCGTTGATTACGTTCAAGAAAAACGCATTTTGTTGCGCACTGCTGCGAATATTAGATAAACACACTATCGGGAAAATTCCGCGCCCATCAATATCACGCCCCGTGCCGGTCTTGATTGATTTATTCAGCAATTCCAACGCACCACCATCTGACAAATCCAGACGTGTTGCAATGCGCGCACTGCCCGCGGTGGGTGTGCCCACCAATACGCCACGATTGTATTCATAGAACGCACTGGCAATCGCCTCGGCCGTGCCACGTGTCTGATCAGAAATCAAGACAACAACCGGCGCATCGGTTACGGCGCGACCGCCTGGGACAACCTCTACCTGATCGCGGGCGGTTTCCAATATACGCATCACAGGCCGTGCCCCGATAAACAGTCCCGCCAATTTTGCCGCCGCACGTTCATCGTCGCCCGACGACGCACGCAAATCTAATACAATTCCGCCCAGATTATCATACGTTGCCAATGCCTCGTTCACAATGGCCACAGAATTATCTGATACATCATGCACGACAATTTCCAACACATCACTTTCATCTGCGCCAATGCCCGCACGATGCACAACATCGGCGTCCGCCAAAACAATCGTCGCACGACGCAACACAACATCGCGCGCACCCGACGGGGTCAGCAATTTTACCTTGGACGTGCCAGAATTAAAACCAGCCAAGAAACTTTCTATATCATCGTCTGACATTTTGGCAACCGGCGTGCCGTTTATTTCAGCAATCAAGTCCCCTTCGCGAATGCCAGCCGTGTCGGCGGGCGCGCCCTTGAACACGCCGTGTACACGCCAATTTCCACGCGCATCACGTGCGCCCGTCAAACCAACACTGGTCAATATGCGACCATCTTCGTTTATTTCGGCCGCACGCGAATAAATATAGCGTCCATTTTCATCAATGCCGTGTGTCAGTGCATCAACAACCATCTGGTACATTTCAGATGGCGTTGCGCGATGCAAATCTGAATCATTTTCGCGCAGTTTCAAAATCAATGCCGTTGTGATTTCACCAAACCCATTCCAATCACCCGCACTGGGACGTGGATAATTTGCAATAATACTGTCGCGCCAGACCAAAACCACACGATTGTCCGTTGCGGCAATATGCGCGTCCGCGCTCAGGTTTTCCAAACTTTCAATCGCAACATTGATATTTTTACCGGCCCATTTTACACCGTCCAGTTTTTGATAAATTTCCGCAAATGTTTTGGACATATCAAAAACGCGCAGGCCATCTTGAACCGGTTCGTCTTCGAAAAACAAACTGTCTGCGCGCGCCGCGGGCGAAATCGCAAAAACCAATGCCACCAGTAAAAAGATTTGTTTTAATCTCATCTATATACCCCTCCCCCCCGATATGGCGCGGCGCGCAGGTTATCAATATTTTGTTTCACGCAGGTTAAAGTGATACAAAATAACATTTGAAATATAAATACTGGTCAATGTACCCATCACGACCGAGAATGTCATTGCAATCGCAAATTCTTGCAACATCACCCCGCCCCAGAAATACAGACCGACCATTGCCAATATTGTCGACAAACTAGTCATAATTGTACGATGCAACATTTCATTGACCGACAAATCAATCAGTTCTGTCATTGGCATTTTGTGATATTTTTTGATGTTTTCATCAATACGGTCATAGTTTACAACCTTGTCATTGATGGAATAACCAATCCCCATCAAAATAACCGCAATGGACGTCTGGTTAAATTCCAGACCCGTAATGGAAAAGAATCCAAACATCAAAACAAAGTCCAAAACCAGCGACACAAATGAGCCAACCGCATACCCACCGCGATAACGAATCCAGATATATACACTCATCAACACGAATGATACCAGAATCGCCAATATACCACCGCGTACCAGTTCACCACCGATTTTTGGGCCAACGATTTGAACCTGTGAATATTGTACCTTGTCACCCAAAATCTGTTTGATTTCGGCAACGCGGGTGTTCTGCTGGGCATCGGTTGCCCCCTTGGGCAGGCCAACGCGAATCAAGATTGAATCATTGTCCACAGATTGCAATTCCGGACTGAACGCCGACAGGTCACTGCGCATCTTGTCAATCGTGTAACTGGCTTCGATGGGTTTAACCTCCATCGAAATACCACCTGCAAAGTCAATGCCGTAATTCAGCCCGTGTGTCAACAGCGACACAATCGACAATGCAACCAAAATCCCAGAAACCCAGTACGACAGTTTCCGATATTTCATAAAATGGAATTTCATAACATAACCTTTTTATTTATTTTTGATGTAACCAATCTTTTTATTTTTGCCGCCCATGTACCAGTCAATCAATACACGTGACAATGCCAAGCATGTGAACAGTGTTGTAATAACACCAATCGACAGCGTCACCGCAAACCCACGGATTGGGCCCGCGCCAAACTGGAACAAAATCAAACTGCAAATCAAATTGGTCAGGTTACCGTCCATAACGGTCTTGGTTGAACGGGTAAAGCCAAAATCAACCGCACGCAGTGTTGGGACGCCTTCGCGAACCTCGTCACGGATACGTTCAAACGGCAGAATATTCGCGTCCACCGCCATACCCAACGTCAACACGATACCCGCAATCCCCGGCAATGTCAGTGTCGCGCCCAAGAATGCAGATATACCAATAATCATGGCCAAATTTACCATCAAAACGATGTCTGCAATCAAACCAAACGTACGATACGCAATCAGCATAAACAGAATTACGAACAATACGCCAATCGCCGATCCAACGCGCCCTGCTTCAATCGCATCTGCGCCCAGACCCGCACCAACCGTGCGTTCTTCGATAACCTGTAATGGTGCCGGCAATGCGCCACTGCGCAGCAATACCGCCAAATCTTTTGCGCCCTGCAATGTGAATCCACCAGAAATCTGGCCACGTCCCCCTGGGATTGGTTCACGAATTGTTGGTGCGGACAAAACCTTGCCGTCCAAAACAATCGCGAAACGTTCGTTGACATGCTCTGTGGTCAGACGCGCAAACTTGCGCGCACCGGTCGCATCAAACGCCGTCGTTACAACCGGCATATTATTCTGGTCGAAATCGGCCTGTGAATCTTTCAATGATTCACCCGACACCTCCACGCGGCTGTACACCGGCACAACCTGTTGTGGATTTTCCATATATGGCAAGAATTGAGTACCATTTGGCGCACGCCCAGACGAAATCTGTTCCTGCGTAACATTTTCATTTACCAAATGGAATGTCATCTTGGCTGTCTGGCCAATCAAATCCTTGATGTGTTCCGGATTATCAACCCCAGGCAACTGAATCAGAATATATTTTCCACCCTGTGATTGAATAGATGGTTCTTTTGTTCCCAACGCATCAATACGACGACGAACAATTTCAATACTGCGCGCCAATGCGTCTTTGACCATTTCTTCTTTCTGTTTTTCGGTGTACTTTAATGTAATCGTGCGACCCGAAGACGAAATATCAACCCCAGACCCCAGAACGCTCTTCAAACGTCCCTTGGCACGTGACACATCATCATCTTCGCGAACGACCAATGACACAACACCATCAACATTGCGCAGGTTTGAAAAACGAATAACACCGCGATCACGATCAATCATCGCACTGCGCGCTTCGTCATACAGTTGCGCCGCTTTTTCTTGGAACATGGTGTTTGTATCCACTTCCAATAACAACTGCGCACCGCCCTTCAAATCCAAACCCAATGGAATCGGACGTGCCCATGATGGGAAATAAGGTGCTAATTTCGGCGACATTGTCGGCACAGCCAGCAACACACCAAACACCGCAACAAAAACTATCGCCAGTTTCTTAAACATATCACAACCCTTTATTATTCAACACTGGCAACGGCGTTTTTATTTACCTCAATAACAACACCTTTGGCCACTTCCATTTCTATTGTTTTTTCGTTTATCTTTTTAATAGTGCCATAAATGCCCGCCGCCATGACGCGATTCCCAACCTTTAATGAATCCAACATTTTCTGGTATTCCGCCATTCTGCGCTTGTTCGGACGCACCATAAACAGATAGATTATTCCAAACACAACCGCACAATACAGCAACATTCCCCACCAATCCCCTGTTGCGGTCTGTGCAATGTTTGCACCATTTTCAACAACGACTGTTGTTTCTTCCATGCTATTTCTCCTTGGTATTTATGCACAAAAGATAGTAAAAAAAAGCGCACCTGTAAAGGCAAAAAACAAGGGCTTGCGCCCCCTGTTTTTATATACGTTCAAACCATGCGTCCATATCGACAATGGGAATAAATTTATACACCGGTCGACCGTGATTACATTGTCCCGCGCGCGTTGTATTTTCAATCGCCCGCAACAGCGCATCACACGACGCCATGTCCAACGCCTGACCCGCGCGCACACTGTGATGGCACGCATAATTCGCCAATTTCAAATGCAACCGTTCACCCAGCTGCGACGAATGACCGTTGGCGCGAACCTCGTCCGCGATGTCGTGAAACAGGTTTGCCCAGTTCAAATCCCAATCGGCGGGCTTTTCAAAAATGGCAATGGCGTCATCGCCAAACGCATCGATGTGCAAACCAGACGCCCGCATTTCGTCCGCAACGGTCAATACCGCCACCACATCATCACTGCGCATTGATACAACAATCGGTGTCAACAGCGGTTGCGTCTTTATCGCATGCCGGCGCAGGTGTTCATACGTGATGCGCTCATGCGCCGCATGCTGGTCAACCACAACCAGATTATCGCCCGATGCCGCCAAAATATATTTGTTACCAATCTGACCAATCACACGCCCCAATGGTTGCATTGCATCGGCATCAGATGGTGCGCTTGACGGCACAGACATGGCGGGCTTAAAAACCTCGCCCTGTGCTGGCTGGTGCACGCGCATTGTGGCGGGCGTAATACCAAAATCCATACGTACCATGGCGGGACTGGCCGGACTGATTGGCGTTGCGGCCGCCGCTATTTCAAATTCACGGGGCGTGTGATGCGCCACATCTATTTCCGGTGCGTCATTCATTGTGCGCGCCAATGCCGCACGCAGATTTTTGATAATAAAACCACGAATATGCGCCGGCTCTAAAAAATGCACCTCTGTCTTGGCGGGGGAAACATTTACGTCAACACTGCGCGGTGGCACGGTTAAATACAGCGCGCACAGCGGAAATTCGCGCGCATGCATAACGTCCATATATGCCGCGCGCAATGCACCAACCAGAACCTTGTCCTTGACCGGACGACCATTTACAAACAGATATTGATCCACCGACGATGCGCGTCGCAACGTTGGTTCTGAAATAAAACCGTGTAATTCAATGCCGGCATCCGATGCACTGAATGCGTCAACCGGTATCATACGACCCGCGACATCATCGCCCATAACCGCAACAATACGGTCACGCATATTCTGATTTTTTGGAAATCGCCATTTATTATTCAGTGTAAAACCGACATCGGGCCGCGCCATGGCCAGACGACGCACAACGTCCAACACAGATATCATTTCCGCCCGATCTGCGCGCAAGAATTTCAACCGCGCCGGTGTGCGTGCAAACAGGTTTGCCACACGAATGCGTGTTCCTGCGTCCCAATCAGATGGCCGCACATCACCGGTATTCGCATTCAGTTGCCAACCATTTTCGTCCGCACCATTGCATGTATCAATCGTCATATCAGACACAGATGCGATTGATGGTAACGCTTCGCCACGAAACCCCATAAAGTTTATATTCAGCAAATCATCATCGGGCAACTTTGACGTCGCATGGCGCGTAATACTGCGCGTCAAATCATCACGCGACATTCCCGATCCATTGTCAACAACCGTAATCAGCGTACGTCCGCCATCGGCGACATCAATCATAATCTGGTCTGCGCCCGCGTCCAGCGCATTTTCAACCAGTTCCTTGACCACGCTGGCGGGACGCTCTACAACCTCGCCGGCGGCAATCTGGTTTATCAAAAAATCGGGCAAGACGCGTACAGGCATATGCGATTATTCTTTGAATTTAACTTCCAAAATCTCGTATTCTTTTTCGCCAGATGGCAATTTTACAATGCACGTATCGCCAACGCACCGGCCAATCATGGCACGTCCAACCGGCGATGTGCACGAAATAACCTGTTTGCCATCAGATTCAATGTCCGACAGAATCCGGCACTGCATACGATTGCCGTCTTCGTCTTCGGCAACGACACGCGCACCAAACACCACACGGTCACCGGTCAGCGAATCCACGTCAATAATTGCAGCGTTTTCAATCACCCCTTCGATAAACTGAATACGCTTGTCAATCTGACGTTGTTTTTCCTTGGCCGCGCTGTAATCGGCATTTTCAGACAAATCACCCAGCGAACGCGCCCATTGGACGGTTTTCAATATTTCCGGACGCTGAACTTCTTTCAGGTCTTTTAATTCTTTCACCAGCGAGTCAAACCCCTGGCGCGAGATTGGTCTTTTATCCATTTTCGTAAATCCTATTTTTTGTACCTGAAATTATAAGCATTCATTTTAATTTTGCAATTATCAATTCAACAGGTTATACTTTTTGATTATGACACTGAAACCATCTATTTTGACCAGATTCCTGTTGCGACGTTTCTTTTCGGGCGTCGGGCTGGTAATGCTGGTCGTATGCGGCATTATTTTTGCAATTACATTTGTTGAACGCCTGCCATCAAATCCGACGGCGGTGGCGGCATTGGCGGAATCATGGACACGTCTGTTGGAATACGTGCCGCTGTTTTTGCCACTGGCGGTGTTTATGGGAACGCTGTTGGCGTCTTATAACCTGACCAAATCCAGTGAAAGTATCATTGTTGCCAGTGCGGGTCTGTCCCCGTACCAGTCGTCACGTCCGTTTTTACTGGGCGCAGTACTGATTGGTATATTCGCAACCACGATCGTAAATCCGTATTCGGTTAAACTGAGCAACCAGACCATCACATCAGACCATCTGAAATTGATTGATGGCGCAATTTGGTTGCGTGAATCGTCCGATACGGGATACATCACAATGAACGCAACCGGCATGCGCAAGTCGGGCGACGCGTTGGAATTTCAAAACGCAACCGTATACGCCCAAGATGCGTCTTTCAAATTGACCGCCCGGGTCGAAGCAGAAAATATCACCCTGTCGGACGATGGGTTGAATGCCGCACGCGCAAACGTATGGGACGAAAATGGTCAAATGAAAACACGCGCATGGCAAACCAAAACTCTGTTGAATCCACGCACTGTTCTGGACAGATATCTGCAACCAGACCAGATTTCATTCTGGCAATTACCATCATTTATTAAAAAGATGGAATCCATTGGCGCACCGGTACGCGGGCATTGGGTACAACTGTGGACATTGGCGTTTTTGCCATTGTCATTGGTTGCGATGGCAACATTGGGTATTGCGTTTTCACAAACCCGCCAACGCCGTAATTACAGTTTTGGAACAAAATTTGCATTGGGTATCATCACATGCTTTGCCCTGTACTTTTTAACCAATATGTTTAATGCACTGGGGGCAACGGGCGCATTGCCACCGATGTTGGCCATCGTTGCGCCACAACTGATTATTATCGCAATGGCGGCAACATTTATCGCCAGTTTTGATACAATTTAATGGGGAAACGCTATGCCACTGAATAACAGACGCAATCATACGACACGTAACAAGATTATAATTTGGTCACTGATTTTCATTCTGGTGGTGCTGATGATTATATCATTTCCCGCCCCACAAAATATGACCGAAGTTGTGCTGTATCCATGAACTATATAGATGTGTTTTTAGAGGCCCTGTCCGCTGAAAAAGGACGCAGTGCAAAAACACTGGACAGTTACAGTTCTGATTTGCGTGCGGCCGATGCGGCATTATCGGGCGGTCTGATGTCGGCCACGGCGGACGACGTCCAGAAATATCTGGCATCTCTGCCTGACAAAGCATCGTCTATTGCCCGTCACGCCAGCGCATTGCGTGGGTTCTATAAATTTTTAATGCTGGAAAAAATTATCACAGAAAATCCGGCGGCAAATCTGGAATTACCAAAACGGGCGCGCCCCCTGCCTAAATTTTTGACAGTGGACGAAATAGAATTATTGATTTCATCGGCGGGCGACATAAAAAATTCGGTGCGCCTGCGCGCAATGATTGAATTGGTATATGCGTCGGGGCTGCGCGTATCAGAATTATGCGAATTACCCATAACCGCAATTCTGGGCGATAAATTATTGATTCATGGCAAGGGGGCCAAGGAACGCATTGTTCCCATGCACGCGGGCGCGGTTGCGGCATTGAATAAATGGCTGGCGATGCGTGACGACGAAAAATCAAAATATGTTTTTCCGTCCAGCGGCGCATCAGGCCACATCACCCGTGATGGTTTTTTCAAGATACTGAAAAAATGTGCTGTTCTGTCTGGCATTGACCCGCACCGCGTGTCACCACACGTATTGCGTCATTCGTTTGCATCGCATTTGTTGGCGGGTGGCGCGAACCTGCGCGCGATACAAACAATGCTGGGGCACGAAGATATTTCAACAACGCAAATTTATACACATGTAATGCCCGAACAACTGCGTGAAACGGTTGTGGCACATCACCCACTGGGGCATGCAAAATCAATGGACGATATAAAATGATACGTAAATGTGATCATACTGGCTGTACCAAGGCCGGCACGTGTCGCGCGCCTAAATCGCGCGATTTGAAAGAATACTGGTGGTTCTGTCAGGAACACGCGGCGGAATATAACAAGAATTGGAATTTCTATGCCGATATGACCCCCGATGAAATCGAGGCCGACTGGGAACGCCAAACATTTGGCGCGCCCCTGAAAGACAAAGACGCCGCCAACAAGGACGAAGCGGACTATGTAAAATTCCTGAATGATTTTATCATGGGGCGCAGCGCATTTGACCATGTCGCGCCAAAGCCACGCCCGAATGCCACCATCAGCAATGCGTTAAAAACGTTGGACCTGCCCCCGACGGCAACGATGCGCGAAATTGGCGCAAAGTATCGCGCGCTGGCAAAAAAATACCACCCCGATACGGGTGGCAATGCACACGCCAGCGAATTTACCAAGGTAAACAATGCATACCAAATACTAAAAAAACACTTTGGAAAGAAATAAAGTTCAAAGTTCAGAGTGCAAAGTTTATCCGCCGATTATGAATAAATTAGAATGGTGCAGATGTGGTGGTTGTGACAAAGGGAGTGTACAAAACAGGTACACGACCGGCGTCAGAACCGCCACAGATGTGCCATTATAACTTTATTTGAATAAATTAGAATGGCGGTAGATACGCTAAAACCCGCCAACGTAGTGTACAAGCGCTACATGAGTTGGCGGGTTTTAGCGGAGATGCCCCATTATAATTTATTCAGGTATGCAATGGCGTCCATGGCCGCCGTACACCCTGTCCCGACGGCGGTGGCAATCTGCATTTTTATATCGGATTCGACATCACCGGCGACAAACATACCGGTGGGCAACGCAGATGGTGCGATGCGTCCCATGTTGTCACGGGCAACATCTTCGGTCAGGTAATCTGTGTTCGCCTCGTGCCCAATGGCGACGAAAATGCCGTCAACGGTGATGACGTCACCAGTGGTGGTGGTTGCCGCCAAGCGGTCATCGGCGGTCTGTTCAATTTTGACCAAATCGGTATTGAACAGGCATTCAATATTTTCACGTTCGGCAACGCGGCTGCGCACGATTGCCTCTGCCCGCGTAAAAGCCCCTTTGCGATAAACAATCTTGACCGTCTTGGCAATATCTGCCAAATACAGGGCATCGTTCAGTGCACTGTTACCACCGCCGATAACAATGACTTCTTTGTCATAGTAAAAGAATCCGTCACATGTGGCACAGTATGAAACCCCCTTGCCAAACAGTTCACGCGCACCGGCGATTTCCAACTTACGTGGGGACGCGCCCGTTGCGATGATAACAGATTTACCGACATATTTTTTGCCGTTATCACACGCAACATTAAACGCGCCAATCGCATCACCTGAAATACTTTTGGCCGATGTGAATACAACCTCTGCCCCAAACGACGTTGCCTGATTTTTCATAAATTCCGCCAGTTCTGCGCCATTGCCGGCCCACCCCGGGTAATTTTCCAATTTGGCAATGCCCGCCATCTGGCCGCCCAGTGTATCACCGCCCAGAACGATGGTCTTTTTCCCACCGCGCGCGCAATACAATGCCGCCGTCAGACCCGCCGGCCCAGACCCCAGAATAATTACATCATACATAACAATATCGGTCATGACATTCTTTCCTTTTTATAATTATCTGCGCCCAGCATAACATAACTATGCGCCATGCGCAAATCAAAGATTATATTGATTTTGCCCCGAAATAAAATTATAATACCCGCGTTATGTCAGATATTTATGTATTTTTCAGTCGCATCTCGTCCCCGTTGGGGGAATAATTTTTGCATATTTGATTACATAAAATAATTGCGATTTTCATCGCACGACTTTATTATTAAGCATATATAAAAACAAGGATTTAGAAAATGTTGGATATCAGATTTATTCGCGAAAACCCAGACGTGGTAAAAAACGCATGTCGCGTCAAAGGGTTCGAAGACCATGTTGACGAATTGTTATCACTGGACGCACGTGTGCGTGAATTAAAAACCGCGACACAAACAATGACCGCGGAAAAGAACAAGGTTACGCGTGAAATCCCAACTGCAACCGACAAAGCACCATTGATTGCACGCAGCAAAGAAATTGCAAACGAAATCGCCGCCGATATGGCAGAATTAGCGGACAAAGAGGCCGCACTGAATGATTTAATGCATCGCGTACCACAAATTCCCGATGCGTCTGCCCCCATCGGCCCAGACGACAGTGCAAACGTAGAGGTTCGTCGTGTCGGCGCACCACGCGAATTTGATTTCACCCCACGTGCCCAGTGGGATTTGCTGGACATGAATGGTTGGTGGTTGCCTGAAAAAATTGGCAAGATTTGTGGCACACGCACATACGCATTGGTTGGCGAAGCCGCCGAATTACAACTGGCGATTGAAACGTACGTTATTCAGAAATTGATTGCAAAGGGGTTCACATTTATTGAATGCCCATCTATTACAAAACCACAAACCATTTTCGACGCGGGTCACTTTATGGGTTCTGACCTGTCGGTGATGGACAATGACGTATTTATGTTGGCGGGCACAGATCGTTGTTTGGCGGGCACCGCAGAAATCATTCTAAATTCGCTGCACAGTGGTGAAATTCTGAACGAACGCGATTTGCCAATTAAATACGCGGGATTTTCGCCCTGCTTCCGCAAAGAGGCCGGCGCGGCGGGTCGCGACACACGGGGACTGGCCCGTTTTCACCAGTTTAACAAAGTGGAACAATATATCTATTGTACCCCAGCGCAATCGAACGAAATGCACGAACACATTTTGAACAACCTGTGCGAGGTTATGGAAGATTTGGAATTACCATATCGCGTAATTGCAAATTCCACCGGCGACATGGGCTTTAACAAGGTTAAGATGAACGATGTCGAGGCATGGGTTCCGTCCGAAAACGCGTATAAAGAACTGGGCAGTTGTTCGTCCATCGGTCAATTCCAAGCGCGCCGCACAAACACCCGATATCGCGATGCAAATGGCGATGTTCAATACGTTGCGACACTGAATAATACGGGCATCGCCGTACCACGTGCATTGGTTCCTGTATTGGAAAATCATCAAAATGCAGATGGCAGTGTGAATATTCCAAAAAAATTGCAGGCATTGATGGGTGGTCGCACCAAGATTGGTGGCAAACATTAAGAAACGGGGCGTTGCCCCGTTTTTTTTATTTACGTAATTTATTTCTGGAATTGCTTTTTCGTTGCGAAATATTTCAGCGGTAATAACCCAAAATACAAATCTTTGAATTTGTTTTTTGACACTGTGTAATTCCATTTCTTTATCGCAACCAGCAAGTTTTGCTGTTCAAAATCAAACTTTTCATTTCTGTAAAAGTTTTCCAATGCGTGCATCATTTGCGCATACCCCAAACACAGCGAATTGTCTTGTGTACCATATGGAATAAACACACTGGGCGCGATAACCATATCTTCTTTGACGCGTGTGGCATAGTCCGCATATTTACGCGGATTTTCTGCGATTTTGTGCAACTTGTCAAAAGCGCGATTAAACTCTTGCGCTTCGGCGTAAAAATCAATTGATTTCTTTGTCTTGCGTGCCAAGCGTTCATAATTCGCGCTCAACACATCTTCGACCGATGCAAAAAACTTTGCAATCGTTTTATCCCAATCAACATACAATAAATCAAATCTGTTCATAATATATTTGCCCCTTGTTTTCAATAATGATAGACAAATGTATCAAAATGTCAATTTTTTAAGTAATTTTTAATCATAATTTCTTGAATTTTGAAAATTATGGTATAATCTAGCGTTTACGAAAAAATTTTAAGGCAAAACACATGAATATTCGCAATATTGCAATCATTGCACACGTTGACCACGGCAAAACGACCTTGGTCGACAATATGTTAAAACAGGCCGGCACATTCCGCGCAAACGAAAAGGTTGAAGATCGCGTCATGGACAGTGGCGATATTGAACGTGAACGCGGTATTACTATTTCGGCAAAACCAACATCTATTTTGTGGCACGATTATAAAATCAATATCGTTGATACCCCAGGGCACGCGGACTTTGGCGGCGAAGTGGAACGTATTTTGTCCATGGTTGACGGTGTGGTTCTGTTGGTTGACGCAGCCGAAGGGCCCCTGCCCCAGACCAAGTTCGTTTTGTCCAAGGCATTAAAACTGGGGCTGCGTCCAATTGTTTGCATAAACAAGGTTGACCGTTCTGATGCCCGTCCCGATGAAGTGCTGAGCGAAACATTCGATCTGTTTGATAAACTGGGTGCAACCGATGAACAGTTGGACTTCCCATATCTTTATGCGGTTGGTCGTGATGGTTGGGCGGTACGCGATTTGAATGACGAACACAAGGATTTAACCCCACTGTTTGAACTGATTGTAAATCATGTACCGGCACCTGATTGCAATGGCACGCGTTGCCAACTGGACGCGCCATTTTCTATGTTGGCCACCACGTTGGAGGCTGATCCCTATGTCGGTCGTATTTTGACCGGCAAAATTGAATCAGGTACAGTTCATGTCGGCCAATCGGTCAAGGCCATCAATATGAATGGTGAATTTATTGAAAATGCCAAGATTACTAAAATCATAGAACACCGCGGTGTTGAAAAGGTATCGCGCGACAGTGCATCGGCGGGCGACATTGTGGTTATTGCCGGTTTTTCCAAGGCAACCGTGGCAGACACCCTGTGTGACCCATCGGTTACAGAACCAATTCCTGCAATGCCGATTGACCCACCAACCCTGACCATGACATTCTTTGTGAATACATCGCCATTGGCTGGTAAATCTGGCAAGAAATTGACATCACGTATGATTGGCGAACGTCTGTTCAAAGAAGCAGAAACCAACATCGCATTAAAGGTCACACAAAGTGCTAACAATGAATCGTTTGAGGTTTCTGGTCGTGGTGAATTGCAGTTGGGTATTCTGATTGAAACCATGCGCCGCGAAGGGTTTGAATTGTCTGTATCGCGTCCACGTGTTGTTATGCACGAAGATGAAAGCGGCGAAAAATTAGAACCAATCGAAGAAGTTGTTATCGACGTTGACGATGAATTTTCCGGCGTCGTTATCGAAAAGATGACCAAGCGCAAGGCAACAATCACCGAAATGAAGGCGTCCGGTGCGGGTAAAACACGTATCGTATTTTCTGCGCCATCACGTGGGCTGATTGGTTACCTGTCTGAATTTCGTACCGATACACGTGGCACGGGTATTATGAACCGCGTATTCGATAAATATGGTCCATATCGTGGCCCGATTGTTCAGTATCGTCCAGGCGTGCTGGTATCAATGGAAAACGGTGTCACCGCGACATACGCCCTGTTCAACCTGCAACCACGTGGCACGCTGTTTGTTGGCCCCCAGACAGAGGTTTATTCCGGTATGATTATCGGCGAACACAGCAAAGAAAATGATTTGGAGGTAAATCCAGTCAAGGGCAAAGAACTGACCAACGTCCGCAGCGTGACTGCTGATGAAAAACTGTTCTTGGCCCCACCGCGCAAGATGTCACTGGAAGAAGCACTGTCTTATATTCAGGACGACGAATTGGTAGAGGTTACACCCGCCACAATCCGTTTGCGCAAGAAAGAATTGGACAGCAACATTCGTAAAAAGACACGTAAAAACGTTGAATAAAAAATGCGCCGAATGGCGCATTTTTTTGACTTTTATCCTGTTGTTGAAATTTCTATAAAAAATGTGTACATTATATGTACATGAAACGCAGATTATTTCTTTTGGCGGGTTATAATGCCCACGGTTTAATTGATGAATCACTGATTTTTTATATTCAGGCATTGGCGGCATGCGGCGATGTCGTGCTGTGCATGGATTCTGATTGCAGTGCCGCTGAATTACAGCGGGTTGCACCATATGTCCTGCACGCGACAGCGCAACGCCACGGTGAATACGATTTCGGTTCGTACAAACGTGCATACATGTATGCGGCGGACGCCGATATCCTGAAAAACTATGAATTTGTGTATATGGTAAATGATTCTGTGTATGGCCCACTGATGGACATAGAACCATCACTGCGCAAAATGGAACAATTAAACTGTGATGTATTTGGTCTGGCATACAACAGGGCATCGTCGCGTCCGCATATTCAGTCGTGGTTTATTGGTATGCGCAAAAATGTATTCTTGTCACCATGGTACGACGAATTTATGCGCGATATTACCCATCAGCCGGACAAGGGGTCAATCACATACTTGTACGAACAGGGATTCACCGAAATGCTGCGCGCACATCACGTAAAATTTGCATGTCTGTATAATTGCCCTGGGCGCAGTGTGTATAACAATGTTGCCGCCCTGTTCCGTCACGGTATGCCGTTTATGAAAAAGGTTGCGTTCAGTCGTGCAAACGGCGCATTGGGAAATCGCATTTTGTATATCTTGCGCAACGTGTCGCCTGACGTGCGCGATATGATTTTGGCATCGGCACGTCGCACATGGGGCGATGAATATATCAAATGGTTGCTGACACGCAATCCAATAAAAATCACATATCGTCGTATCAAACACGCTTTGCGCAAGATATTTATCGAGGGGCTGTAAATGAAAAAAACACAACCACATAAATCTGATATTCGTATTGCCGCCGTAACGATGGCACGCAATGATGAATTTTTCTTGAACCGCTGGATTAAATATTACGGCGGACAAATCGGGTCTGAAAACCTGTATATCTATCTGGACGGATTGGATCAAAAAATCCCATCGGGTCACGCGAACGCCAACATTAAAAAATTACCGCATCGTGACGAAGAACGCCAACGCGGGGACAAAACGCGCATATTACTGTTATCTGATTTGGCAAAAAAATTATTCGCCGATGGTTACGACATTGTCATCGGTTGTGATTGCGATGAATTTTTGGTTGTTGACCCAGACATCAAAACCACATTGCCACAGTATCTGGCAAAAATAAAAAATCGCACGACGGTGTCTGGGTTGGGTCTGGACGTTGGAATGGATTTGGAATCTGAAAAACCGTTGGATATGAACGCACCATTTTTGACCCAGCGCAAATATGCGGTTCTATCCACGCGTTATACAAAACCAGTTGTCTTGTTCCGCCCCCGCATTTGGGGCAGCGGTTTCCACAGTGTCAAGGGTACAAATTTCCACATTGATAAAAATTTGTACCTGTTGCATTTTGGTGGCGTAGATTTAGATATGATAAAAAATAAAATCGGCGACCGCACTGCATCGTGGGGCGCACACCTGAAAAAGCGCGCACGTACGATTGACATCATTACGCACGCAAAAAACAAAAATCATTCAATGCGCGCGGCGCGTATATTGCAGACGTTCCTGCGCCCAATTTATGATTTGAACAAACCCGCAATGCTGGGCCTGAAATGGGTTGCAACAATCCCATCGCGTTTTGTAAAAACAGGAATATAA